>DXFT01000133.1 GCA_019114285.1 Candidatus Odoribacter faecigallinarum
CCTCCTCCTTATTCACCTGCCACTTACCTGCAAATCACCTGCCACTCATCTCCTCAAACAGGTAACAAACAAACTATGTACAAGTAAGTTGCACACACTCACACCCGCCCGGGCAGGGGGCAGGCAGGCAGCGGGCAGGGAGCTGTTAGCGAGTGTGAACAAGTTATAACGGGAAATGAAAAATAATTTGAAAAATACTTGCAAAACTGAAATTAATTACTTATCTTTGTCATGTTAAATTTTAAAACGTTTGGAATATGACAAAGATCAATTTAAGAATGGTGACCACCCTCAGTGGTACAATGGGCGACACAACGTTCAGAACGTTGTCGCCGGGAAACATCGTGATGAGCGACAAGGCAAAATTGCCAAGTTTCGAAGACGAGGAAGAAAAGGAAGCGCGGGACATACGCGCCGACCAGTTCGGCGGGGTGAACGCGCTGGTGCCTTTCGTGCTCGACGCGGCACGGAAGGGCTTCCCCAAGCGGGGACGCGGGCAGACGGCAGCCAACCTGTTCACGCGCCACAACATGGGGACGCTGTGCACATCGCAGCCGGACGAGGAAGGCGGCTTCACGCGGACGTACAATTTCCGGGAGATGGCGCTGTCGGCAGGACCGCTGGAGACACCCGCGGTGACGGCGACGGTGAGCACGGAGGAGCGGACGGTGACGTTCATGCTGGAGGCGATGAGCCCCGAGATGCAGTCAAGCCTGTGCAATGCGGACGACCGGGTATATGGCTTCGTGTTCGACGGGGTGAACCTGCGGGGGAAGCTGGTGGAGTTAGGGACACGCGGAGCAGGGGGCGAGGTGCCGTTCACGCTGCCCGCGGCGTGGTCCACGGAAGACCTGTACGCCTATGCTTTCGCGCGGGCGCGGCACGGGCGGAAGGCTTCGGGGACGGTGCTGCTGTACCCTGCGGACTGACCGCCCAGGAAGGAGGGAAGGCAAGGAGGGGGAGATGAAAAAAAGGGGCGCATCCGACGGGATGCGCCCTTTTTCCTTAAAACCGATGTGCCCAGGACAAGACTCGAACTTGCACAGCCTTTCGACCACTACCACCTCAAAGTAGCGTGTATACCAATTTCACCACCTGGGCGAACACGAAAAAGAACTAGAGTTGTAATTGGTGCCCAAGATAGGACTCGAACCTACACGGCCGTGAAGCCACTAGTACCTGAAACTAGCGTGTATACCAATTTCACCACTTGGGCGTCTGATGATGTTGTCCCACCAGGATTCGAACCTGGACTGACAGAACCAAAATCTGCTGTGCTGCCATTACACAATGGGACAGTCACGCTATCGTGCCTTCATCATTGACGGGTGCAAAGGTAAGATGTTTTTTGTTTCCTGCAAAATTTTGGGGGAAAATTTCGCTTTTTTGATTTTAGGGCGGCAGGACGTGGGATATGTCGCGCAAATTGTTTATCTTCGCCGTGCAATTCGTTGCATGTTTCCCGGGATGGAGATGACAGCCAAGGCATTTATCATTTCCAGCCTGTGCCATCCCCTCTGAACCAAGGGATTGCACAAGGGGATGGATACGAAATGAAAGTTATAGTAAGAATAAACAGGAAAAAATTTCTCTAATCGATGAAGATTTACACTATCAAGGACCATCCGACGTGGAGTTTCAAAATGATTAACCGTGTGACCGGTTGGGTGGTGTTCCTTATCGCGACACTGACGTACATGCTCACCGCCGAGCCCACCGCCAGCCTTTGGGACTGCGGGGAATTTATCACGACTTCCGTGGGACTGCAAGTGGGGCATCCTCCCGGGGCGCCGTTGTTCATGATTATTTCACGCCTTTTTGCCATTCTGGCGCCTTCGGCGGACACGCAGGCGTTGATGATTAACTATATGTCGGGGCTGTGTTCGGGGCTGACGGTGATGTTCCTGTTCTGGTCCATCGTCCACCTGGCGCGCAAGATTGTGCTCAAGGAGGAGGAAGAGATGACGGTGGCGCAGTTTTTCGCCATCCTGGGGGCGGCGCTTATCGGTTCGCTGACTTACGCGTTTACGGACACGTTCTGGTTCTCGGCAGTGGAAGGGGAGGTTTATGCCATGTCGTCGCTGTTCACGGCGGTGGTGTTCTGGGCAATCCTGAAGTGGGAGAACGTGGCGTTCGAGCCTTACGCGAACCGCTGGCTGGTGCTCATTGCCTACCTGATAGGCTTGTCCATCGGGGTACACCTGTTGAACCTGCTTGCCATCCCTGCCATCGTGTTTGTCTATTATTTCAAGAAATATACGCCGACCGTGCGCGGCATCATCAAGACGGGCATTGTCTCGCTCGTCATTCTGGGGATTGTCAATTTCGGCATCATACCCGGGGTGGTCAAGGTGGCAGGCTGGTTTGAACTGCTCTTTGTCAACGGGATGGGGCTGCCGTTCAACACGGGCGTGGTGGTTTACGTGCTGCTGATTATCGGCGTGCTGACGTGGGGCATCCGCTATACGCTGAAGAAGGGGATGGCCATCTGGAACACGATATTGACCTGCTTTATGGTCATCCTCATCGGTTATTCCTCTTATTCGATGGTGGTTATCCGTTCGCTGAGCGACCCGGTGATTGACGAGAACAGCCCGGACAACGTGTTCTCGCTGCTGTCTTACATCAACCGCGACCAGTACGGCGATTCGCCGCTGCTGTACGGGCAGTATTACAATGCGCCCCTCATCAATTCCAAGGACGGGGAGCCCATTTATTACCAGAACAAGGAGACGGGGGTCTATGACGTCATCGGGCACAAGCAGGAGTATGAATACGACAAGCGCTTCTGCACGGTGTTCCCCCGCATGCACAACGGGACGCGCTCTTACTATCCCCAGCAATACCAGGCATGGGCGGGGAAGAACAACGGGCCGACGTATAATGTGAACGGGGAGATGATTACCTCCCCCAGTTTCGGGAACAACCTGAAGTTCTTCTTCAACTACCAGTTGGGGCACATGTACTGGCGTTACTTCATGTGGAACTTCTCCGGGCGGCAGAACGACATCCAGGGGAACGGGGAAATCAACCACGGCAACTGGATTACGGGCATCAAGTTCCTCGACGAGATGCGCCTCGGGAATCAGGACGAGCTGCCCGACACCTTGAAGAACGAGAAGGCATACAATAAGTATTATATGCTTCCTTTCCTGTTGGGCATCCTGGGGATGTTCTACCAGTACAAGAAGGGACGCAAGGGGAAGCAGGATTTCTTTGTGGTGGCATTGCTGTTCATCCTGACGGGCATCGCGATTATCGTCTATCTGAACCAGCCGCCGATGGAGCCGCGTGAGCGGGATTATGCATACGCCGGCTCGTTCTATGCCTATGCCATCTGGATAGGGCTGGGCGTGCTCTCGATTTGGGAGTTCCTCTGCAAGAAATGGAAGAACGCCACCCTCATGACCCAAGCCGGTCTGGCTACGGGCGTGACAGTCGTTTGCCTGTTCGCGGTGCCGGTGAACATGGCTGCGCAGAACTGGGACGACCATGACCGTTCGGGGCGTTACGCGACGCTGGCACATGCCAAGAATTACCTGAATTCCTGCGCACCGAACGCCATCCTGTTCACCTACGGGGACAACGATACCTTCCCGCTGTGGTACGCACAGGAGGTGGAGGGCGTGCGCCGTGACGTGCGCATCGTGAACCTCAGCCTGTTGCTGGGTTCCTGGTACATTGACCAGTTGAAGCGTGCGGCTTACGAGACGCCGGCAGTGCCCATCTCGTTCAACCACGAGCAGTACCGCGAGAGCAAACGCGACATTGTGTTTATCATGGAACGGTATAAGCAAGCTAACCTGAAAGAAGTCATCGAGTTCGTGGCGAGCGACCTGCCCCAGACCAAGCTGAGCGGTTACGGCGAACCTCTGGACTATGTGCCCACCCGCAAGGTGATTATCCCGGTGGATTCCGCCAAGGTCATTGCCAACGGGGTGGTAAAACCGGAAGATGCCGGAAAAATCGTCAAGCAATTGGAGATTGATTTGAAGGGCAACTCTTTGAACAAGTCACAGTTGATGGTGCTCGACATTATTGCCAACGCCGACTGGGAACGCCCGGTGTATTTCGGCATCGGCATGGGCACGGACGCCTATATGGGCTTTGAGAAATACTTCCAGCTGGAAGGCGCCGCCTACCGCCTGGTACCCATCGAGACGAAGGATGCGGAATATTTCGACTACGGGCGCATTGACAGCGACATCCTCTACGACAACCTGATGAACAAGTTTGAGTGGGGCAACATCAAAGACCCGAAAGTGAATATCGACTATTTCCACGACAACACCATCGCCGTGATGAAATACCGCAACACCTTCCTGCGGCTGGCTGAACAGTTGTACAAAGAAGGCAAAAACGACAAGGCTATCGCCGCATTGGACAAATGCATGGAGGAACTGCCCCTGTCGCAAGTGCCGGTGGACAATACCCTGCTGAATTACATTCCGCTGTACTACCAGCTGGGGGCGACCGACAAAGCCAACCATTTGCTGAAAGAGCTGGCAGAGAACAATTACCAGACCTTGAAGTACACCAACTCCCTGTCGCCCAAGTTTGCCCGCATGGCAAGCATACAACAGGAAGAAGGCATCAGCATCCAGGTCATCCGCATGCTCCTCAGCATGGCATACGACGCCGGACAAGATGAAGTCGCCAAGGAAATCACCCAGAAAGTGGAAAGCATTTACAATCCTGTCCTGCTGCAACCGGACCGCCAGCCGGCACAACCGGCTGGTGACTCGGCACAACCGGCACAGGAAAAATGAATAAAACAACAAGGATAAGTAATAAAAATAAAACGATTTACAATATGATTACAACAGATCAACTCAAAGAAGTTGAAGAACGCAGTGGCGCTCTGAGGAGGTATCTTTGACATCGACCGCAAGAAGATAGAATTAGAAGAAATAGAAATGCGCACCCAGGCTCCGGATTTTTGGAGCGACGCGAAGAACGCGGAGAAAATCATGAAGCAGGTGCGCGAACTGAAGACTTGGATTGAAGGCTGCGAGGAAGTGGAACGCGCTGTGGGCGACCTCGGCGTACTGTATGACTTTGCCAAGGAGGGCGAGGCGACAGAGGCAGAGGTGGACGCGCAGTATGCAAAGGCCTTGGAAGCGGTGGAAAGCCTGGAACTGAAGAACATGCTCCAAGGCGAGGCGGACGCCATGAGTTGCGTCCTGAAAATCAATTCCGGGGCAGGAGGCACGGAAAGCCAGGATTGGGCGTCCATGCTCATGCGCATGTATATGCGGTGGGCGGAAGCGCACAACTACAAGTTGTCGGTTGCCAACCTGCAGGACGGGGACGAGGCAGGCATTAAAACCGTGACCATGAACATCGAGGGAGACTTTGCCTACGGCTACCTGAAAGGCGAGAACGGCGTACACCGGCTAGTGCGGGTATCCCCTTACAACGCCCAAGGGAAGCGCATGACCTCTTTCGCCTCGGTATTCGTCACCCCCTTGGTGGACGACACGATTGAAATTGTCATCAACCAGGCAGCCATCAGCTGGGATACCTTCCGTTCCGGAGGGGCAGGCGGCCAGAACGTCAATAAAGTGGAATCCGGCGTGCGCCTGCGCTACCAGTACAAAGACCCCTACACCGGCGAGGAAGAGGAAATCCTGATTGAAAACACGGAAACACGCGACCAACCCAAGAACAAGGAGAATGCCCTCCGCCAGTTGCGCTCCATCCTGTACGAAAAAGAGCTGGAACACCGCATGGCAGAGCAACAGAAAGTGGAAAGCAACAAAAAGAAAATAGAATGGGGCTCGCAAATCCGCAGCTATGTGTTTGATGACAGAAGGGTGAAAGACCACCGCACCAACTACCAGACCTCAGATGTGACCGGAGTCATGGACGGAAAAATTGATGCTTTTATAAAAGCCTATTTAATGGAATTCGGCGGACAGGAATAAATACCAAATTCCTGCTCCTGCCATTTTAAACACAAAACAAAGCATCCGTCATGGAAGAAAAAAAATTGAATTTCTCGGATTGCAAGATATTGATTGTCGGGGATGTGATGCTCGACAAATACTATTTTGGCACCGTTGAGCGCATTTCCCCCGAGGCACCGGTTCCCATCGTCAATATCACGAAAGAGGAATCCCGGCTGGGAGGTGCTGCCAATGTAGCCAACAACATCGCCAGCCTGGGGGGGCATCCTCTGCTTTGCGGGACTGTAGGGCACGATTTTCAAGGCAGGGAATTGGAGCGCATCAGCAAACAGAAGCAAATCTCTACCCTCCTGTTGCACACCGTCAATCCTACCATCACCAAAGCCAGAATTATCGGTGGCAAGCAACAGATTGTCAGAGTAGATTATGAGGACAAAAACGCCATCCCCTACGAAGACAAAAAAATACTGCAAGAAAAAATCAGCGGGCAACTCCCGCAATGCGATTTACTCGTCATTTCTGATTATGGCAAAGGGTTAATGAATGATGAATTTTGTCATTTCCTGATTCGTAAAGCAATCAACCTCAACAAAAAAATCATCATAGACCCCAAAGGCAAAAACTGGGAAAAATATACCGGCGCACATCTCGTCACCCCTAATGTCAAAGAGTTAAGCGACATCGTAGGCTATACAGTGCCCAATACAGACCGCGCCATAGAAAAAGCTGCCAAAGAAGCCATGGCGGCAAACAATCTTTCCGCCCTCTTGGTGACCCGCAGCGAACGGGGAATGAGCCTCATCAGCGACATGCCCCCTATCCACATTCCCACCCACTCAGAGGAAGTGTTTGACGTCAGCGGTGCAGGCGACACCGTCGTTGCCACCTTAAGCCTCTGTCTGGCAAGCGGCATGGATTTCATACAAGCCATGCACACAGCCAACGTGGCAGCCGGGATTGTTGTCAAAAAGGTCGGCACTGCCACCCTGACCATCGAAGAGCTGAGAAATAACTTGTAGAGCCACAAGAACAACGTGCAGGATTCGCCCGCTTTCTACCGTATCATTTACACATCACTGACAGATAAGTAACGCTTGCCGGTGTGCGGAATGCGTGGTTCATCCGTGAGTGATGTGGTGGAAAGCAAGCGAATCCTTAACCTTGTTGGCACGGAACTTCCTCCAAGGCTGCCAATTCCCAGGCACGGTAAACCACGGCAATGTAGCGCAACGTCGTGTGACCTTTCGCCTGCGCATGCCTCCCGTCCCCGGCATATTGACGCAACTGCTCACGCGCTTCCTCCAACTTGGCTGCCACCTCTCCCTCTCCCGCGTCATGCTTCACGTACTTGAACTCCACCACATAACAGTATTGCATCTCCGGATGGTTCAGGAAATTCGGCGACATCCACAAGTCACCGTAACCCTTGTTCAAC
>DXFT01000134.1 GCA_019114285.1 Candidatus Odoribacter faecigallinarum
AATTTAATCTAATTCAACGCATACATTGTTGATTACAGTATAACCAGGAGGACAATCGTCATCTGTTCGTGCGGGCATTCCCTTTGCTTGACAATTACATTCGGTTCTTTTACACTTTACACAACCTTCACCAGAAGTTCCTCCTAATACATTTTTCAACTCTTCTCCCAAAACATCAGTTGGAGAAATTACTACTTCAAATTTGTTTTTCATAATTGATAATTTTAAAATTTACGCCTACTCTATCGTTTTCAGCTTCCCGTTATTTTTGCATGCATTTATAGAATAATGCATAACCTACCATTTGGGGTGACAGGGAAAGACAAGTTTTTAATCTTAATTAATGCAAATGGAATATGACAAATTGTACAATCTTTAAGGAGCAATATTATTTATCAATGATGCCATCTCTGTTTGCTCCCTACCTCCGCCGCTGCTTCCCCAGTGATGCTTCGGTGCTCGTTCGGTGGGGACAGAACGAGGTATGGGGAATGTGCGGAGAATAAGCGAAGAAACCATAGACCAACTAAAGAGGGGATGGTAACCCAATTTCCCTATTTCTTGCTTTTGCCAATAGAAATGCCTATCTTTGTCCATATAAACCACTAAAGGAAAATTTTGCCTATGACGACGATTCAATTGCAACAAACGGTGCTGCGGGATGTGGCTGACCTGCTGGATAACCAAGACGCCATGCAGAAATTACAGCGTTTTCTGAACAAGCTCAAACGGGAAACCACCACCCAGGAAGAGATGACGGCAGAGGAAAAGGAAGAAATTCTGAACGACATCCGGGACGGACTGCGAGAATTAAAGCTGGTCCGGGAAGGTAAACTGAAACTACAATCCGCAAGAGAATTTTTAAATGAATTACGAGGTTAAATTAGGAGACAAATTCAAACAAGCATTTAAACGCTTGCGAAAAAAGTATAAGTCATTGGACAATGATTTAGAAAAGCTGATCACAGTGTTGGAACATACCCCTGCCTTAGGAGCGGATTTGGGGCATGGAGTCAGAAAAGTGCGGCTTGCCATTTCCTCCAAAGGAAAGGGAAAGAGCCACGGGGCACGGGTCATCATGCACACTGCCATCATTAGCGTGGAGAACGGCGTAGTCACCCTGCTCGCCATTTATGACAAAGCAGAACAAAGCACCATCACGGAAAAAGAAATCAAAGCATTATTGCAGGAACTCGGGGAGTGGAATTAGCCTTCCCCCATTGACACTGCCAGAAGGAAGGAATTTGTCAGAAATAAGTTTTCACTGCAAACAAGAATTGCTCAATAAATATCTGTTTAAATGACGCGATATTGTTTTGCTCATAAAATATTAGCATAGCTTTCTTATAATCTATGGAATCAACAGTTCGAAATGAAATCGGACAGTAACCATGGGCTATTAATATGCCGTTGCTTACAATGCGCGCAGTCCGTTTGTTTCCATCCGTGAATGCCTGAATATAAGATAATAGCACTAATATCAACAAGGCTTTTTCAAATACATCTTTTTTGTCATTAACAATCCGGCATGTATCTTCAAGTGCTTCACGTATCTGGAACTCATTATCTAATGGCTGATAATTTGTGCCGGTTATTCCAACTCGGTGATGGCGGATAGACTGTTCCACGCCAAGTTCCCGAGTCAATAAAACATGTATTTCCACAATGCGCCTCAGGGATATTTCATGCAAATAGTCCGGCTCGTCAAGGATAAAATCAAGCGCATCCTTATGGTTAAGCAGCATAATCGCTTCCTCCTTGGTTTTACCGCTTGCCGTTTTTTTCTCTTTCAAGAGACGTTCCGTTTCAAGCAACGAGTAGGTGTTACCCTCTATCTGTGAAGATTTCCATGACAAGTCTATACCAAGCCGTTCCATTTCTTTGCGGTATTCCACTTCGGTCATCTCTGCCAAATGCTCCCGGAATTGTGCTTGCGCCGTTTCCAAAACGGCAGATTCTTCATCAGTGAACAGTTTTACGCCGGGCAGAATGTCCCGAATCAATTCAAAATTGAATTTTCCTTGTATCTGCCTTTGATCAATGTCGTTTTCAAAATAGGTATCAAGGTTAAGCGGCATGGTGACATGCGCCTGTGGTGTCAAACGGTATCGGGTTGCCGGACCACGTCCGACAACTTCAATATTTCCTTTATTTACCTCGCCGGCAATGATGCGCTTCAACGTACGATCGCTCATTTTCGAATCAATTGCCTCGCCAATCGCAGCCCGATTGGATAATGGATGATAATGAAGATATTGCAATATTTCTATTTCTGTTGTCATGTTTTCTCCAGTAATTTATCGGGACAAAAGTACGAATTTTTAGCCAGAAATCGGGACATGCTGTCCCAATTTGCCCGGTTATTTTCCCTTTTTTGTCCCGATAATTTCCAACAGCTCCACATTTCCCGGAAGCATTTCTTCGCCGGATTCGGGCATGATGCCCATTCAGGAGGAGAAAAAACGGGGCAGGAGAGATTCCAAGTCAAGGAATCAAAAGAAAAGGAAAAGGAGCACGGAACCTTTCAATTTGTCGCGAAGGTATTTCAAGGAACGGGATTTCTGGGTCTTGACGGTATTGATACTGATGTCCAGCATAGCGGCTATTTCTGCGCCCGTGTAGCCCTTCAAGGTGAGTTCCATGATTTTCTTGCGGTCATCAGGCAACTCGTCAATGTGCAGATAAACGGCACGGAGCACTTCCTCTTCCACAGCACGGGCGAAGTGCTCGTCAGGAAGTTCCACTTTTTCAAAGGGCACTTTCTTCAATATACGGGAACGTATCTGGCGCGTGCGGAGGTAACACATGCTGTTATTATAGACTGCCCGGTAAAGGTAGGCAGTCAATTCCGGGACAGTAGCAAACTGCTGCGAGGAAGTCCATATTTTCACCAACACGTCCTGCACCACATCCTGGGCGACATCCGGGTCTTTCAACACATTTTCGGCATAAGAACAGAGGGCAGCATAATAGATGGCATACAATTTCTCCCATGCCTTCATGTCCTTGCGGTTCACGCCGTCCAATATGTCATCCGTCATATCTGCCATGCCTTAGCGCATTTATCGGCACAAAGATAAGAAATTAACTGTTACACAAAAACATTCTTCCTCCTTAAATAAACCTCTCATGCAAAGCCCAGCCGAACAAGCAAAGATTGAAAAAAATACGCTACCTTTGCGGCAAAAGAACCACAACCATGAAATTAGTCATACTTACAGGCGCAGGCATGAGTGCCGAGAGCGGCATCAAGACCTTCCGCGACAGCGACGGTCTTTGGGAAAATTACCGCATTGAAGATGTCTGCACTCCGGAAGCACTGGAGCGCAACCCGGAATTGGTCAACCATTTCTACAACGAGAGACGCAAGCAGCTGTATGAGGCACAACCCAATGAAGGACATAAGGGGCTGGCTGAACTGGAAAAATATTTCGATGTCCGCATCATTACCCAAAACATTGACGACCTGCATGAACGAGCAGGCAGCACGCATGTCCTCCACTTGCACGGAGAACTGAAAAAGGTGCGGAGCAGCCGCAATCCCAATCTGATTTACGACTTGGACGGCTGGGAGCTGAAGCCCGGCGCACGCGCAGAGGACGGTTCGCTGTTGCGTCCGCACGTGGTGTTCTTCGGCGAAGCAGTGCCTAACATCGAGCCTGCCACTGAATTGGTGCGGCAAGCGGACATTTTCGTCATCATAGGCACGTCGCTGGCAGTTTACCCCGCCGCCGGCTTGTTGCATTACGCCCCACACGGCATTCCCGTTTACGTCATTGACCCGCATATCCCGTCGGAAGCCCGCCGTCTCGGCTTCCACCTGATTGAAAAGGGGGCATCCGAAGGCGTGAAAGAACTGACAAAACGATTAATGATGAACCATTAATGATGAACGATTGTTTATGGCAAGAGGCAAGAAACCGTTATTGGAAAATATTGAGATAAAGAAAATCGCCGCCGAAGGCAAATCCATTGCCTACGTGGAGGACAAAGTGCTTTTTGTACCCAACACCGTTCCGGGCGACATTGTGGATGTCCAGGTGACCCGCAAGCGGAAAAGTTTCCTGGAAGGACTGGTTACGCGCATGCACCATCCGTCTGAATTGCGCATCAAGCCACGCTGTGCGCACTTTGGCATTTGTGGTGGATGCAAATGGCAAAACCTGCCCTACGAGGCACAATTGCAGTTCAAACAACAGGAAGTCATTGACAACCTCGAACGCATCGGGAAGGCGGAACTGCAAGACATACGTCCCATCATCGGGGCAGCACGGCAATTCGAATACCGGAACAAATTGGAGTTTACTTTCTCCTCCCAGCGGTTCCTCACCCGGGAGGAAATTGCCAACGGCGCGGAAATCGAGCGCACCCCCGCCGTAGGGTTCCACGTGCCGGGACTTTTCGACAAAGTAGTGGACATTGAACATTGTTACCTGCAAGGCAGCCCTTCCAATGAAATCCGCAATTTCATCCGGAGTTATGCCTTGGAACACGGGCTTTCATTTTATCATATCCGCGAGCAGCACGGTTTCCTCCGCACGCTGGTCATCCGCACCGCCTCCACGGGAGAGGTCATGGTCATCCTGGCTTTCGGGCACGAGGATACCGCCCGACGGGAAGCCTTGCTGAACGCACTCGTCCAGGCATTCCCAGGCATCACTTCCCTGATGTACGTCATCAATGAAAAGTTGAACGACAACCTCACCGACCAGGACATCCTGTGCTACCACGGACGGGACCACATTTTTGAGGAAATGGAAGGCTTGCGTTTCAAAATCGGACCGAAATCCTTCTATCAAACCAATTCGGAGCAAGCCTACAACTTATACAAAGCGGCACGCGAACTGGCAAACCTGACCGGCAAGGAGACGGTCTATGACCTTTATACGGGCACCGGCACCATAGCCAACTTCATAGCCCGGCAAGCCAAGCAGGTCATCGGCATCGAGTATGTCCCCGAAGCCATCGAAGATGCAAAAGTCAATTCCGCCATTAATGGCATTGGCAATACGGCATTCTATGCAGGAGACATGAAAGATGTCCTGACTCCGGAATTCATTGAAAGGCACGGCAGGCCGGAAGTCATCATCACCGACCCACCCCGTGCCGGGATGCACGCCGACGTGGTCAAGACGATTCTCGCCGCCGCCCCCGACCGCATTGTCTATGTAAGTTGCAATTCCGCCACCCAGGCGAGGGACATCCAATGGCTCAGCCCGGCTTACCGCGTTGCCGCCGTACAACCCGTGGACATGTTCCCCCATACGCACCATGTAGAAAACATCGTGCTGCTGCAAAAGGCATGACATAAAAAAGAGGCTGTTTCATGAATACAGCCCCTTTTCCCCGTTTTTATTCTCCTAATCATTCTATAGCCAATGTCATTGTCTGTTCGTCCCCGGAATATTGATTGGGAGCGGAATAATTCAATCCCTTCCCTTCAACTCCGTTGTCTTCCAAAGTAAAGACTCCTTCCAAAGTCATCGTCTCTGTCTTTGCTCCACCATCCGTATAACCTTCCCATATCAATTTCACCGGAACCGAAGTTTCCCCTGCCGGCACAATGGTACTCAAATCGAAAGAGACATTGCCCCAACTCCAATACAATTTGCCATTCCCCTTCCGTTCATTATCACTCGGCTTATCGCCAAAAGCATTGTGGCGGAAAGTCAGGCACACCGTATCGCCATGCGCGGTCACATCGTCCTGCACCAGATTAAGCATGTGGGAGGTGGAAGAAGCCGGCTGGACCGGAATGTTGAATTCCAAATTCAAGTACTTGCCCCCGAACCATGCCTTTGAAACTGCAACGGGGTCATTGCCGATGCTGTCCTGGCGGTGGGCTTCGTCCGCATCAACGAAAGACTGGAGAATAGGAGCCTTGGTCAGCACTTCCTCCAAACCGTACAGGCGAATGTAGTAATCCATATTGCCATCCAAACGGTCATTTTCATATTCGCTGTTCAGATAAGCATAATGTGCATAGACACGCGTCCCTTCTTTTGCCCCGTCTCCCTTCACAGACACGCCATCGGCAATAATCAAACGGTCACCGTCGTCATCGCGGATGGCAAAATTCGAATACCCGCCATTATCAATGGCTTCCAAGTTGCCATAAGTAAGCCAACTGTCATTTCCTCCGACGTAATAATAATCATCGTCGTTATCACACGCCGCAAACCCTGCTGCGACGAATAATAGAATTGCTAATTTCCAATTTTTTGTTCTCATAGTTGTTTTATTTTTATTTCATAGATAAGACGGATATTTGGCAGAAAAGTTGCGTCCTTTCCTTCTCCGGAAAGGCAGTTTTAGGATTATTTTAATACGCAAACCTTTGCCCGGCAAACGACAAATAAAAACGGCAGGTTCTTTTAACAACCCGCCGTTCATTTATCTTGCCGGTCCCGGTGATTAATGCCTCCGGTCAAAACCGTCTATTTCATAAAACCAGTCCGCCCGGCTGTCTCCCAACAGGTATTTGGCAAAATGGTACCACATTCTCCTCTGGTAAAATTCCGAAGCCTTGCCCCCGTAACCATGCCGCTGTCCCGGCAGGACAATCAGGTCAAAATTCTTGCCTGCTTCAATCAGGGCATGCGCCATCCGCAAGGTATTGCCAGGATGCACGTTGTTGTCGATATCCCCCGTCACTAAAAGCAGGTAACCTTTAAAGTTGTGCGCCAATTGCGCATTGGTTTCAATCTGGCTCTTGAACGTACTTTCTTCCCTGTCGCCTTTCACCGTATCCTTGATGGTGCGCTTCTCCTCCTGCACGCCGTTGTGGGTTTCCCCCCACCATTTATTATACATGTTGTTATCATGGTTTCCGGAAGAGGACACTGCCGCCGTATAAAAATCCGGATAAGTGCATAACGCTGCCGTGGACATGAACCCGCCACCGGAATGCCCGAATATGCCGACCCTGGAAGCATCAATAAAAGGATAACGGTCTGCAAGCTGCTCGATGCCGTATTTATCGTCCGCCAGGGCATAATCGCGCAAATCGCCATAGCCGTAGGTGTGGTACCATTTATCGCGCATCGGGCTGCCGCCCCGGTGCCCGAAGTTTACCACAATAAAGCCCACCTGCGCCAAAGGCATGTTATACACGCCCGTAACGGTAAAGTCAAACGGCACGGCTTCTGTCTGCGGTCCCGGATAGACATAGGAAATAATCGGGTAAGTCTTTGTTGTATCAAAATCCACCGGCTTCCACATCACCCCATAAAGGTCTGTCACTCCGTCCCGGGCTTTCACGGTAAACATCTCCGGCATCTTCCACCCCATCTCATACAGCCGCTTCAAATCGGGACGAGCAAGTTCCAGCAACACTTTCCCCTTATTGTCCCTCAAAACGGAACGCGGCTCCAAATCCACCCGGGAATAATTGTCCACAAAATACTTCGCGGATTCCGACATGGCAATGCGGTGGTTGGCATCCTCCGGCGTGAGCAACTTCACCCCTTCCTTGTCAAGGCTCGCCTTGTAGAGGTGGGCATAATAAGGCATGCGGTCATTCTCGCGTCCATAGCCCTCAAAATAAAGGGTTCTCCCCACGGTATCAATGCGCACCATCCTGCCTGCCGTCCAGTTGCCGGAAGAAATGACATTCTTCAAATTCCCTTCCCCGTCGTAATGGTAATAATGCCCCCGTCCGGTGCGTTCAGACCACCATATCAAATCCTTCCCTTCCTCCAAAATGGAGAGATGGTAGAGTTGGTCATTAAAATAAGGCTTCGCCTCCTCGTTAATCAGCACCTTGCTCTCTCCCGTCCGGGTGTCCGCCACACAGATGTCGATTTCATCACAAGTCCTGCGTTTCCGCTGGAAATAAATGCGCCCAGATTCCTTGCCGGCATGCAGCACACTCAATGACTGGTCAGGCCACTTCTCCGTATCGATTTTCACCTGCTTGCAGCTGTCCACGTCGAACACATACAACTCAGACCGCCCCACTTCCTTGTCCCCCGGCATCGCATAACGGTAAGACTCCAAGCGCGGACGCTCCGCCAACACATCAATCACCCACAGGTCTTGCACCTTGCGGTTGTCCGTACGCTGCACATAGAAACGCTTGCTGTCCTTGAACCACCTTGCCTTTGCCCAAGTGCGCCGGCTGCTCGTGTCCCGGTCATTGCTGGCGTAGGAATAAAACTGCTCCCCGTCCGTCGTCAATTGGATTTCTACCGAATCCTTGTCGTCCGTGCGCATCAAGTAGAGGTTATGCTGCTTGGCATAAACGATGTACGCGCTGTCCGGTGAATAGGTGGCATAGCGGTTGGGATGCTTGTCCTCCTTCTTCTTCACGGAATCCCGCTTCACCAGCTCGCGGGTGTCCATGTTGTAATCGAAATTGATTTGGTCCACGACGAACTGCAACGTCTTGCCGTCCTCCTTGAATTTCATGTTCTGCAAAGGCAACGCCTTCTCCTGGTAAGGCTTGTGGGTGATTTTCGTCAATTCCTGCACCATATAGGCATTGTCGAAAAGCAACCGTTTGTCCTTCTTGGCAGGGTCCACAAAATACCACTGCGTCCCTTCTCCGGTCTTGTAACTGAACCAGAAACAGTCGCTATCCTTCAAAAAATGAGGAGAAACACTCAGGCTGCCCACTTCCAGACCTGCCTTTCTGAACTTCTCTGCCTGCTCAAAATTCGCTTCCTGACACACGGCAACACTCCCGATGCCGCACAGGCACAATAATAAAAACAATTTTTTCATTCCCTATAAATCTCAATGTATAACCATTATCACAAATACGAGCATGTGCAAATTTAAGTAAATCTGCAACACACCTTTCATCCGGTTTTGTTATTTTTGCGTTAAAATACAATCATCATGGCAACATTCAAAATCATTGACAAACAATCGGAGCAGGTGTTCCAAGAAATCGAACGCCGCATCTACCGCCTTCAGAGCGGCGGCACCCTCGACAGCCTGAAAGCCATCGGGGCGGACACCCAAGGACAAATCGGGGCAAGCTTTGTTTCCTTGAAACAACTGGCATCGCGCTACACCCCGGATGAGACCGTCGCCCTCCTCCTGTGGAATACGGGAAAACGGGAAGAACAAATCATCGCCTGCCTTCTGCTTCCGGAGGAGACAAATAAAGAAAAAATTACGCAATTAATGAAAACCTGCCTCAACATGGAAATTGCCGGCTATGTAGGCTCCCTCTACCTGTCCCACCATCCTGCCTTACTTGAAATATCCGACGAGTGGCTCGATTCCGGCATCCCTTCCCTACAAGTGGCAGCCCTCACAGCCCTCGCGCGGCACCTCATCATAAATAAAAACAATTGCCTGATAAACAAAGTTGAATTCAAAAAAATATTAGACAGGGAATACAAAGACAATTTTGTCCGGATGACTGCGGAACGCTATCGTTTTAATCTCTAAGAATTGTTAAACCTCTGTGAGGATTGGCATTTGAATGCCCCAAGGTTCGAAAATTTGCGTATCTTTGCGTATGGATTACGGAAAAAAAGTACTAATAAATAAATTTACAATTATGGCAAAATTAGATTTAAGCAAGTATGGAATCACCGATGTAAAGGAGATTTTCCATAACCCCTCCTACGAGGATTTATACAAGGCTGAAACCGACCCCTCATTGACCGGCTATGAAAAAGGTCAATTGACAGAACTGGGCGCCATCAACGTGATGACAGGCATCTATACCGGCCGTTCACCCAAAGACAAATTCTTTGTGATGAATGAAGCCAGCAAGGACACAGTATGGTGGACTTCGGACGAGTACAAAAACGACAACAAACCCTGCTCCGAAGAGGCATGGGCAGACTTGAAAGCCAAAGCCGTAAAGCAACTCTCCGGCAAAAAATTGTATGTCGTTGATACGTTCTGCGGAGCCAACGAAGGCACCCGCCTGAAAGTGCGCTTCATCATGGAAGTGGCATGGCAAGCCCATTTCGTGACCAACATGTTCATCCGTCCGACCCAAGAGGAACTGGAAAACTACGGCGAACCGGATTTCGTATCCTTCAATGCAGCCAAAGCCAAAGTGGACAACTACAAAGAGCTGGGCTTGAACTCCGAGACGGCTACCGTGTTCAACCTGAAGACCAACGAACAGGTTATCCTGAACACCTGGTACGGCGGGGAAATGAAAAAAGGTATCTTCTCCATCATGAACTACCTGAATCCCTTGCGCGGCATTGCTTCAATGCACTGTTCCGCCAATACCGACCTGAACGGTCAGAATACCGCCATCTTCTTCGGCTTGTCCGGAACCGGCAAGACCACCCTTTCCACCGACCCGAAACGTCTCCTCATCGGTGACGACGAACACGGCTGGGACGATGAAGGCGTATTCAACTACGAAGGCGGCTGCTATGCCAAGGTCATCAACCTGGACAAGGACAGCGAACCAGACATCTACAACGCCATCAAACGCGACGCCCTGCTGGAGAACGTGACTGTGGACGCCAACGGCAAAATCGACTTCGCCGACAAGAGCGTGACGGAAAACACCCGCGTTTCCTATCCGATATACCACATCAAGAACATCGTGAAACCGGTATCCAAAGGTCCGGCAGCCAACCAGGTTATCTTCCTGTCTGCCGACGCATTCGGCGTATTGCCTCCGGTATCCATCCTGAACCCGGAACAAACGAAGTACTACTTCCTCTCCGGCTTCACGGCAAAATTGGCAGGGACCGAGCGTGGCATCACGGAACCGACCCCGACTTTCTCCGCTTGCTTCGGTGCAGCCTTCCTGTCTTTGCACCCGACAAAATACGCAGAGGAATTGGTAAAGAAAATGGAGAAATCCGGTGCCAAGGCTTATTTGGTGAACACCGGCTGGAACGGCAGCGGCAAGCGTATCTCCATCAAAGATACCCGTGGCATCATCGACGCCATCCTGTACGGCTCCATCGACAAAGCGCCGACAAAAACCATCCCCTATTTCGACTTCGTCGTGCCGACCGAATTGCCGGGAGTTGACCCGAAGATTCTCGACCCGCGTGACACTTACGCCAATGCAGGCGAATGGGAAAACAAAGCCAAAGACTTGGCTGAACGCTTCATCAAGAACTTCAAGAAATTTGAAGGCAATGAAGCCGGCAAAGCCTTGGTTGCTGCAGGTCCGAAACTTTAATCATCCAATACATTCACTCAACGGCTCCCCTCTGGGGGAGCTTTTTTTATGCCCCACCCACGCATTCTCTTTTCTACCCACCCACAACCCAGTCCATTCCGGGGCAAGACCCGGGAATAAGTAACCTTTCAGTTACACTTGAGAGACCTTTGAGAGACACCTAACCCTAATCAAACCCTATTCAAACCCTAATCAAACCCTATTCCAATAGGGTAAGAATAGGTTTGATCAGGTCTTTTATAAAATTTATAAGTAAGTCAAACCATACTTATCACATATTAAAATCTTACTCCATAGCGGGACTTCCCCCTGCCCCTTGCCGTATGTGGCAGGGGACAAGTTCTGCTGCAAGAAAAGGAGAAACATGACACAAAGTATGCCACCCCGGACAAAAGGGCTCAGAAGGCAAAAAAAGGGCGTGCAGGGCGATGGGGACAGCCCCTGCCCTGCACGCCATGTATAAGGTGTTACTGCCGGGAAAAGAGAGAAGGCGGGATTATTCGCGCTCGCGCTGCGGGAAGACCGTGCGCACGAAACGCCGCTTCAAGGGAGAGTTTTCCCACTCGCGCTCGCTTTCCTGCAAGTAATTGCCAAACAAGCCTAATTTCTCCAAACCGGGCAATTGGAGAAGGCTTTCAGGCACTTTCCCGGTCAGGTTATTATGGTACGCCCAAAACACCTTCAGACTACCCATTCCACTGAATACGTCAGGTAATTCCCCGCTCAGCTGATTATTGGTCAAAACCAACTCTTGCAGGTTGCGCAATTCTCCGATGGAAGCGGGAATGATTCCGGTCAATTGGTTGTTGGCAAGTTCCAATCGCTGCAACGCCCGCATATTACCTATGTCCTGCGGCAGCAGACCGGTGAGTTTGTTGTTGCTGAGGGAAAGCCATTGCAAGCGATCGAGGTTTGTCCATTCCTCGGGAATAATGCCCATAAATTGATTGTCCTGCAACCACAGGCGTTCCAAGCTGCGCAAATTTCCAATTTCCGGAGGAAGATAACCGGAAAATTGATTGTTGCGCAAATAAAGGTATTTCAAATTGGACAAATTACCCAATTCCGCAGGTATAGCTCCTGAAAACTGGTTACCATCCAAAGACAACATTTCCAATGCAGACAAATTGCCTAATTCCGGGGGTATAGCGCCAGTCAGTTGGTTCATGTGCAGCAGCAGCCGTTTCAAGCAGGGAAAATTGCCCCAGGAAGCAGGAATAGTACCCGTAAATTGATTGCCGGGCAGATAAAGCATCTCCAGACTCACCATATTGCTCCACGATTCCGGCAAAGTGCCAGAAAGAGTATTCCCAGTCAGCATCAATACTTTCAAACGGGACATTGCCGCCCAACTTTCCGGCAAATAGCCATACAGCCGGTTCTGGTACAGGGACAATTCCTCCAAATTGGAGAGCCGGGCAAATTCCTCCGGCAACGTTCCGGTCAATTGGTTTTCCATCAGTATCAACCCCCGCAAGCGGGACATTTGCCCCCATTCGGGAGGAAGCGGACCGCTCAGGCTATTGCAGCCCAAACTCAAAGTTTCCAACTTGCCCAGATTTCCCCACTCGGGCGGGAGCGTGCCGGAAAGTTGGTTGTTATGAAGAGCCAACAGCGTCAAGTTCGAAAGGTTGCTCCACGAAGCGGGCAGGGTGCCGGACAGGCGGTTATAGCCTAAGAAAAGCTTTTGCAATGCTTCCATGCTGCTCCAAGCATCGGGCAAACTGCCGGAAAAATTATTCTTTGTCGCTGAAAGGAGGGTCAAATGCGCCAGTTTACCCCAAGCCTCGGGAAGGGGACCGGAAAATCGGTTTTCTTCCAGGTACAGGATGCGCAGATTTTGGGCTTCGGCAAGGGCAGCAGGAAGCTCGCCGGAGAGGCGGTTTCGCCCCACGCTCAATTCTTCCAGGCACGCCCAGGCGCCTTCGGAAGCGGGAATCGTTCCGGTAAGTTGATTGTTCCACAGATAGCATTCCACCAAGTCGGGAAGAAGGCTCAAAGAGACGGGAATGGTGTCGCTCAATTGGTTGTCGCTCAAATTCAAGACTTGCAAATGGCGGAGTTGTCCCAATTCCGAAGGAATGGCTCCCGTCAAAC
>DXFT01000135.1 GCA_019114285.1 Candidatus Odoribacter faecigallinarum
AAGAAATATCTCTATCTTTGCGTCCTAAATTTAAAAAAGTTACATTTATGGAATTTATCGTTGATTTTATACTGCATATCGACCAACACATGGTAGAAATGGTACGGAACTACCACGAATGGACCTATGCCATTTTATTCCTGATTATTTTTTGCGAGACGGGATTAGTAGTAACGCCCTTCCTGCCGGGAGATTCGTTGCTGTTCGTGGCAGGCGCCATTGCGGCACAGCCGGACATGCCGCTCGACGTGCATATACTCACCTTGATTGTATTCGCCGCCGCAGTAGCCGGCGACTCCTCCAACTATGCCATCGGGCATTTCTTCGGCAGGAAACTATTCAGCAATCCCAACTCCAAAATATTCAAACAAAGCTATCTGGATAAAACCCACGAATTTTATAAAAAATACGGCGGCAAAACCATCATCTTGGCACGCTTCGTCCCCATCGTACGGACATTTGCGCCATTCGTTGCCGGCATGGGCAAAATGCACTACTACTATTTCATGATGTACAATGTCGTAGGAGGCGCATTATGGGTTGCCTTATTCTGTTACGCCGGCTACTTCTTCGGGGACCTGCCTTTTGTACAGACAAACCTCAAACTGGTCATCGTGGCAATTATCGTGATTTCCATCCTGCCTGCCGTCATTGAGGTCATCAGGGCAAAGCGTAAAAAATAGCCTTGCCCCAATCCCTCATTTTTCAAACGCGGACAATTTCAGCCCCGATGGCATTCAACTTTTGGTCTATGCGTTCATAGCCACGGTCAATCTGGTCGATATTGTGAATCGTACTGGTACCTTGGGCAGACAAAGCCGCTATCAACAACGCTATGCCGGCACGGATATCCGGGGAAGTCATCTTCGTGGCACGCAATTGTGATTCATGGTTCTGCCCGATGACAGTTGCCCGATGCGGGTCACAAAGAATGATTTTTGCACCCATGTCAATCAGCTTATCGACAAAAAATAGACGGCTTTCAAACATCTTCTGGTGGATAAGCACGCTTCCCTTCGCTTGAGTGGCCACCACGAGGAACACGCTCAACAGGTCCGGCGTCAGTCCCGGCCAAGGCGCATCGGCAATCGTCAAAATTGAACCATCAATAAAGTCCTCTATCATGTAATGCTCCTGACGGGGAATATACAAATCGTCATCCCGTTCCTCCACCCTCACCCCCAAACGCCGGAAAGCATCGGGAATAATACCCAGTTGGCGGATATTGACATGCTTGATGGTAATCTCCGAACGGGTCATGGCAGCCAGGCCAATGTAACTGCCCACCTCAATCATATCCGGCAAACAGCAATGCGTGCATCCCTTCAATTCTTTCACCCCTTCGATGGTCAAAAGATTGGAGGCAATGCCTGAAATTCTCGCCCCCATGCGGTTAAGCATCAAGCACAGTTGCTGAATATAAGGCTCACATGCCGCATTATATATTGTTGTAATGCCTTCTGCCAAAACAGCAGCCATGATAATATTCGCCGTACCGGTGACCGAAGCCTCGTCAAGCAGCATATAGCACCCCTTCAACTTCTCCGCCGATGCCCGGAAAAAGCCCTCGGAACTGTCGTAATCGAACGTTGCGCCCAATTTCTCAAACCCCAGGAAATGCGTATCCAACCGACGCCGCCCAATCTTGTCGCCCCCTGGCTTGGGAATCACGCCGAAACCATAAACCGCCAACAACGGTCCCAATATCATAATAGAACCGCGCAAACTCACTGCCTTATTATAAAAATCCTCCGTTTCAAAATAACTGAAATCAATATCCGAAGCCTGAAAGGCAAAAGTCCCATGCTCCAGACGGCGCACTTTCACGCCCATCCCTTGCAACAGTTCTATCAACTTCATGACATCCAATATCTCTGGAATATTGGAAATCGTCACTTCTTCTTTTGTCAACAAGCAAGCACAAATAACCTGCAAAGCTTCATTTTTCGCTCCCTGCGGAGAAAGTTCCCCCTTCAACCGCCTGCCTCCGGTGATAATAAATTTACTCATATCCTTTGGTTATATTCATTGTCCCAAATTTACGCAAAATATTTCAAAGAGACCAACTAAAAAACAATTTCTCATCAAGGCTTTTATTTGATGTTGCTATATACAACAAGGGTGAGTTCGTTCCCATCCTGTTCAGACAAGGAAAAATTTTCTTCCTGTACTGATTCCGACAGGAAACCGCTCTAATCAGACTTATGCTTATGAGTTAAGTCTGTTTTCAGAGAGAATTCCGTTATAAACAAGACAATAAAAAATTTTTTCAAAAACTTATCTAATACTATTGGAATAGCGTTTGATTAGCGTTAGAATAGCATTTGATTAGGTTTATCTCTCAAGGAACCCTCTCGGAAAGGATACTAAATCCTCAATAAAAGATAATATTTGACCGGGATTTTCAGCAGAAGACAGCGGGATATGACAAATGGAGAGAAAAGGGCATTATTTTTCCAAAATCCATCCGAATTTGGGGGAGTTTGCTTACATTTGTGGAATGATTGATTTAAACGACAAGATATGAAAAGTTTTTTGAAATATGTATTGGCTACGGTAGTTGGCGTTCTCATCGTCAATATCATCGTGTTTGTTTTCTTTTTTGTGTTCATCGGGGCGCTGACCGCCTTCTCGGAAAAAACAGTTGCCGTCCCGGACAATTGCGTGCTGACCATCCAATTTGACCAGCCGCTGCAAGACCGGACATCCGACAATCCCATTGCCAACATTGATTTTCTGAGCATGGACATGACCCCGGGCATGGGCCTGAAGGATATTCTTGACTGCATACGGCGCGCCGCACAAGACGAGCGGATTAAGGGAATCTATTTAAACCTGAACGACATTCAGGGCTTTTATGGCGGCTTGGCTTCCATCAAGGAAATACGGGACGCCTTACAGGAGTTCAAATCCAGCGGCAAATTCATTTACAGTTATTCCAACCTGGGATATTCGCAACAGGGCTATTATTTAGCCACGGTAGCAGACAGTATTTATGTCAATCCGGAGACTCCCCTCATCCTCAGCGGCATGAGCAGCAGTGTCACTTTTTACAAAGACGCCATGGACAAGCTGGGCATCCAAGCAGAAATTGTCAAAGTCGGTAAATTCAAGTCTGCCGTGGAACCGTTCATCTCAACAGAAATGAGCGATGCCAACCGCCAGCAAATCCAGCGATATTTAGGTTCGATGTGGGGACATATCGTCCAATCCATTTCAACAAGCCGCGGCATTCCGGCAGATTCCATCAATGCCCTGGCTGACCGGCTAAACTTTTATTCAACGGAACAATTGAAGGCGGCAGGTTATTTCGACCATGCGGTCTATGAAGACGAAATGTTAGATATCTTGAAGATGGCATGCGGCGTATCGTCATCCCAACGGCTACCGCATATCAGTTTGGCAGATTACCAATATGCCCCACAAGCAGCAACAACTGCGCCAACGGTAAAAGATGAAATTGCCGTCATCTATGCCCAAGGACAAATCGGCATGGAGCAAAGTGCAAAAACTATCGGACCGGAACTGGCACAGACTATCCGCCAGGCACGAAAAGACAAAAACGTCAAAGCCATTGTCCTGCGTGTCAATTCGCCGGGAGGAAGCGCACTGACTTCCGATATCATCTGGCGGGAAGTTGATTTGGCACAAAAAGAGAAACCTGTCATTGTGTCCATGGGAGATGTCGCCGCATCAGGCGGGTATTATATATCCTGTGCAGCGGACACCATCGTGGCAGAGCCGACAACCCTGACAGGCTCCATCGGGATTTTCGGCATGTTTTTCAGCGGGCAAAAACTTATCGAGGACAAGCTGGGCATCCATTCTGAAGTAGTGAAAACCAATGCACACAGCGATTTCGGCGGTTCATTCCCGCTCCCGCTGCCTGTCAGTTCCAGACCGCTAAGCGCATACGAACGGAACGTATTGCAGAACTATGTCAATCAGGGATATGAAACTTTCTTAAGCCGTGTCATGGCAGGCAGAGGGCTGGAACATGACGAATTGGACGCCATTGCCCAAGGAAGGGTGTGGACGGGAGCCGACGCTCTTGAAATCGGGCTGGTCGATGTCTTGGGAGGCTTGGAGGATGCCATATCCATTGCAGCTGCCAAAGCTGGCATTGAACATTACCGGCTGGCAGAGTATCCTGCTATCAAAAGCCCCATCGAGGAATTATATGACCTGTTGACAACAGGCGTGAAGGCACATGTCTTGGAAAAGGAATTGGGGAATTATTACGGCCTGTGGCAAGACATTCAGGAGATGACAGCCATGCAGGGAATCTTGGCCCGTTTGCCATTTCAATTAAACCTGAACGAATGAAATTACTACTGCTTCCATTCAGTTTACTGTACGGCATTGGAGTCGGTTTCAGGAATTTCCTGTTCGATATCGGCATTTTGAAATCCAAACGCTTTCAAGTGCCAATCATTTGTATTGGCAACATCACCGTAGGCGGGACGGGCAAAACCCCGCATACGGAATTGCTCATCGAAACACTCAAGGAGAAGTTCCGGGTAGCATGCCTCAGCCGGGGCTACAAGCGTAAAACTTCCGGTTTCCGCCTTGCCACGCCGGAATCTACTGCGGCGGACATCGGCGACGAACCTTTGCAAATCCACAGGAAGTTTCCGGATATCCTGGTGGCATGTGACGCCAAACGGGTACGCGGCATTGAAAAACTATCCATGCTTCCAACTCCACCCCAAGTCATTCTTCTGGACGATGCATTCCAACACCGATATGTTCAAGCTGACAAGAATATCGTATTGATAGACTACAACCGTCCCGTCACGGAGGACCACCTGTTGCCTTGGGGACGCCTGCGCGAAAGTTGCCATGCACTCAAGCGCGCCGATTATATTATCGTTACCAAATGCCCTCCCAATTTAAGTCCCATCGACCAACGGATATGGAGCAAGCATTTAAAAATCAAACCTTACCAACGTTTATTCTTCAGTATGACCGGGTACGGGGAAATTCATTCCCTGGTGCCAGGGTCCCCTATCCCTCAACCTTCCCCGGCATGCGGCATCCTATGCCTGACGGGCATCGCCCAACCGGCAGCCTATGCAGAACACTTAAAAACCTATAGTTCCCATATCACGGAGCTGCATTATCCCGACCACCACAATTTCAACAACAAGGACATCCAGCATATCACCCAGGTATTCCAAGCCATTCCCCAGGAGGAAAAATACATCTTCACGACAGAAAAAGATGCAGTGCGCCTGGAAGCGTGCAGCCTTCCGGAAGAAATCCGGGAACGCCTGTTCTATATTCCGGTCGTCCCCAAGTTTATCCGCGAGCAAAACGTCTTCTTAAACGAAATATCCGAATATGTTAGAAAAAATCAAAAATAGCGCGCAATATATCCGCCCTTTTTTAGGTGACGAGGAATACAACATCGGTCTGATTTTAGGCACAGGCTTGAGCGGATTAGGGGAAATCATGGAACTAAAGCACTCCCTACCCTACAGGGAGATTCCCCATTTCCCGGTGTCCACGGTAGAAGGGCACAAAGGCAACCTGCTCATCGGCAAACTTAACGGCAAAAACCTCATTGCCATGCAGGGGCGTTTCCATTATTATGAAGGCTACAGCATGCAGGAAGTCACGTTCCCCATCCGTGTATTGCATGCCATCGGCGTCCGGCAACTCTTCGTGTCCAACGCTGCCGGAGGTGTCAACCCGTCCTTTTCCAGCGGCGACCTCATGGTCATTACCGACCACATTAACCTTTTTCCGGAACATCCGTTACGAGGGCACAATTGGGAGGAACTGGGTCCCCGTTTCCCCGCCATGACCAATGCATACAGCCCCCGGCTCATCCGGCTGGCACAAGACTGTGCCCGCCAGTTTGGCATTACGCTCCGCCAAGGCGTATATGTCGGCTTGCAAGGTCCTTCATTCGAGACGCCGGCAGAATACAACTGGCTCCGCATTATCGGCGGGGACGCAGTAGGCATGTCCACCATTCCCGAAATCCTTGTAGCCCGCCACATGGACATGGAATGCTTTGGCATCTCTGTCATTACCAACAGCACAGCCAAGCCGGAGCACATTCAAACAAGCCATGCTGAAGTCCAGGATGTCGGCAATGCTGCCCAACCCCGGCTAAGTGCCTTATTAAAAGAAATAATCAGCCAGCTTTAGCCTGCTCCATGCCAAGGAATAAAAAAAATCCGATTTTTCTTGGCGTTTTATTCTTAATGGTTTATCTTTGCAGTCCGATAATAATGAGAATAATTATAA
This sequence comes from Candidatus Odoribacter faecigallinarum, assembly GCA_019114285.1. Lineage (GTDB taxonomy): Bacteria > Bacteroidota > Bacteroidia > Bacteroidales > Marinifilaceae > Odoribacter > Odoribacter faecigallinarum. The sequence goes on from DXFT01000135.1 coordinate 6,259, forward strand.
AATTTACATACGATGAAAAAGGGCATACATCCTGAAAATTACAGATTAGTGGCATTCAAAGATATGTCTAATGGCGTTACCACCATCACCAAATCAACGGCGGCAACGAAGGAGACCATTGAAATTGACGGCGTTGAATATCCTTTGGTGAAATTAGAAATTTCCAATACTTCCCACCCTTTCTATACGGGCAAAGTGAAGTTGGTTGACACAGCCGGGCGCGTGGACAAGTTTATGAATCGTTACAAAGATCATTTGGAAAAAAGGAAAAAATAATCATTCCAAAACGAAAGCATATAACGCCGCTCCATAGTGGGCGGCGTTTTTGTTGACAGTCATCGACCATTTTGAATATGGCACGGGATTTGCCCTAATAATGACATATTCAAAAAAACGGAGTTGTCATGACATTTTGTCAGACGGCTTATATTATACAATTAATAAAGAAAGGAACGACAAATGAGTAAAATAAACCTGAAAACAGGAATCTTAGATGCATTGGGAGAAGATGCGGCAAATTTCATTCCCTTCGTAACTGACAACAGTGAGTTGCATGACTGCGAAATTCCCGACACAATGCCCATTTTACCGTTGAGGAACACGGTCTTGTTTCCGGGAGTAATTATGCCTATTAACATCGGGCGTACCAAGTCCCTGCGCTTAATCCAAGAGGCTTATAAGAATGGAGACATGATTGGATGCATCGCCCAAAAATCAACGAGCACAGAAGACCCGCAATTCAACGACCTCTACCAGGTGGGAACAGTAGCTTTCATTGTCAAGATACTGGAAATGGCAGACGGGACAACCAGCGTCATCCTGCAAGGGAAAAGGCGTTTCGTCTTAGAGGATATTCTTTATAGCGACCCTTTCCATGTGGGAAAAATCATGGTAAAACCGGAAGCATCCATTCCAGAAGGCGATGAAGAATATATAGCCATTGCCGAATCTTTAAAGGAAGCGGCAACCAAACTCGTAAGGTATTCCAACAATCTTCCGCAAGAAGCCCGCGTTGCCCTCAAAAACACGGAGAGCATGCTATTTTTGATTAATTTCATCTCCGCCAACTCGGACATCGACTACCAAAGCAAACAAGAATTGCTGGAAATTGACGATGTGAAAGAACGCGCCATCAAATTATTGGAACTGATGGGCAAACAAATCAGTTTGCTGGAGTTGAAGAATGACATCCAAAAAAAGGTCAAAAACGACATTGACAAGCAACAAAGGGAATATTTCCTTCACCAGCAAATGAAAACCATCCAAGATGAACTGGGAGGCAACCCCACAGATGAAGAATTTAAAGAGCTGGAAGACCGTGCCGCCCAGAAGGAATGGGATGAAAACGTGAAGAAGATTTTCTACAAGGAATTGGACAAACTGAAACGGTTGAATCCGCAATCGCCGGACTATTCCGTGCAATCCAACTACCTGCATGAAATGCTGGAATTGCCTTGGAACCACTGTTCAGAAGACAACTTGGACCTTGAGCACGCAAAAGAAATGCTGGACGCCGACCACTTCGGGTTGGAAAAAGTCAAAGACAGGATATTGGAATACCTGGCTGTCTTGAAACTGAAAGCAGACATGAAGTCTCCGATATTATGCCTGTACGGTCCTCCAGGAGTAGGCAAGACTTCCTTGGGCAAGTCTGTCGCCAAAGCCATCAACCGGGAATTCGTGCGCATGTCCTTAGGCGGCCTGCACGATGAAGCGGAAATCCGCGGGCACCGTAAAACCTATATCGGCGCCATGCCGGGACGTATCTTGCAAAACATCAAGAAAGCCGGCACCTCTAACCCTGTTTTCATCTTAGATGAGATAGACAAGGTAGGCACCGATTTCCGGGGCGACCCGCAATCCGCCTTGTTGGAAGTACTCGACCCGGAACAGAACAATGCCTTCCACGACAATTTCCTGGACATTGACTACGATTTGTCAAAAGTCATGTTCATTGCCACAGCCAATGACCTGAGCACCATTGCCCCGGCATTACGGGACAGGATGGAAATCATTGAAGTCAGTGGCTACCTGCAAGAAGAGAAGAAGGAAATCGCCAAACGGCACCTGATTCCGAAGCAATTGGAAAACCACGGCATCACGGCTGCCAATATCACGATTCCCGATGATATCATCGGATTGATTATAGAGAAATACACCCGCGAGTCAGGGGTGCGCAGCCTGGACATGACCATTGCCAAAATCATGCGCCATGTCGCCCGCAAAGTCGCCATGGACAAGGACTTTTCCATCACGTTGGACGAGGCGGCTGTCAAAGAATACCTCGGCAGTCCCATTTTCTCGCGCGAAGAGTATCAAGGCAACGAATTGCCCGGGGTGGTAACAGGGTTGGCATGGACTGCCGTGGGCGGTGAAATCCTCTTTATCGAATCCAGCTACAGCAAAGGCAAAGGTCAACTGACACTGACCGGCAACCTGGGTGACGTCATGAAAGAATCTGCCACCTTGGCATTGGAATACATTAAATCACATGCCAAAGCCATCGGTATTGACGAAAAGATGTTCGAGGAACACAACATCCACATCCACGTACCGGCAGGCGCCGTTCCCAAAGACGGGCCTTCGGCAGGCATCACGATGGTCACTTCATTGGTCTCTACCCTTACCGGACGAAAGGTAAAAAAAGCCATCGCCATGACAGGGGAAATCACCCTGCGGGGGAAAGTGCTCCCTGTTGGCGGCATCCGTGAGAAAATCCTTGCTGCCAAACGCGCCGGCATCAAAGAAATCATCTTATGCAGTGAAAACCGCAAAGATGTGGAAGAAGTCAAAAAAGAATACCTGAAAGGCTTAAAATTCCATTACGTCGATAACATCAGCGAGGTGATAAAAACTGCATTATTATAAGTCCCAAAAGGAAATCTTACCATAACCGGAGATGAAAATTATATTTATTGTTCATTTCCGGTTATTTTATTTGGTATTTCAAATAAAATTTTATAATATTGCAGTACGTTTATTAACCCTTTAATGATACCGTCATGGAAATACAAGAACAAAACACCCGCAACCATTCTGTTGTCACCGTCGGCGATTGGATTCTTACAATGATTCTGATGCTCATCCCAATAGTCAATTTCATTATGCTCCTTGTCTGGGCATTCAGCAGCAGCACGCCAGCCAGCAAATCCAATTGGGCAAAAGCCACCCTCATCTTTATGCTCCTTGGCGCCCTGTTGACCTTCCTCTTTTGGGGCTCCATCGCCAGCCTCATGCTGGTCGGAATGTAAATCATGGACTAGCAAACATTGCCCATCTCTTTTCAAAGCCCCTCATTCAAGCCTTGGGTGAGGGTTTTGACCAATTTGTATTTGTTGAAAAATTCCTTGAGGATGACGCGCAGCACCGTGTAGGACGGGATGGCAAGTATCATGCCGGGGATGCCCGCCATGCTGCCGGCAAGCAGCAGGACAATGAAGATTTCCAGCGGATGGGCATGGACGCTATTACCGTATATAAAAGGCTGGAACAAGGCATCGTCTATCAAACGGGTAATCAGCATCGCCACCGTCATGCCTATCAGGAGGGGCAGCACCTGGGTGTAGAAGTCCATGTCAAGATTGAGGACTACCCCCACGGTCAGACCAAACAGGATGCCGATGAGAGGACCAATGTAAGGAATAACATTCAGGACTCCCGTGACCAAGGCAATGACAACAGCATTGTTGAAGTCCAGACCGACAATGGAGAGCCCCAGCGTGTTGAGCGCCATGACCCCTATGATTTCAAGGAGCAGACCGACAAAGTAGCGCACCAGGAGTTTCTGAATGGAGTCAAGGGCATTGCGAGCTTGCTCTTCATAACGCGAAGGAACAACCGCCAGCACCATTTTTGAAAACAAGTGACTGTCCTTCAGGAAAAAGAATAATATAAATGTAATGGAAAAC
>DXFT01000136.1 GCA_019114285.1 Candidatus Odoribacter faecigallinarum
CCTATGAAACACACATTGAAAGGTTGGCTCGTGGACAATGCGGTCACGACCGACGACAAGGAAGACAAGATATTGCAGTTGGAATCCGCCGGGAGCCTGACGCTGTCGGACATCATCGACGAGATGAAGAAGGAGGACACGGGGCTGCGCACGGAGACGCTGGAGCACGCGATGAAGCTCTTTAACCGGGTGGTGAGCGACCTGTTGCTGAACGGCTTTGCGGTGAACACGGGGCTGTTCCATGCCGTGCCGCAATTCCGTGGCGTGGTGCGCAACGGGCAGTGGGACCCGGAGAAGAACTCGATTTACGTGTCCTTCACGCAGGACAAGGAGCTGCGCGAGGCAATCGCCGAGACGTCGGTGAACATCCTGGGCGACAAGAGCTCTGGCATGTACATTTCCGGCGTGGAGGATGCCGCCACGCATGCGGTGGACGGCTTGATGACTCCGGGGCGGAACTTCATCGTCACGGGTCGTTTGCTCAAGGTGGCAGGCGGCGAGGAAGGCGTGGGCATCACCCTGACGCCGGAAGGGGAGGGCGAACCCGTTGTCATCGAACCGGACATGCTGGCGGTGAACAACCCCTCGCAGCTGGTGTTCCTCATCCCTGCCGAGCTGCCCTCTGGCGTTTACACGCTGACCATCACGACGCAATACACGGGCGGGAACAAATACTTGAAAGAGCCCCGCAGCGTTTCGCGTCAGGTGTACGTCAATTGAGTTTGCCTATAACTTAGGCAAGGTTAGCCTACATCTTAGGCAAGGCTTGCCTACAAGTTAGGCAAAGTTAGCCTAAGGTTTAGTACGGCAGAGTCCTATTGTATATTAAATAGTAAAAACACATAAAGAAAAAAGAAAGACATGATGAAAAAGTTAGTTTACGTGGCGATGGTCCTCCTGGCATTCCCCTCGTGGGGGATGGCGCAGGAGAATGACCGCCTGTTGCAGGTGTTGAAGCAAGAGTTGGAGTACAGCTTCAATGAATTGAAGAAACAGAAATTGCCGCCTTATTACATGAACTTGAGGGCGGTGGACCAGTATGAGGCGAACCTGACCAGTTCGTTTGGGGCGATGTTTTCGTCCAAGGCAGAGCGTTCCCGGACGCTTGTTCCCCAAATCCGGCTGGGCAGCCCCGAGCTGGACAATTTCAAATACACGACCCAGACCATCCCCAATGGTTACGGTGTCTCTCTTCCGCTGGAGGACAATGCGGAAGATGCCATCCGGCAGGCGGTGTGGGCAGAAGTGTCGAACCGTTATGACGCGGCCTGTGAAATCTACAAGCAGACCCAGGTACAGTCGGCGGTGAGCGTGGAGAACGAGGACAAGTCTCCGTGTTTCTCGGCGAGCCCCGCAGAGCATTATTACGAGGCGCCCCTCCCCGCGGGCTTGTCCCAGATAGACGTGGAAGCATGGGGAAAGCGGCTGGATGAGATTTCCGCGGTATTCAGGGAGTGTCCGCTGTTGCAGAATGGGAATGCGACCCTCATGTTCGAGTCAAAGCGTTCTTATTTCGTGAACACGGAGGGGGCGGAAGTCGTGCAGAACCGGGTGGCAGCCCGTTTGATGTTAAGTGCCTCATTGATGGCAACAGACGGGATGTCCCTATCCCTGTCGGAGGATTTCTTTGCTTTCAATCCGGAAGACCTGCCTTGCAACGACACCATTATCGCCAAGGCTCGTGACATCACGCGCCGCCTGGTGGCTTTGCGCGAAGCCCCGGTGGCAGACCCTTATACGGGTCCCGCGGTATTGTCAGGCAACGCGAGCGGCGTGTTTTTCCACGAGATTTTCGGGCACCGGCTGGAGGGCCACCGCCTGAAGAAGGGCGGCGAAACGTTCAAGAAGATGGTGGGCGAGCAGGTGCTGCCGGCGGAATTCCAGGTATATAGCGACCCCACGCTTTCCCGTTATGCGGGCAGCGACCTGAACGGTTATTACTTGTATGACGACGAGGGGGTGAAGGCCCGCCGTGTGGACAACGTGGTGGACGGGGTGTTGAAGGAGTTCCTGCTGGGCCGCATCCCGTTGGAGGGCTTCCCGAACAGCAACGGCCACGGGCGCAGTACCGGGGCGACCGACCCGGTGTCCCGGCAATCGAACCTGGTCATAGAGACTTCCCATCCTTACACGGATGCTGAGTTGCGGGCGATGCTGGTGGAGGAAGCGAAGCGGCAAGGGAAGGACTACGGCTATTTCTTCAAGACGGTGACGAGCGGTTTCACTTTCACGGGCGAGGGCGGGAGCCTGAACTCGTTCAACGTGACACCGCTGGAGGTTTACCGGGTGTATGTTGACGGTCGCCCGGACGAGCTGGTGCGCGGGGTGGACATGATCGGCACCCCGCTGTCGATGTTTTCCAATATCGTTGCGGCGGGCGACTGCCCGGAGGTGTTCACCGGCTCCTGCGGGGCGGAATCGGGCTGGGTGCCTGTGACGACCTGTTCCCCGCTTATCTTTGTCAGCCAGATCGAGACGCAGCGGCAGAACCAGTCCCGCAACCTGCCTCCGATATTGCCCGCGCCCGAGTTCAAGGACATCAAGGCACAAAACGTGGACGATGCGGTATTTGCTGCGATGCGTGACGAGATGGCACGCAACCGGGAGCAGCTTGCCCTGGAGGGCGGGAGCAAGCCTTTCTACTTCTCCTATACGGCAAACCGCTTCCGGGTGGTGAACGTAATGGCGACCTTGGGGGGCTTAATGGAATCGACCTGCACGCCTTGGCAGATGAAGGGGGCGACCCAGGTAATGGTGGGGGATTACAATCGTACGAGTACGACAAGTTATCGTGATTTGGGGGCAACGGGAGACCTCCCTTGTAGCGGCGACTACAACCTGTTGCGCCGGGCTTTCTGGTCAACGTCGGACATGATGTACAAGTATGCTTTGCAGGAGATGATGCAGAAGGAAGTTTACCTGAAATCCAATCCTTTCAGTGCGGAGGAAGCCAACGTGCCGGATTTGCAGAAGATGCCGGCAGTGACCCGGCTCGTGGAACGGGAAACGCCTTACGAGGTGGATCTGGCATCGCTGGGCGAGATGGCTGTGGAATTGTCCGCCATTTTCAAGGATTACCCGGAGATTGTGAATACGTCAGTGCTGTTTAACGGGGCGGAGATGGACATTTACCGCCTGACATCAGATGATGTGCAGTTGAAATTGCCGCAGGGCATCATTACGTTTATTGCCCGCGGTGATGTACGTTTGGCGAGCGGGGCTTGGGCAAGCGATTCTTATTCCGTATCGGCGGCAACGCCCGGGGAATTGCCGGATTTCGCCACGCTGAAAGCGGAAGTGAAGGCGTTAGCTGAGCGGATGATGGCGAAGCGGGACGCTTCCTGGCAGGATGAGTCTTACAACGGTCCGGTGATGCTGGAAGGAAAAATTGTGGCATCCCTCTTTGCGGACGGGTTATTGCAACGGGGCAAATTGGTAGCTGAGCGTCATTTGCCCGGCGCCAAGGCCAAGGGCATATCCCTTGCCGACAAATTAGGCAAGGAAATCATGGACCCGCGTTTGACAGTCAGCAACCTGTCTTTGAAGGAATACAACGGTCAGCGTTTGGAGGGATATTACCCGGTCGATGCGGACGGCGTGGAACCTGCCGAGAAGACGGTGTTGGTGGAGAAAGGCGTTTTCAAAAAGATGTTGAACGGTCATGTGCCGACGCAGTATGCGCCGGAGTCAACCGGCAGCGCACGTTTTGCCAACCAGCCATCCGATTTGTTCCCCAAGGTGACGGCGAGCGTCCTGCAGGTGGAAACCTCGAAAGGGGTAACGCAGGAGAAGATGAAGAAAGCATTGCTCAAGGCGGGGAAATCGCAGAAACTGGAATATGTTTACCTGCTCCGCCAAGCAGAGGGTTGCAAACTTGATTTGGTGCGTGTGAACGTGAAGGACGGGGCGGAGGAAGTGGTTTTGACAACCGTTTCGCCCAACCTGGGCTTTGACCAGCTGTCCTCCTTGGGCGCAATCTGTTCAGAGAGCCAGGTGACCGACTGCAATCAGAACGGTTGCGAGGTTTCGGTAATATGCCCGTCCTCCTTGATAATAAACGGGGTGGAAATCCAGAAAGCCACGCCGGTAATCGGCAAGGAGCAGGCGTTGAAATACCCCTTGCAGCGTTGATGGAAAGGGTGGCATGATTGGAATTGAGTAATAGGACGAAGGGCGGCTCCAAGTTTGGGACCGCCCTTCTTGTTTCCTGGCAGCTGCCTCCTTCCCCGTTAGCCCCTCTTGTTTTTTTACGGAGATAGGCATATCTTTGCACTGTAAACCACTAAATCGGTATAGTCATGAAATATCCAATCGGTATTCAGAGTTTTGACCAACTTATCAATGGAGGTTACGTTTATGTGGACAAGACAGACTTGGTTTATTCGCTTGTCACGGAAGGCAAGATTTATTTCTTAGGACGCCCGCGTCGTTTCGGCAAAAGCCTGCTGGTTTCCACGTTGGAGCATTATTTCTTGGGGCACAAGGAACTGTTCAAGGGCTTGAAGATAGACAGCCTGGAAAAGGAGTGGTTGGAATACCCGGTGTTCCATGTGGATTTTAATAGCAGTAATTTTCTGGAGAAAGGTACATTGGAACGAAAATTAGAAGGCTATGTTGCGACTTGGGAGCAGGAATATGGCAGTGCCCCGCAATGGGCGGATTTGGGCGACCGCTTTGCGTATGTACTAAAGCGGGCGCATGAGCGTACAGGCAGGCGCTGCGTGGTGTTGGTGGACGAGTACGACAAGCCGCTGTTGGATGTTTTGGATACGGGCGTGAAGGTGGAAGCGAATGGTCAGGAATACTTGTTGGAGGATTGGAACCGGCAAGTGCTGAGGAGTTTCTATTCGGTTTTCAAGGCGGCGGATGCGGACTTGCAGTTTGTGCTGCTGACGGGGGTGACGAAGTTTTCGCAGGTGAGCGTGTTCAGCGGTTTCAACCAACCGGCAGACATCAGTATGGTGCCGGATTTCGATACATTGTGCGGCATCACGCAGGAAGAGTTGGAGCATTATTTTGCCGAGCCGATAGCCGAGTTGGCGCAGAGATACCGCCGGACGCTTCCCGGCATAATGGAATTGCTAAAGCGCCGTTACGATGGTTACCATTTTAGCAGCCGTTTGGTGGATGTCTATAACCCTTTCAGTTTGTTGAACGTATTTCGTTACAAGGAGATGCAAGATTATTGGTTCAGCACGGGTACGCCGACTTATTTGCTCCGTTTGTTGAACCGTGCGCGGGAAGGTTTGAACCAATTGACGGGACGCTATTACCAACGCCGGGAATTTATTGATTACAAAGCGACGGCGGAGAAGCCCCTGCCGATGATTTACCAGAGCGGTTACCTGACCATCAAGGATTACAATTGGGACCGCGACATGTTCCTGTTGGATTACCCGAACAATGAGGTAAAGGACGGTTTCCTGACAATGGTCGCCGCCGATTATTTGAATCCGGAGAAGAGTATTGGGAGCAGTATCCAGGACATGACGGATATGTTGAAAGCGGGTGATTTGGAAAGTTTCCACAAGATATTGACTTCCTTCCTGGCAAGCATCCCTTATACAATGCGGCGAAAGGAAAATGAGCGGGAGAGGGAACGTTATTTCCATTACACGTTCTATCTGATATTGCGGTTGATGAGCCTTTACACGGTTTATACGGAAAAGGAACAGAGCGAGGGGCGCGTGGATTGCATCATCGAGACGGATAACTACGTCTATATCTTTGAATTCAAATTGGACGGCACGGCAGCGGAAGCCTTGAAGCAAATCGAGGAAAAAGGCTATGCCCGCCCTTATGAAGCGGATAAGCGCAAACTGTACAAGGTCGGCGTTAATTTTTCATCGGAGACGGGTACGGTCGATGGCTGGCAAGTCGTGGAATAGTTGGTGTAATATTTTAAGAAAAAAGGATTATATTTGCCACTGGACAATTTTGCCGGTTACCACTGAATGTAAATATGGAAGAATTTGATGACAAATATTTTGAACGGTTGTTTGAAGCACAGTTTGAACGTCTGATGGCTTTTGTCTGTTCTTATGTGGGGGAGGAGGAGGTGGCTAAAGACATTGTGCAGGATGCCTTCATGACCTTATGGAACAACCGCAAAAAGTTGGACGAATCCCAGTCTGTCAAATCCTACCTGTTTGCGATAGCCCAGAATTATGCACTGAATTACATACGCCACCGGAAAGTGATTGCCGCCAACGATTTGCCGTTGAATCTGTATCTTTCCCAGCAGGAGGAAAATGTGGAGGAACATGAAAAACTCCTTGCTGCCCTGGAAGAAAAACTCAAGGAACTGCCCCTGAAACAGCGGGAGGTGTTGGAAAAATGCGTGGTGGAAAACAAAAAATACAAGGAGGTGGCGGAGGAATTGGGAATTAGCCAGAACACGGTGAAGACCCACCTGATGAGGGCGTTGAGTTTCCTGCGGAAGAACTTGGACGAGAGGGAAATGCTGTTGCTTTTTATGGCATATTCAACAAAAACATAAAAAAGTCGGATTTCTTTGTCACCCGTTTTCGGGGGGTGCGTGTATTAGGTGCAAATAAGTCGAACTATGAAGTACGAATTGGAAGACATTGAATTTGCCATAACGCTGCTTTCCTCCCCCCGGAAACTGGATAAAGAAAAGGTGGAGGAATGGCTGGCGGATTCCCGGCGTATGGAATTGTTGGAAAATTGCGCCCTGCTCCGGGAACATTATTCTTTTGCCGACTTTTCCCGGTTGAAACAAGGGGAAAAGATACGCCTGATGCGTAAAATCCGGGCATCCCGGAGACGGAAACTGTATTGGCTTTCGGCGGCAGCTTCAATCATGGTGGTATTTTCCCTTTCTTTGTTTTTGTGGATAAACGGGGAGGACTCCGGGCAAAAAAATACAGGGGTGCCGGCTCCTCAGCGGAAAGGGCAGGTGGAACTGATTTTGTCTTCCGGCGAACGGATGGTTTTGGGGACGGATTCGTTACGTCTTGGAGACCGGGTGGAAGCCGGGATGTTAAGGGATTCCTTGCGGAAACTGAGTTATCTCCAGGCTCCGGCGGGACAGGATGGGCAGGAAGAAATCTTCAATACCCTGGTCATTCCCGTAGGCGGTTTATATGAACTGGAGCTGTCCGATGGCACGCGGGTGTGGCTGAATTCGGTCAGCCAACTGCGCTATCCCGTGCAATTCACCGGGAAAGAAAGGAAGGTATATTTGTCCGGTGAGGCATATTTTGACGTCAAGACCGATTCCCTGCGCCCCTTTATCGTGGAAAGCGGGGGAATGAACGTCCGGGTATATGGGACGGAATTCAATGTGACGGCTTACCGGGATGAGAAACTCCGGACAACCCTGGTGCAAGGGAAAGTGGGGATTAAGGTGGATGGAGAGAAAGAACTCCTCCTGCGCCCCGGGCAAATGGCTGAATATGATGCGCAAACCAAGCATCTGGAAATGCAGGAAGTGAATACCTACCTTTACACCGCTTGGAAAGAGGGAACCTTTGCTTTCAAGGATGAAACCATCGAAGAAATCATGGGACGTTTGTCGCGGTGGTATGATTTGAATGTATTTTATGCCAATGAAGAAGTGAAAAAGCAATTGTATGATGGGATTATTCCTCAGGTGAAAGATTTTGAGGATGTCCTCCGTATGATAGAAGGAACGGCGACCATTCATTTTGAAATAAAGGGCAACACAGTTATTGTAAGATAAAACCGGAAGCTGTTTGCGGCAACTTCCGGATAGTTAACGGATGCCTCAAGGCATCCAATTGTTCAATTTTAAATACAAAAGTATGGAAAAAAATTCGCATGAGAGTTTTTCTGATGGGATTTTCCGGCTAAAAAAAGTAAAAAGGAAAGTCTCGTGGTTGATGTCGTTTCTGTGGGTTTGCCTTCTGCCCGGAAACGTTTTTGCACAGGAACAGAAGGTGACGCTTGATTTTGTGGACGCCAAAGTGTCGGATGTCTTTGATGAAATCAACCGGCAGACCGGTTTGGGCTTCGTGTACAACCGCACCCAGTTGCAGGAAATCAATCCGGTGACCTTGCAAGTGGAAAATGTGACGGTGGATGCGGCGTTAAAGCAATTGTTGGCGGATACCCCTTTCGAATATTATTTCGAGGCGGGTTCCATCGTCATTCGGAAGCGGATGCAAGTGCAAAAGCCTCAACAGTTGGAAGAACGGGATGTAAAAGGAGTGGTAAAAGATGAAGCCGGTAATCCTCTGCCCGGCGTGGCAGTCTTGCTGAAAGGAACGACCATTGGCGTGGCAACTGATGTCAACGGTAATTTCCAATTGACTGTTCCCCAGCAGGAAGGTTTGACTTTGGTATTCTCCTTCGTAGGCATGAAAACGCAGGAGTATATCGTGAAGGACGAAAAGCCCTTGCACATCGTGATGGAAGAAGATGCGAAGATGATTGACGAGGTGGTGGTGACGGGCATTTTTCAAAAAGCAAGGGAAAGTTACACCGGTTCCGTGAACACGGTTAATAAAGAAGAATTGCGGATGTTTAAGGGACAAAATATGCTGCAGACATTACGTAATATCGACGCTTCGTTGAATATTTCGATGAATAATGCTTTTGGTAGTGACCCGAACCAATTGCCTCAAATTAATATTCGTGGGACATCTTCTCTTCCGATGAGTATCGATGAGTTGAACGAAAATACACGTCAGAGCGTGAATGCGCCGTTGATTATCATGGATGGTTTTGAAATATCATTGACTAAATTGATGGACTATAATGATGATGTAATAAAGTCTATTACGATATTAAAAGACGCTTCAGCTACGGCTATTTATGGTTCGCGAGGGGCGAATGGCGTCATTGTGATTACGACACTGAAACCGGAGCCGGGAAAATTGAGGGTGACACTCCAAGCAGGAATAACGGCTGAATTGCCTGATTTAAATTCTTATGATTTGCTGAATGCTGCCGAAAAATTGGATTTGGAAAACCATATTGGGCTTTATGAAGTTGCCGGAAATCCGGGAATGACTGCAGAATATCAAAAACAGTATAACAAACGATTAAAAGACGTGTTATCTGGTGTAGATACCGATTGGTTGGCATTGCCTTTGCGTAATGGTGTCGGACAGCAATATAATTTGCGTCTTGAAGGTGGAAGCGAGGAATTTCGTTGGAGTACTACATTGAGCTATAAAGATACGGAAGGTGCAATGAAGGGGTCATCACGTAAAGTTTTCAATGGGGATATTATGTTGAGCTATACTCATAAAAGCTTAATATTTCAGAATAGTACAAGTATTTCCAACACGATTGCAAAGAATAGTCCTTACGGGGCGTTCAGTGATTATGTTGCCCAACAACCTTATAACCGGATTTATGATGATGAGGGGAATTTGATTCGTTATTTTGACGGTTTTTATGCTGATAGCGATCCAGTGCAAAATCCGCTTTATGATGCCATGTTGAATATTATTGATAAGTCAAAGACTTTGTCGTTGATTAATAATTTTGCGGTGGAGTGGAAAATTATTCATGGTTTGACTTTGCGTGGGCAATTAGGGATATCGACGAATCGGCTGACGAGCGATTTGTTTTATCCTGCGGAACATTCTATGTTTAGCGATGAATCCGTTTATCCGGTAGGCAGTCCGCGAAAGGGGTCTTATACTTATGGGACGGGAGAAGATTTTTCCTATGATGGACGGGTGACTTTGAGTTATTCCAATTTGTTTAAACCCAAATCGGTCATTAG
>DXFT01000137.1 GCA_019114285.1 Candidatus Odoribacter faecigallinarum
AGATGTGTATAAGAGACAGGTTTGGAGGAAGGCGTGTTGAATTTTCGAATGGCCAGAGCTCCTGAAATTGTGATGTCTGCCGATTCGCTTTATACCCCGGACAATGTTTATCAATTGCTCAATTTTACTGATGTGGTTAATTTTGTTGAGCGCGGAGAGGAACAAACGGAATACATTGGGTTAACCGTTATTTGGACCAATGCCGCCGGTGACCGGACGGTGAATATTTATGATGGTGGTTTTTATGCCACCCGTTTAAAACGCACCATCTTTAATGTGACCCTTCGTCAAGGCGCGATGAATCCGGGTGATGTGGAGTTTAATATTGTCCAGGAAGAGATAACCGACGGTGAAATCATAGATCTGGAAGGTACCATCAATGGCGGTGAGGATGTGGAAATCACGCCGGGCGCATAGTATATGGTGATTAAAATGTAATACGATGAAAAACAGATTAATATCATTCTTGTTATGGCTCTTTGCTGTGGTGTCTTGGACGGCATGCAGCAGGGAGGTGCCGGTTGCTGAATCACCGGAGGAGGGGGCGCGTCAGTACAAAGTGACCCTCTCCCTGGCGGGTGAAATTACCGGGACGGTGGACATTGACCAGGAACCGCTTTCCAAGGCGGAGGGCGGGGCGGACGACCTCTATGTCATTAACGTTTACTCCAAGGAGAGTGCCGGCGCAGCCAATCGCCTTTATGCCTACGGCACCTTTGACCATGCCTCCGGGCTGAACCTGTCTCTCGATGAGGGCTACCTCTACGAGTTCCGTGTGACCTATATTCCGGATGCCCGCGAAGCCCTCAATTGGATAAACGATTCGGTCTATTCCTGGCAGTTGGAGAATTACCAAGGCACGTTGATGAACCGTTTTGTGCGGGCGACTTCTTACGATGACGGAGGCTTCGATGCCACCGCCGGCAGGATTTTCCGGAAGGCGGACGGGTTGTCTTATTACCGCCCCCACATCGACCGTTACTACGGGGAAGTGACCGATTTCGACCCCGCAGTGAGCGCTTCCGTGACCGTCAACCTCTACCGGGCTGTTTTTGGCGTCCGCCTGAACATCACCGGTCTGACCGAAGGCTCCCTGACCTTTGCCATGGCGGATGCCCCGGACATCGTGGTGCGTGCCGATTCGCTCTACACGCCGGAGGTAGTCTGCCAGTTTTACTATCCCGACCGTGTTGCCGAAGCGGTGGCAGACGGGGAGGAATACACGGAAAACGCCTGGACCACGATAGAATGGACCAACGATGCCGGCGACCGGACCGTAACCCTGCACAATTACACCCTGACTTATACCCGCGTCAAGCGTTCCATTTTCAACATCACGTTGGAACAGGGCGTTGCCACCAAGGGTGGGGTGAATTTGCAGGTGGAGACGGAAGATGTGCTGGATGAGGAGGCACAAAGTTTTCATGGAACGATACCGGTAGCAGCAGAATAAAAAGGAAAAACGATGAAGCACTCAATTTATCAGATAGGATGGGCATGCCTGCTGTTTTTGGCAACAGCAGGCGCCACCGCCTTCGGTCAGGAAGCGTCCGAATACCGCACCCTGAAGTTGCAAGGCATGGCGGAACAGCTTGCTGGCAAGGGCATCCGCATTTCGGAGGAAGGGCTTTACCCTGCCGGCGGGCTGTGCTCCGGAAAGCAGGTGGAGATGAAACGCGATATTTTCGGCAGGGTGGGATTCATTGGTTTGCGCCTTTTTGATGCGACGGTGCAGACAAAATACGCCTCACCCGTTTATGAGTTTATCGAGCGGTATTTCCTGGAACTCTTGCTTTTGGCTGACCCCGATGCGGTGGCTTTGAAATTGGAGGAGGACAAGGTGGACCTGACTTTCAACGGCACGCCTTATGCCGGGGGAATGTGGAATCTTCCCGACCGCATTGCTGCCTTGAATGCCAACACGGCTTTTGCCCTGAATGCGGACATGGAGCGTTACACGGTGGGTTGGCAGCTCCCGGACGGTACCCTGAAGATGGTTTTCCCCAAACAGTACGAGCTGATTGTCGGCGCGGACAAGATGGAGATGGAAAAGGGGCTGATGGAGGAACTGGCACGGGCAAATGCCCTTCCCAACGAGATGGATACCGTGGACATTGCCGGGCTGGAGCCTTCGCCCCGCAAGGGCTATTACATCCGCAAGGGCGGGCATTACCTGGCAAACGAGATGCACTCCGACACGTATTACCGGGAAATTGGCAACGGCAAGGCGGTTTTGGTGTTCGATGCTGCCCTCCCTGCCGAATCGCTTGCCAACCTTTTCCAAGAGGGCTGGTGCGGAGACGACCGCCGCGTGATGATTCAGGTGCAGCACCATTGTTATGGCAACCGCAAGGTGGAGTTCATGCTGGAATTGCCGCAGTGGGTGGCATACTGCAAGCAGCACAAATGCGATGTGTATTTCGGTATGGAGCAGTCGGACGGCACGACCCTCAAGGGCACGGTGATTGTGGTCAATCCCGACTTGGGCTACAACCACATGCTGTATTTCGAATGCGCCGCGGACTTGTTCACCCGCTTGCGCCCCCACGTGGATGCAGTGCTTTATTCGTATGTGCCGACACACAATATCAAGGATTTGTTTAATGACTATAAATGACAGTAAATGAAGAGATTTTTATGGTTTGCCCTCTGGCTGGCAACCGCAGGCGGGGCATTTGCCCAGGAGGCTGACCCGTATGCCGGACAAAAGGCGCAGATTCGGGAAATCAAGTTGAGCAATGAATATTACTATTCGGATGTTTCCTCGGAGGATCCGGAGGAAACCCGCGGCATGGCACGCCAGCTTCTGGTGCTTGCCATCCAGCAGGAAGAACCGGAAGCCTTGGGAGTGGATTCCCTGGTGGCGGATTCCTGCCGTTACATTGAATTGAAACGGATAGACCAGCCCCGTTTTTTTGCCTATATTTCAAAAGAGACGGTGGCGATCTGGTTGTTCCGGAAGAAACACCCGGGGGAACCTCTGCCTTCCCTTGCTGCTACGCCGGCGGATACACTTGCGGGAAGGCAGTCGGGTCCTCTTGTGGTGGATACGGCGGTGGTTGCCGCTCCGGATTCCCTGCCTGTTCCGGTGGTGCCGGAAGGGGCTGTGCCGCCGGCAGATTCGGTGGCGGTTCCGGAACAGTTGCCGGTGGTGGCTCAGGATACCCTGCCGCAGTCCCCGGCGGATACGGTTCGTAAAGTGCCGGTTCCGCTTCCGGTGGATACCCTCCCTGCCTTGCCTGCCGATACGCTCCGGGAGGTGGTGCGCGATACGGTGCAACTGACCGTGACGGACACGCTGCATGTCACCCTCCGCGACACGACGCGGGTGACCGTGGTGGATACGGTACGCACGCAGTTTGAGGTAAAGACGACGGGGAACGACCGCCTGGACAAGATTATTGCCATGAAGACCATCGCTGAAGTGCAGGAGTATTTCATCGCCGAGAAACTGGCAGGACGGATGATGTTCGGCAAGATGGATTCCGCCACAAGTCCCGAGAATTGCTATATCCTCGTTTTTGCCCGGGATGGTAAAGTCGTGGCTGTCCTGGACAAGGGGCATGATGCCCGCTTGAACTTTACTACCGGCAAGTCCGGCGACCGTCTCGCGAATTACAACGGGTATGGGATAATATGGTTTTTATTATATTAATTGGAATAGGATATGATGATAAGAAAAAAAATAAGCATGGCAGCGTGGCTGCTGGTATGGTTTTGCTGGGGCATGGGTATTGGGCAGGTGGCTGCCCAGTATAAGACGGATTTCCTGCTGACCGGTTTGCAAAACGAACAATTGAAAACCTCCGTGGAACAGTCCCTGACTGCCCTCCTGACGGAGTTTAACACGGCGCAGGCTGCCGGGCGTTCCCTGCAATGGGATGTTCCTGCCCTGCAAGGCAAGTTGTCGGAGCAGGCAATCGCTTCTTTGCGTGCCCTTTGGGCAAACAGCCCTTTCCGCTGTACGGAGACGGAAGTCATTGAGAAATGCCTGCAAACCCCATCGGGCTATCAGGTGCGGAACATCCCCTTGATTATGATGCCTCTGGACAAGGAAAACTACCAGGATGACCTGTATCAGGAATTGGTGGTAAACCTCGACCGCGACGGCACCATCTCGGAGGTGTATTTTTCCATAGGAATGCACCTGTACAGCAAGGTCATCCGCAGCAACATCACGGTGACGGATTTGCGCCGCCGCCAGGTGATTCTGGACTTTGTAGAGAATTTCCGCACGGCATACAACCGCAAGGACCTGCCTTTCCTCGGACAGGTGTTCAGTGACGACGCCTTGATTATTACGGGCAAGCAAATCAAGTCCGTAAAGAACGACGGTGGCATCACCCTCGACAAGAGTTTTGAGTACAAACGCCAGACCAAGGCGGAATACCTTGCCAACCTGAAAGGCGTCTTTTCCCGCAACAAGGTTATCAAGGTGATTTTCGACGACATCAAGGTGGTCAAGCACCCTGTCAAGGATTATTATTACGGCGTGACCCTCAAGCAGGGCTGGCGTTCGGATACTTATTCCGACGTGGGTTACGTCTTCCTCCTGATTGATTTCAAGGACGAAATGAATCCCATGATACATGTCCGCACCTGGCAGCCGGAGAAATACGATGACGGTACGGAAGTGCCGGAAAGCAAGATTTTCTCCCTCTCTGACTTTGAGTGCTAAACCCTGACGAAACAGCTATCCGGGCATGTCCCGGCAGGTTACAGGCGATTGTGTTGGCTTGGAAAGCACAACCGCCTGTTTTTTTGTTCCTTCCCGTTTCCTTTTTTCTCTTTTTGTTTTTCCTGATGCAGCCTGTTGCTTGCTTGTCTGGTTTGGACAGCGTATTGTCCGGACTGGATGCCCGTATGGACAACTCATGGTCATCGCTCTGAATAAGAGTTATGTTAGATATATGTTCGATATATTTTAGTGTTTCTATCTTCGATTGTTGTTCGTTTTCTATTCGATTCTTGTTCGATTAAAATCGAAGATAAATAGAATAAATATCGGAAAATAAAAGAATGTAATAACACAGAGTTATATTGTATTTATATCGGGCAATACTTTTATTCAGAGCGCAGGTCATGGGCAGTGGTAGCGTTGCCCATGTCTGTTTTATATGGCGGGTTTATGGGAAGGTGATTTGAGGTTTTTTATGATTTTAAAAGAATAAGCGGAAAATTTTTTGGTTGGAAAGAAAATATTTTTATCTTTGCGAGATATAGAAGTTATTCAAATTAACACGTTGTAGATTATGAAAGCAAGATTAGTTTCTTTCGTTTTGGCTGGTTTGTTGACGGCAACGGTTGCGTCAGCACAGAGCACTAAAGAGGAGGTCCGCGACCGGAAGGCTGTGGAAAAATACACCCGGGAGCAGTTGAACCAAAAGGCGACAAAGGATGCCCGCAAAGAGGCGAAGGGCTATGAGAAAGAGGGCTGGACGGTGACGCCCGGCGCGCTGCCCATAGAGAAGCAGTTGGACAAGGCATACATGATGCAGTACGAAACGGATGATTACGGTTATCCGAAGTACATCATGGGCGAGGCAATGAGCATTGGCGAAAATTATGATGCTGCCAAATTCCAAGCGCAGGAGCTGGCAAAGCAGAACTTGGCGGGGCAAATCCAGACGGAGATTACGACTTTGATTGACAATTCGCTGGCAAATAAACAATTGTCAGAGGGAGAAGCGGCTTCTTTGACAGAGACTGTGGCTGCGGGCAAGACATTGATTTCGCAGAGCATCGGGAGGACAATCCCGATGGTGGAAATGTACCGCACGTTGAAGAACAAGAACAAGGAAGTATTGGTGCGCATCGCTTATAATTCCGCGATGGCGAAGGAGGCAGCGAAGAACGCTTTGCGTGGCGAATTGGAGAAGAAGAGTGAGGACCTGCATAAGAAATTGGAGCAGATTTTGTCTGGAAGGTAATATGGGATGCCGTTTGCTTTTCAGCGTTTGCTTCATATTGGGGATGTCGCTGGTTGCCGTTGCCCAAAAAACAGAGCGGGTGACGGCAACCTATACTTATTATGCCCCGGAGCATGTATCTATTGAGGAAGCGCGGCGAGTGGCATTGCAGCGGGCGCAGTTACAGGCGATTGCAGATGCTTTTGGTACAATCGTGACGCAGACTAATGCCACGACCGTGAAGAACGAGAACGGGAAGTCGGATGTCTCTCTGCTTTCGCTTGGGGCAAGCGAGGTGAAGGGGGAATGGCTTCGGACAGACGGCGAACCGGAGTATGAGATTGCCTATGAGGATGGCATGTTGGCAGTGACGGTGCGGGTGAAGGGGGTTATCCGGGAAATTGTGAATGCGGCGGTGGATTTCCAGGCACGGGTGCTGTGCAATGGCACGGAAGACCGTTTTGAACAAGACCGGTTTCGGAACGGGGATGACCTTTACCTGTCTTTCCAGTCCCCGGTGGACGGTTATCTGACGGTTTACCTGTTGGATGCGGAGGGGACGGCTTATTGCCTGTTGCCTTACCGGGGCGACACGGGAGGCAGGGTGGCGGTCAAAGGCAACCGGCGTTATGTGTTTTTTTCGGTGGACGATGTGCCTGCCGGGGAACAGGGGATGGTGGATGAGTATGTGATGACTTGCGGGAATGGGAAGGAGTTGAACCAGATTTATGTGATTTTTTCACCGCAGTTGTTTACGAAGGCGGTGGATTATGCCGGCGAGGGGGTGCAACCGAGGGAGCTGCCATACGAGGAGTTTCAGCAATGGTTGTTCAATTGCCGCAAGCAGGACCGGGAGATGCGGGTGGAAGTGAAGCATATTGTGATTAGCGATTAATGATGAATGATTAATAGTTAACGATGAGGGAGGATTGAAGGGGGAATTTAAGGGAGGATGGTTATGAAAGCATGGATTTTTTCTTTGGTGGCAGGGCTTGCCTTATTGGCAGGCAATGGGGCACAGGGTGCGTTGCCTGCGGGAAAGGAAGTGAAGGTGGAGGGAGTGACGTATGAGTTGTTGGGCAACGGGGAAGCGGCAGTTTGTGCCAGTGATTTGGAAGTGAAGCAATTTGTGATTCCGAGTGAAATTACGGTCGGGAAGCAGTCTTATCGGGTGACTGTGGTGAAAAACAAGAAAGAAAAGCAAGGGCAGTGGGGGGACATGGTGGAGGAGATTACGGTGCCCGGCAGCGTGCGGTATATCGGGGAGATGGCTT
>DXFT01000138.1 GCA_019114285.1 Candidatus Odoribacter faecigallinarum
TTCTATCGGTTGAAAACCTCCCCGCCGCTCAGATGCGGCACATGTCGCGCTTCTCCTCCTGCTGCGCGTCGGAGACGGCAAGGGTAGCCATGTGGACGATGTCGCGCACCTGGCAGCCCATCTGAAGGATATGCACCGGCTTGTTCATGCCCAAAAGGATGGGGCCTATGATTTCGTGGCTGCCCAACTCCTGCAACATGCCCAAGCCCACGCTTCCGGAACTCAGGTTGGGGAAAATGATGGTATTCACGTCCCGGTCGCCCAGCACGGAGAAGGGGTATTCGCGCTGGCGCAGCTCCTTGTCGAACGCCATGGAGGCATGCATCTCGCCATCCACCAGGATTTCCGGGTACTTGGCATGCAACTGGGTAATGCACTCCTGTATCTGCGCCGGGCTGCCCAAACGGTACTCCCCGAAATTGGAATAAGAGGTAATGGCAATGACCGGCTCAATGTCAAAGTTCTTCACGGCATCGTGGGCAAGCACCGTCACATACTCCAGGGTCTCGGCAGAAGGATGGCTGTTGACCGTGGTATCCGCCAGGAAATACGTGCCCCGCTTGGTGGTCGCAATATGCATGCCGGCGGCATATTTGCAGCAGGGCTGCAGGCCGATGACTTCCTTCGCCTTCTCGAAGACCTCCTTGTAGGGGGAATAGACGCCCGAGATAAAGCCGTCGGCATCACCGCACTCCAGCATCATCAAACCCACGTAATTGGGGTCGAGCATCCGGAGCTTGGCTTTGTTCATGGAAACTCCCCGGCGTTGCATCTTCTCGTAATAACGGGCAGTGTAATGCTCCATCTTCGCCGTCTCCACTGCCGGGTCGAATATCGCCACCCCGGGAATAGACAACTTGTTCTTGGCAATCTTGTCCAGAATGACAGCCTTGTCCCCTATCAGAATCGGGAAAGCAATGTGCTCTGCCGTCAATTCCTGGGCAGCCTGCAACACCTGCAGGTTGATGCCCTCGGCAAAGACCACACGCTTCGGGTTGGCTTTCGCCTTGTGGGTCATCAGGCGCATCAGCCCGTTGTCGTGGCTGACACGATGCTCCAGCCCTTCCCGGTAAGCCTCCCAGTCCTCGATGGTCTTGCGGGCAACGCCGGACTCGATAGCCGCCTTGGCAACGGCAGGCGCAACGCAACTAATCAGGCGGTTATCCAATGCCTTGGGGATAATGTAATTCCGGTCAAATGAAATGGCAGGGTCATGGTACGCCATCTTCACGCTCTCGGGCACCGGCTGCTTGGTCAAATCGGCAATGGCATACGCCGCAGCCAGCTTCATCTCCTCGTTGATGCTGGTCGCCTGCACATCCAACGCCCCACGAAAAATATAAGGGAAACCCAGCACGTTGTTGATTTGGTTGGGGTAATCCGAACGCCCTGTCGCAAAAATAATGTCCGGGCGGGAGTGCATCGCCTTCTCGTAACTGATTTCCGGATTGGGATTTGCCAGGGCGAACACAATCGGGTCCTTCGCCATGCTCTGCACCATCTCCTCCGTCAAGATGTCAGCCACCGACAAGCCCAGGAAGACATCCGCGCCGCGAAGCGCTTCCTCCAGCGTGCGCACCTCCGTCCGCACTGCAAACTCCTGCTTCTCGGCATTCAATCCGGGACGCCCTTCATAAATGACTCCCCGGCTGTCGCACATCAGGATATGCTCCCGCTTTACCCCCAAACTGCGGTAAAAACGGGCACAAGAAATGGCTGCCGCACCGGCACCATTCACCACAACCTTGATGTCCTTGATGTCCTTCCCGTTCAATTCCAAAGCGTTCAAAAGGCCGGCACCTGAAATAATTGCCGTCCCATGCTGGTCGTCGTGCATCACGGGGATGTCCAGCTCCTCCTTCAGCCGTCGTTCAATCTCAAAACATTCCGGTGCCTTGATGTCCTCCAGGTTAATACCGCCAAAGGTAGGGGCTATCCGCTTGACCGTTTGTATAAACTCATCCACGTCCTTCGTGTTCACCTCAATGTCAAAAACATCAATATCCGCAAATATCTTAAAAAGCAAGCCCTTGCCTTCCATCACCGGTTTGCCTGCCAAGGCGCCGATATCCCCCAAGCCCAGCACTGCCGTGCCGTTTGATATCACAGCCACCAAATTGCTCTTCGCCGTATAACGGTAAGCGTCTGCCGGATTATCCTTGATTGCCAGGCAGGGCTGCGCCACCCCGGGGGAATAAGCCAGCGAAAGGTCATGTTGCGTACTGTAAGGTTTTGAAGGCGTCACCTCTATCTTTCCCGGACGTCCTTCCTCATGATACTTTAAAGCTTCATTCTTGCTGTCCATATTTTTATCTTCTTTAATTTTCTTCTATTCGAATTCTGATGTAAAATTGCAAAATCCCCGCCAAATATAGATTAAATAAAGGTTAAAGAGGCATGCTTGCCTCCAAAATTTTTATTATGTGCCCTATACCTTCATTACAATTTAGTTACATTGACCATAAAATAGAAAATCCGATGCGCATTTTTGCAAAAAATGACTACTTTTGTAGCCAAATAAATAACATCAATACAAAACAAGTCATGAAAAAAGTCTTATTTACCCTTACCCTTGCTTTCTTGGCAACCACTTGGAGTTTTGCACAGGAAAACGATAACACAAACCAAAAATTAGATTCCCTGCAACAGGTAGTCAACAAACTCTCCTCACAAATCGATGAAGATGCAGAAGCGGATATGCAGCAGAAAATCTGGAAAGACCGGGCGAAATATTTCAACCTCAGCTACGTCATCCAGAAATTGCAATACAAAGACATTGACGGACTGCAATATGAGAGCGACTTCGGTGTTGCCATCAGCCGCGGGCGCACTTACTACCTGCACAAGAAACCCATCCTCAAAATGATTAAATTCGGTATTGACTGGACACAGTTTGATATCAACTATGCCAAATATGGCAAGATTACAGAAGAGGCTACAAGCGACAATGGAAACAATAGCGGCAGCGGATCTTCTGACGGCGACCTCTCCATCGACTTGGATGAACTCGACTTGGGCATGCACCAGCTTGACTTTGGCATGCACTTCGGTCTTTCCCTCACCGTCAATCCGGTATCCCATTTGAAAGTAAACGGTTACTACCGCTTCGCCCCCACCGGCTCCTTGATTCTTTTGGATGACGAGGTAAGCGTGCAGTTCGTGCCGTTCAATGTATTCGGCGGCGCCATCTCTTACAAGGTTATTTCTGTCGGCGTGGAAGCCCGCAAAGGGAGCGCCAAATACAAGAACTTCTCCGTCAATGAAGATGCCGATGTGAATATAGACGTTGACTCCCCGAGTGATGTGGATATTGATAACATTTTCAACAGCGAGAAAATAAACTTCAAGACCCTGTCCACACGGGTATATATCAGTTTCCGTTTCTAATAACAGCATAAAATAAGCCGGCTGTCTTTCCCAGCCGGCTTATTTTTATTTACTGGTTTTCCTGAATTGCACCACGACAGGCTCATTCTGGAGCCCCTCTGGCAAAAAGACTTTCACCTGTTCTCCTTCCACGGTATATTTCAAACGCTTGTTGCCTTTCAACAAGGTCATTTTCCCGGTTGGTACATTGCCTTTCCATTCCATGCAAGCAGGCAATTGCTCCCCCTCCGGAAGCGCATAAATGGCATAAAGGGTCTCCCCGTCCTTGTCTGCCGTAAACCAAATATTCCCGTCATGATAGACCGGCGTCGTCCGGGTTGCATAAATCGCCTGCCCGTTTACCCTTAACCACTCACCTACTGCATGCAAACGCTCTACGACTCCCCGCTCAATGACGCCATCCGGTGTAGGACCTACGCCCAAGACGAAGCACCCGCCTTTGGCAGTGATTTCTGCCAACGTGTTGATTACCTTCTGTGCAGACTTATACGGTGCATTCGGCACCCACCCCCAATCGTTGCTGAGGGGAATGCAACTTTCCCAAGGGTAATTAAGCTGCGTCTCCGGAATGCCGCGTTCCGGTGTCTGGTAGTTCTCATTCTTCCCCCGAATGGTGCGGTCAACAGAAATAAGTCCGGGATGTCGTTGGCGGGCTTGCTCCAAAATGCCGTCCAAACCAATATCCTCCCCGGCAATCCAGCCGCCATCCAGCCACAAGATATCCAGACTGCCATACCGGCTCGTCAATTCATTCAACTGATTACGTGTAAATGTGCAATACTTTTCCCACCATTCGGGATGACGTTCCTTCTTATAATTGATACGCCGGGTAGGAGTCGCAAAATAAGGATTCCAGAACCACTCGCAATGCCAATCCGGCTTGGAAAAATAACACCCTATCATAAATCCCTTCTGCCGGAAAGCATCAAATACATGAAAAGCGACATCCCTGCGCGGGTCTTCCCGGAAAGGGCCGTTTGCGATGGAGAAATCCGTATATTCCGAATCAAACATACAAAAACCGTCATGATGCTTTGTCGTGAAAATCATGTATTTCATTCCTGCATCCGCCATCACCTCCGCCCATTGTTCCGGATTGAAATTCACCGGATTCAAGGAGTCCTTCAATCCCCAATACCATTTTTTGTACTCGTCATAAGGCAGATTCTTTTTCCGTGAAATCCAATCCTCGTCTTCCGAACAAATAGACCAGGACTCCACAATTCCGGGCACAGAATAAAGCCCCCAATGGAAAAGCACCCCGAATTTCAAATCCTGCCACTTATCCAATTTTTCCAGCACCTGCGGATCTGTGGGCCAGACATAATCCGAAGTTGCCGAGTGCTCATGCACAAAACCTTCGACCTATTCCTGTGCATTCAAATTCAAACCTAATCCTGCCAACAAGACCAGGCTCAAAACACTTTTTCCAATCTTCATAACTTTTAATTCTACTATAACATTATATACTACATGGTTATCCCTATTTAAACCAAGCATTCACATCCTCATATTTCAAGACATGAAGGATAAGTCTCCCGTCCGCCGTATAGGTATGGAATTTGCAAGCAAACAACTGCCCCGTCAACTCCCTCATTTCCTCACAAGTCAGCACCGTGTCGTATGGCATCGCCGCCGCCTTCGCCAATGCCAATACTACCCGTTCCTTCATTTTGTCGCGGATACTTCCCTCCGTATTTTTATAATGCTCTATCAATTCCATCAACACCTCTTTCGCCTTGCCCCCGGGCAAATCCGGCGGAGTAGCCTGGATGGCATAACAATTCTTACCGAATACCACCAACTCAAATCCCAAAAACTCCAAATCCGGCAGCAAGTCCCCCACCAATATAAAATCCGACGCCGGCAACTCCAACAATTCCGGGAAAAGGCTCTTTTGCCCTGCTACCGGGTGTCCCGACAAAGAATCCATATACCGGTCAAACAATACCCGTTCATGCGCCCGCTTCTGGTCTATCAGCATCAACCCGCTCTGCACCGGAGTCACCATATACCGCCCCTTGATTTGGAAATAACATATTGCCAAAGGCGCCTGCATTTCAGCAGATGCAGCCATCTCCGGAATGGAAGTCTGCACCGCCTCCTCTGTTTCTTTCAGACCGTCAAACAAGATATCCCAATTTGCCGGCACCTTGGGAGCCGCCGAATGCTTCCCGCTCCCGGCAGAAGAGGAAAAGTCCGAATCTTCCGGCGTAATCTTGCCCGACGGGTAATCAAAAGGATTATAATTCGGACTGTAAGATATTCTGGGCACAAAAGGTGCAGCCGTTTCCAAGGAAACAGGAGCATAGTCAACATTTCCTTCAACATCAAAATCCAGAGGCGGCATAATATTGAACTTCCCCAAAGCCTCCCGCACACACGCCAACAGGATTTGGAAAAAATCCGACTCGTTCTGGAATTTGATTTCTGTCTTGGTCGGATGGATATTCACATCCACAGACGCGGGGTCCACCGTGAAATAAATAAAATAAGAAGGCACGCTCTCAGCTCCCAACAACCCCGAATAAGCCTCCATGACCGCCTTGTGAAAAAAGGGATGCTTCATAAAACGGTTATTTACAAAAAAATACTGCTCGCCATACGTTTTCCGCGCCTGCTCCGGCGTACAGACAAACCCCTTGATACCCACAATGCTCGTCTCGCATTCCACCGTTACCAACCGGGAATTGATGGACTTGCCGAAAATATTCACAATCCGTTGCCGCAATCCGGACGCCGGCAGGTCATACAGCACATTCCCGTTATTGCTCAACGAAAAAGCAACCTCCGGACGGGTCAGGGCGACCCGCAGAAACTCGTTCGTCACATTGCGCAATTCCGTCGAATCCGACTTCAGAAACTTACGCCGCGCCGGAATATTATAAAACAAATTCTTGACCGAAATATTCGTACCCTTGGGCACATTGGCAGCCTCCTGGCTTTTCAAGTCAGAAGCAGCGATAAAAAGGCTGGTGCCCAACTCATCCTCCTCCCGGCGGGTCTTCAACTCCACCTCCGCCACCGAAGCGATGGACGGCAAGGCTTCCCCCCGGAACCCCAGCGTATGGATATGAAACAAATCCTGCGCCGAGGCAATCTTCGAAGTCGCATGCCGCTCAAAAGCCATCCGGGCATCCATGGGCGACATGCCGCATCCGTCATCTATCACCTGGATGAGTGCCTTCCCCACATTTTTCAAGACCACTGCAATATGCTTCGCACCCGCATCCACTGCATTTTCTACCAACTCCTTCACAACTGAAGCCGGACGCTGCACCACCTCCCCGGCAGCAATCTGATTCGCCACGGAATCAGGCAACAAATGAACTATATCCATATTCCTCCTTTACAAACCGAAAAGCCGCATAATGCTGTCCGGATTTTTCACGAACCAATAAAATGCAAGAATAAACAACATCATCAGAATCATAAACAAACGGAGCGTCCGCCAGGAACCCACATTGCTGCGGGCTGCCCGCCGCCGCTCAAACTCACTCCTGAATTTGCCCCGCAAATCAGGCACATACGTTTCTTGCTTCTCCTTATCCGGCAATTCATCCTCCAACCCCAATTCCGCCCGCACCCTTCTCAAGCGTTCCTCCCGGGCTTCCTTTTTGGGGTCATAAAAACGGGGCTTATATTCAAACCTCCGATACTCCGGTCTTTTAAAAAACATCATAATTACCTCCCCATTTTAATATTACATTTACCTTCCCCTATCCCCGCTTCCTGCCGAAATGCTTTGCCAACCAACGCGGGACAATCAACACCCCGGCAAACAAATACGGGTAATAAGTAATCAAACGCCAAAGCATCGCCATGGCTATCGCCACGCCGGCACTCGGCAAAAACTCGCCCAAATATTCCTTGAACACAAACTCCGCAAAACCGCTTCCTCCCGGCGTCGGGCTCACCAGCATCATAATCCACATCACCAACTGGCGCGCAAAAATCAGGAAATGGTCTCCCCAACCGTACTTTCCAGCCCAAAACGCCATCAGCAACGCGTTCACCACCCAATAGCGGGCAGTCCACGAAAAAAAGGTCGCACCAAACGTCTTCAACCAAAAGGAAAAAGGCTGGTGACGCAACTCATACGAATTGCGGATAATATCCGAACCCACCTCATTGGCGCTATGCCGCCATTTCCGCAATATCCGCAACTTGAAACACTTCATCAACAGCCATTTCAACCCGCGAGGATTCCGGAACAAACCATAACTCAATATCATCAAATAAACAAACTTCAACGAATAGCCTGCCACGGCAAACCATATCAATCCCGTCGTAATCCCCTTGTTCACCCCCGGCATATTCCACAATGCAGTCTGGCTCACAGACAAAAGAATAATCGGAAACATCAGGATAAAGTACAACTCATCCAAAAACGACGTCGCCATCACCATGGCGGAACTCCGCCCCACCTTGATGCCCTCCTTGTTCACAAAAAGAATGGCAATGCTCGTCCCCCCGATTGCCGAAGGCGTCACTGCCGACGTAAACTCCCACAGGAAAATAATCCGCACCGCACTCCACCAACCGAGCCGTCCCCCCGACAACACCCGTATCCGCACCACGTACCCGAAATCCCGCACAAACATGCACCCCACCGCCACCAGCAGCCACAGCACCG
Organism: Candidatus Odoribacter faecigallinarum; assembly: GCA_019114285.1. Taxonomy (GTDB): domain Bacteria; phylum Bacteroidota; class Bacteroidia; order Bacteroidales; family Marinifilaceae; genus Odoribacter; species Odoribacter faecigallinarum. Next base: position 8,024 of record DXFT01000138.1, read on the forward strand.
AATGCCAGGTAAAGGTGATGTCCCGGAAAGCAGTCACATCAAACTCCCGATAAAGCATCCAAACCACGACAGCCAACCCAATGACTATCGGGTAGATAATTTTATAAGGGCGGATTTTCTTGGTCAACTGTTGTTCTGTCTCAGCCATAAAACAATGCATTTACAAAAATAAAGTTCATAAAGTTAATGGGAAAATTCCGGATAAACAATACCCGCCGCCATTAACTTTATGAACTTTTTGAAACTTAAGAACTCTCGTGGAGAATATCGGATTCGAACCGACGACCTCTTGCATGCCATGCAAGCGCTCTAGCCAACTGAGCTAATTCCCCGCTATTTTCTTGGGCAAAAATAAAACAATTTCTCCACCCCCGCAAATTTCCTCCACAAATTCTATTCCGCTGCTCGTAAAATCCAGAACAATGCCCCTCTTATTTCAACTGAAGCGGGATATGGAAACGGTCATAGAAATCTTTCACCCGCACGTCCAGATGCAGGCGTTCACCCAAATCGACTTCCGCCCGGACATAGCCACATATGAGCGCTTTATAACCGGTTCCATCCTCCCTCAAATCTCCCATAGAAACCCGGTCATGCCATGTCAGTACCAAATCCTCCGCATCAAAAACCGGCTTTAATTTACAGGCATCCAATTCCACAAACTGCCGGGTCTGCTCATCATACCCATAGTCCACCTCCACATCCAAATGCACCTCTGCCTGCCCATATACAGCCCTCCAAACCACTGCCGTCAGCCGATAATGCACCACCCCTTCTTCCTTTCCCATTTCTTCCACAGACGGAATCACTAACGCATCCTCCGCCTCCTGCAAATGCAACAGGAAATCCAGCGTAGCACGGTTCTTGGCAGCCGGGACACGTTCCACCAGACTTGCCATCGGTTCCTCCCAACGCGAAAACCAAAGCCCGTAACGTTCATTCAACTGTTCAATAATGCCATATTCCTCCTCCGAAACCTCTTCCCGCACCCATGCCGGAATCACCTTGTCCCGGTTGCTATACTGCGCCAGGCGGGCAGTATCTTCCATCGCCCCGGACCTATCTCCGGCAGCCAGCAACTCCTTGGCAACTTTTACTTTCTGCCGGAGCGCCGGCAACGAATCTGCCAAAAGGCGATGCTGCCGTTCCACCCTTTCCCGGATAGACCAATAGACCGGTTCCGGGAAGCCCGTCTTTAAAAAGTCCTCCCGGCTCATGGAAAACTCCAGCCGCCCCTCCTCATCCATCTTCAAATATTTCGAAAGCACCTCGTCCTGCAACACCTGCAAGCGTTTCCGCTTCAGCTTTTCCTGCTCCTCCGTCAACAGGTAATCCGGCACCCGGTGGATGTATGCCATTTTCAACGCCCGCTCCTCCTCCGTCAGCAAAGAATCCGCCACCAGATAAACATACTCCCCGTTAGCCGCCTTAGGCGCCTCTGTCTGCCGCTTGTCCCGGCACGCCACCAGACAAAGCACAAAACACAACCCGATAAAAACCTCTTTTTTCATAACACCGTTTTTTTAATATCCCAAAATTAAATCATTTCTTCCATAAAAACAACTCCCCATAAACATAATCTCATGTCTCCGCAAAACCGACTTATCCTGCGAGAATGTAACCCCAATGCTGTCCAAGAGCCGGTATTCCTTAAATGTAATGTCTGGATTGCTTATGGGTTTTCTATGGGATAAAAGTATGGAAAATGTTTTTTCAAACTATTCTTATCCTATTCGAATAGGATTTGATTAGGGTTTGAATAGGGTTTGATTAGGTTTAGCTGTCTCTCAACCCTCAAGTAAACCTCAATTAAACGATACTCAATAATGGGACTTCATCCTGATTGTACCGGCAACAGGGCAGGACGCGAGGTGGCATCTTGCCGGGTAGCACTGCAAGGGCATTCCGCATTGCCGGGCAGCCCGCCAGACAAAAAATTTGCCCGCAAGCGCTCGCCTGCGGGCAAAAGGAGTTAATCATTTAGTCATAAATCAGGGCTGACCACCTTCAGGGAAGCAAGGTTTCCAGCTTCTCCTGCAATGCCGTTCCCCGTAAACCTGTCGCAATAATCGTGCCACTGCCATCCACCAAGAAGATTGCCGGTATCGCACTCACGCTATAAGCGTCGGCAACGCCGGTCTCATCCCGGAAGTTGCGCCAGGGGAGCTGCTCCTCCTCCAATGCCTTTTGCCAGGCGGCAGCGTCCTTGTCGATGGAGATGCTGACGATTTCCAAGCCTTTGGAGGCAAATTTTTCATAAACCGCCTTGAGGTTGGGGATTTCCTTGCGGCAGGGACCGCACCACGATGCCCAGAAGTCAAGCAGGAGGTATTTCTTGCCCGCCATCAACTGCTGCAAGTTGAAGGAAGCCCCGTTGCCGTCCTGCACCGTAAAGGCAGGGGCAGGATTGCCCTCGCTGGCAGCGGGATAAAGCTCATTATAAACAATCTGCCCGTAAAAACTCTTTTGCGCTTCGGGGGAGAACTCCGCAAACCAGGCTTTTTGTTCCTCAGAAAACCAGTTCAAATTCAACAGCATCATCAACGGTCCCCACCAGGTGTCTTTGTTGTCCATGATTGCTTTGTAAGAATTCTTGCCGACGGTTTCAAAGAAAACCTTCTCATCTGCCGACATGGCAGCGTATGCCTCCGTGCCCGTCAGGGAGTCCATCAACGCCTGGTTGCCGGCAGCCCGCGCCTTACGTACCTGCTCCGTGATAGCCTGATGGCGTTCTTCCTTTTCCGCATACATCCGGTTCAATTCGTCCTTGAACGCCATTTTGCCTTCATATTCCTCCTGCAAGGGAGAACCGGTCACTTTGATCTCCGTGAAATTCGCCATGCGCCGGTCTCCTTCACCTTGGTAATCCACCTTGCCGGTAATTTTCACCCGGTTGCCGTTTTCCACCACGACAGGCAAGACGCCCCATGCCCCTTGCTGCCCGATGTTGAACAGCCGGGGTGATTCCACGGAGTATGTGAATGCAAATTTACCCCCGGAAACCACCGCTTCAAGGAGGGGCTTTTCATCTTTGTGGGTAGCCCCCAGCGTCAAGGTCATCACCGTGCCGTCCGCCAAACCTTCTACTTGCCCCTCAATCACAAAACTGTCCTTGGGGGCACAAGCGCCTGCCCCTAAAAAAAGGAGCAGTGCGCAAATACCTGCATAAATTCTTGTCATCATTTCAATTATTTGTTATTTTAACGTTCTACATTCTGTTGGAGGGTACCGTTACCGGGGTTGCTGGTCGCGCCTAACGGGAAGGGCATGGTCCACAGATGCGAATCCGGGCTAAGTGTCAGCGTCTGACCGTTGTATGTCTTGGTGCGCGTGGTGGCATATTCCGGATGCAGGTTCAAGCGGCGGGCATCCCAGAACGGGATGGGCGTCTGGATGTATTCGTTCGCCTTGTCCCGGATAATCAACTGCACTGCCTCTTCCACCGATGTGGCGGAAAGTTCATGGTAGTCTTCGTCAAAAAAGCGGGTATGGCGCAGGTCATTCAAAATACCCATCGCTTCGTCGATGTTGTCCTGCCCACCCTGACGGGCAATGCACTCCGCCTGGATGTAATACATCTCCGGGGTGGAGAGACCGCCGCCGTTGAACCGGTCGTTGCGGATGCCGTAATAAATCGTATCGGGTGACATATAACGCCATTTCCATTTGGAAGCAAAGCGGGCATCGCCTTCCTCGAATTGGGCGGCACGCCAAGTAGTCAGAGAATGGGTTGAACCGGATTGTCCGAAATTCTTCTGGCTGTTTGTACCGTAGCGGAAAAGGTAATTCTCCACGTTGTCCAACCCTATTGCCGGATAAGAAGTGGAATAATCATCGGGGGCTTCCAATTGCTCGCGGTTCTCCTCGTAATACTGCCGCCAGTCGTAAAGGGCATTG
>DXFT01000139.1 GCA_019114285.1 Candidatus Odoribacter faecigallinarum
TTTATAGGATTGAATCGAATTTTAGACTTTGCTAAAAAAGCCTAAGTCCGCCTTAAAATATTCTGAAAATATAATGCAAGGTTGCTGATTATGGAAAATAATTCTATTTTTGCCTGAACGGAAACGAATACAAGAAACAGATTATACAAAATTAAAGGATGGAATTATGAAAAGAATTATTGCTTTAGCCTGCGGACTTTGTATTGCCGGGGGCGTTGCAAAAGCTCAGACCTTGGAATCGAAGTTCGGTTTGGATAGCATCCAGACGCTTCAGAACGCTTCTATTTATTCTGAGTTTTTAAAACAGAAAAACTACAAGGACGCGTTGCCCGCTTGGAGTTATGTGTTCCATAACGCTCCTTGTTTCCAAGTATCAACCTATACTAAGGGGGAGGACCTTTTCTCCGGGTTGTACCAGCAAACCAAAGACATGCAGTACGTCGATTCATTGCGTATGGTTTACGACCAATGGATTAAATATTGCCACATCAATCCTCGCTTTGGCGAAGGCTATATTTTGGGAAAGAAAGGGGCAATGTTGATTCAATTGGGTCTGAACAGCAACGATGATATCTTGAAAGAAGCCTACAATTATCTGAGCAAATCTTTCGAGATTGAAGGCGCCAAGAGCCATCCCGTGACCGTGCAGATTATGTTCTTTGCAGCAGGCGATTTGATAAAGAAGAATTTGATGACCCGTGAGGAATACATTGACCTTTACATGGAAGTTTCGGACTTCATCGATGCTGCTATCAAGAATGCCAAGAAACCGGAGCCATACGTGGCAATGAAGGAACGGATTGACGGCATGTTCTTTACTTCCGGCATTGCCGATTGTGCCACTTTGGAGCAATTGTTGACCGAGAAATACAACAGCGCGCCGACTGATGTCGATAACCTGCGTTCCATCGTATCCCTGTTGCGCCGCAATGAATGCGAAGGCTTGAACCTGTATATGGTTGCTACGGAAGAGTTGTATAAAGTGGAACCTTCCGCTGAGGCGGCTTACAGTCTGGCAATGATGTTCCTCAAGCATCAGGATTGGGAAAAGGCGGACACCTACCTGAAAGAGGCTATCGGGAAAGCGGAAGACAATATGGTCAAGGCTGATTATTGCATGCGCCAGGCGCAATTGAAATTGGCAATGAAAAAATATGCCGAAGTGAAGAGTGCTGCTCTGGCTGCCATTCAATGCAATCCCAATAATGGCGAGGCTTACATTCTCATCGGGCAGGCATACGCTGCTTACGCGCCCAATTACGGCGAGGACGCTTTTGACCATGCTTCGGTTTATTGGGCTGCCGTGGATAAATTCCAGAAAGCAAAATCCGTTGACCCCAATGTGGCTGACAAGGCACAAGAATTGATTTCTACCTATACGCCCCATTTCCCCAGCAAGGAGGAAGCATTTTTCCGGAGCGTGACTGACGGAGGCAAGGTACAAATCGGTGACTGGATTAACGAGACGACGACTGCTCGTTTTAATAATTAGAAATGAGGGGAATGCGTTCTGTTTTTTCAAAAATCATACGTCTAAAAAGCATTACTGCCCTGATGGGGGCGGTAATGCTTTTTTCCTGCAAAAATGACATGGAGGAAATCAACCGCGTGGCGGGTGATGAAATTCTTCCTGAAATGACCGGCACGAATCTGGAAATGATTTATACCGATTCTGCCCGTATCAAATACAAAGTCATCACGCCCGAGTACCTGAAAATGTCCGAAGGAGAAGAAAAATACGAAGAATTTCCCCAGGGACTCCACGCTATTTCGTACGACACGGACGGCAAGGAAATAGGCTCCATTACTTGCAAGTATGCCAAGAAATTGGAGGACGAGCAACTCTGGGAGGCGAGGAATGAAGTGGTGGTGGTCAATGCCGAGGGCAAAAAATTGGAAACAGAACTCTTGTATTGGGATACCCAGAAACAAATCATTTATTCTGACCGTTATGCAAAACTTAGTGCCGACGGGCAGATTATCGAAGGCAACCGGGGGTTCAAATCTGACCAGGATTTGAAATCTCCCATCTTTTATGGCATTACGGGAGAACTCGAAGTAGAGCAGCGAACTTCCCCTGACCGCCCTCCCCGTCCGGAAATATAACACCTTTTTCGGCTTTTTGATGTGTGGCAGGCATGCAGCGTGTCTGCCCGGCTTTTGGTGTGGATTCGCCCTGTTTCCATGCTAATCCCATTCTGTTCACGTATCAACTTAGGTTCAATTCAGGTTCAACTTTGGTTCAACTTTGCTTCGGAGCGGAAGTGAACCATAGTTGAGCGGGGTGTGAACCCTTGTTGTTCCCTGAACAGACCTTGTATTGGGCTGCATCCCGGTTTGAAAGGAACAATAGGGCATTCCGCAAAGAGAATGTTTTGTGTCCTTTACCGGATTTCGGGGAGGTCGATGCCCTTGATTTTGCGGTAGAGGTTGAGGGCGTACGAGTCGGTCATGCCGGAAACGTAGTCCACGACGGTCTGGATTTTGGTGTAGATGGAATCTTCCGGACTGACCTTGTATTGTTCGGGCATGACGGAAAGGAGGTTGCGGGCATAGTAAGTCTCCGGTTTCAGGATGGCGTCGGTGTATTCTTTGAGGATAGTGCCGAGGATTTTGAAACCGGCAATCTGGATTTGGGTCACGATGTTGGTGTGGTAGATGCGCTCATAAGCAAGGTGGGTGCAGGCTTCGTAGGCGGTTTTGTCGGTGCCTTCGAGGTGCTTGATGAGGCTTCCCGTAAACTCCCCTTCCATGATGGCTTCGTAGTTCCGGCAGAAAATGTCGGCACAGGCGATGGTGAGCTTGTTGATGATGCCGGCACGGAGGAAAGCAATGCGCTCGTTTTTGTCCGTGACGGTTTTGAACGTGCGTGCGAAGGTCTTGAGGGCATCGCGCTCCTCGTTTTTGTCATAGAAACTTTCAAAAATGTGTTCCGTTTCCTCGTAGGAAAGGATGCGCAGTTTGTGGGAGTCTTCGATGTCCATGATTTGATAACAAATGTCATCAGCAGCCTCGACTAAATAGACCAACGGGTGGCGGGCATATTGGAGCGGCTGTTTGGATATTTGCCGGATGCCCAACTCTTCCGCTACAAGGCGGTAGATGTCTTTTTCGCTTTGGAAGAAGCCGTATTTGAAGCCTTTGGGATTGGCTTTGCTGGACTCGAAAGGATATTTGACAATGGTGGCGAGGGTGGTGTAGGTCATGGTGTAACCGCCGGGGCGCCGTCCGTTGAAGTTGTGGGTCAATAGCCTGAATGTATTGGCATTGCCTTCAAAGTGGCTGAGGTCGTTCCATTCTTCGTCGGAGAGCAGTTTTTTGAGGTAGCGGCCCTCGCCTTCGCTGAAGAAATAGGAGATGGCTTCTTCTCCGGAGTGTCCGAAGGGAGGATTGCCCAAATCATGCGCCAGGCAACCGGTGCTGACGATGGTGCCGATTTCTTCAAGAAGTTCGGGATTGTCTATCTGTACCCCTTTCTGCATAAGGAATTGCCTGAGCTTATTGCCCAATGAACGTCCTACGCTTGCAACTTCCAAGCTATGTGTCAGTCGGTTGTGAACAAATATATTGCCCGGGAGTGGAAATACCTGGGTCTTGTTTTGCAGCCGGCGGAATGGGGAGGAGAAAATAAGCCTGTCGTAATCCCGTTGGAATTGAGAACGGTCATGAGATTGAAAGAGGGAGGTGGATAGGCCGGGTTGATAACGCCGTGCAGACAATAATTTGTTCCAGTTCATTGGTTATTTCTTTTAAGCAGGTTGATAAAAGGAAGCGCCAGGCTTTGTGTACCTGACGCTTTGTAATGGGTAGTTATTTTTTTACAAAGTGGAAGTGGCTGCCGAAACGTTCAAATGCCGCTTTGTCCAGTTCTTCCCGGCACTGCGGAGCTGCGATATTTATTAACGCTTTGGCGCGGTCTTGCATCGTCTTGCCGTAAAGGTCGGCAACTCCGTATTCCGTTACCACATAGTGTACATCGAAACGGGTGGTCACAACTCCGGCGCCGTTCAGCAGGGTCGGGGTGATTTTGCTGACACCTTTTGCCGTAACGGCAGGCATGGCGATGATGGGTTTTCCGCCTTCGCTGGCTGCTGCTCCACGGATGAAGTCCAACTGCCCGCCGCAACCGCTGTAAAATTTGCAGCCCAGAGAGTCAGCATTGACTTGTCCGGTCAGGTCGATAGACAATGCTGAATTGATGGCTGTCATTTTCGGCTGTTGTGCAATGATTTGCGGGTCGTTGGTGTAGCCTACGTCCATCATGGCAACGGCAGGGTTGTCGTCGATGAAGTCATAGACTTCCCGGGAACCCATCAAGAAGGTGGAAACCAATTTGCCTTTGTCGAATTTCTTGTTTTTGTTGTTGATGACGCCTTTGTAATAAAGGGGCAACACGCCGTCGGCAAACATTTCGGTGTGGATACCCAGGTCTTTGTGGTTGCCCAGTTGTGACAACACGGCGTTCGGGATAGCTCCGATGCCCATTTGCAGGCAGGCTCCGTCTTCTATCAAGGCGGCACAGTTCTTGCCGATTTGGATGTCTTGTTCGGTGGGTTGTGCCGGTTTTGCTTCAATCAGCGGAGTGTCGTCCTCGCAGAAAATGTCAATGTCCGACAGTTTGATGATGGCATCTCCCCAAGCGCGTGGCACGTGCGGGTTGATGACTGCAATAACAGTCTTGGCATTCTGCACGGCAGCCAAGGTGGCGTCAACAGAAGTACCCATGGAAACATAGCCGTGTTTGTCCGGCGGACATACCTGAATCATGGCAACATCCACGGGGGTAATTCCCATGCGGATGAGTTTTTGGGTTTCGCTCAGGTGTACGGGGATGTAGTCTGCCCAGCCGTCCTGGGTGGCTTTGCGCACATTATGGCCTACGAAGAAAGATTCCAATTGGAATATGCCTTCGAATTCCTGTTCGGCATAAGGGGCGCTTCCTTCCGTGTGGAGGTGTTGCAATTTGATGTCTTTGATTTCCCCGGCACGTCCGCGTGCGCAAAGTGCCTGAATCAATCCCTGCGGTGCGCAGGCAACGCTGTGGATGTGAATGCGGTCTCCCGATTTCACAACTTTGACAGCTTCTTCGAATGATACTGTTTTTATACCGTTATACATTTTCTTGTTATTTAGTTTTAACTTTGTGCTTATTTGTATTTCTCGATTAAGTTTTTAATGACTTCTTCTGTCAATTCATGTCCTTGCAGGAGCGGGAAGCCTTCCCAACGCACGATGCCCTTCGGGTCAATGAAGATAACGTGGGGGATGCCTTTGACTTCCAAGGCGTTTTTCATGGTTCCTTGTGTATCTACTGCACTGTAATATTCAATTTTTGGGTCTGTCATTGCTTTGACTTTGTCCGCTGTCTCATCGGAAATGCCGATGACAATCACTTCGTCTTTGAATTTCTTGTGGATTTCATTCAATTCGCCGATGGCTTTGCGGCAGAGACCACACCAAGTTGCCCAGAAGTCGATAAGGACAAATTTACCCTGGAGGTCCGGTTGTCCGGAAATCCATTCTTCTACTTTCAATTCCGGGGCTTTTTGGTTCAGGTAAGATTTTGCCCACAGTTGTTTCCCGTTGTTGCTTTCTTGTGCGAAAGCGATGTTGCCCAATAGCAGGCAGGTTGCCAAGATGATTGATTTGATGTTTTTCATGATATATTTTTATTTATGTTACCTTTTCATGGCACGGTCCATTTCTTTTTTTGCATCTTTTGCTTTCAGGGATTCCCGTTTGTCGTACTCCTTTTTCCCTTTCGCCAGGGCAATCCGGACTTTGGCGTACCCTTTTTCATTTAAAAATACCCGTATCGGGACAATGGTTAATCCGGATTCCTTTACTTTTTTTTCCAGTTTGACCAGTTCTTTTTTGGTCAGCAGGAGTTTGCGTTCACGCTTTTCCTGGTGGTTATAGTAGGTGCCCAGTTTGTATTCGGCGATGTTCATGCCTTTTACCCATAATTCCCCCCGATGGAAATAGCAATAGGAATCAACCAAACTGGCCTTACCGGCACGGATGGATTTGATTTCCGTGCCGGTAAGGACTATGCCGGCGTTGTATTCTTCTATAAATTCATAATCAAAGGAAGCCCGCTTGTTGCGTATATTGATTTCTGTTGCCATATATTTCTTGTTTTATTTATACGTTAATGGCTGATATCCTGAAAAGGATATTCAGCAATTGTGTGACAATAATGGGGAAGCAGACGATGGACAACGAGGATATGATAAGCAGGTTTGTCTTTTGTGTGCTGGAAATGTTGTCCAACAGGTTGATTCCTGCATATAGTGTCCGGATAAAAATGAAACTCGCCAATATGAACAATTGGCTGATGAACAAGTTGCCGAATGCTACCCCTAAACTGTGGAAGAGGATGAATATTGCCGCGCTGTAAGCTGTGAGGGACAGTGCCTGATGGGAATCGCCGTTTAATTTTTTGCATAAGTATTCGCGAATCAGCAAATAGGCAATCCAACTTCCGACAAGGGAAGATGCAAGATTGATGACTGCTGTCCCGAGGGCTTGGAGCAAAGAGCCCGTGAAAAGATTGATGACCAATACGATGAGGGAGCAGAAAATGCTCAACGGCAGAAAATAGGCGTATAGAAGTTTTTGCATATCAGTCCGTTCTGATATTGCTGTTTGCCATGCGCCAGCCGGGCGGATTAACATCTCGCGCGTGCGTGTATATATTTTTTGATACTTCATTTTCATAGTCCCGCAAAATTACCTCTTTTTTTGATACGCTGTGCTCTTTTTTGGGGAAATTCGTTTTAATTATGATGTCGGGTATCTTTGGCTGTTTTTCAAGGAAGAACATAAGAGGGGCTGCAGACATTCCCCTGTTTGCCAGGAAGAGAAAGGGGAAACAGAGGGAATGCCTGCCGGTCCGTGGGTTTATTGCCGGAGAACGTCCCGGGAGTTTGCTTGGGCGGTGGGCATGATGACAATGTCATTCAGGCACACGTGGGCGGGACGGGTGATGGCGAAAAGGATGGTGTCGGCAATGTCTTCATTGGTCAAAGGAGTCATTCCTTTATAAACATTGGCGGCAGCTTCCGTGTCGCCTTTGTAGCGGACGATGGAAAATTCCGTCTCGACCATGCCCGGGGCGATATTGGTCACCTTTATGTTGTGCTTCAGCATGTCGGTGCGCATTGCCTTGGAAAGGGCATCGACGGCATGCTTGGTGGCACAATAGACGTTGCCGCCGGGATAAACTTCCTTGCCGGCAATGGAGGCGATGTTGACGATATGTCCTGTGTGGCGCGCAATCATAAGCGGTGCAATGGCTCGGGTCGTGTAGAGTAAACCTTTGATATTGGTGTCAATCATGCGTTCCCAGTCGTCCAGGATGCCGTCTTGGATGGGGCTGACTCCTACGGCGAGCCCGGCATTGTTGACAAGCACGTCAATGTTGCGCCATTTGCCTTCCAGGTTGTCGATGGCTTGGCGGACTTGTTCGGCTTGGCGGACGTCAAAGTTCAGCGGAAGAACATCCGCGTTTTTTTCATGGATTTCTTTTGCCAGTTGTTCAAGACGTTCTTTGCGTCGTCCGGTGATGATAAGGTCGAAGCCTGCCTCTGCGGCTTTCAGGGCTGTGGCTTGCCCGATTCCGGAAGTTGCTCCGGTAATGAATGCTATTTTGTTCATGTCAATAAAATTTAGTTGTCCAAAGGTATGTTTTTTCTGTCAAAATGGCGGATGAAAAGCAGAAAATCGTTATTTTCGCTTTGGAATATTGAGTTATTTATGGGATTGATATGTATAGAGAGGTTCAAGTAAGGGTATTGCCCCGGGTGGCGGGGAATGAGCGGGAATTGCATAAAGTGGCTGCAGTTGCCTTGAAGATAGAATTGTGCCGTGTTTGCCGGGTGGATGTTGTCCGGCGGTCGATTGACGCGCGGAGGCGGGAGGTGGTGTTTAATTTGACCTTGGGGGTACATGTGGACCGGGTGGAACAGCAAGACTTGTGTTTTAAACCGGCGTACCGGGATGTGAGTAGTGCGGAACCTGTGGTCGTCGTGGGGGCAGGACCGGCAGGCCTGTTTGCTGCTTTGCGTTTGATTGAGCGGGGATTCCGCCCGGTTGTGCTGGAGCGCGGCAAGCGGGTGGAGGATAGAAAGAAGGATTTGAACAGTTTGTACCGGACGGGGCGTGTGGATGAGGATTCTAATTTCGGTTTTGGAGAGGGAGGGGCAGGTACGTTTTCAGATGGCAAGTTGTTTACCCGTTCAAAAAAGCGGGGGAATGTGAGAAGGATTTTGGAGATTTTGGTGTTCCACGGGGCAGACCCGCGCATATTGGTGGAGGCTCATCCCCATGTGGGGACGGATAAGTTGCCGGGTGTGATTGTCAATATCCGTAAGACAATAGAATCCTGTGGCGGGGAGATTCATTTTGGGACGCGGGTGTCGGATATCCTGCTTCATGAAAGGCAAGTGTGTGGAGTTGTCGCAGGGGGAAAGGAGTACCTGGCTCGTCAGGTCATTTTGGCAACGGGACATTCAGCAAGGGATGTTTATCGCATGTTGCACCGGAGGGGGGTGCTGATGGAGGCTAAGGATTTTGCCGTAGGGCTGAGGTTGGAGCATCCCCAGCATGACATAGATTGCATACAGTACCATTCTTCTGAGGGACGGGGGCAGTGGTTGCCGGCAGCGGAATATAATTTTGTGTCGAGTGTGGAAGGGCGTGGTGTTTATTCTTTTTGCATGTGTCCTGGTGGAGTCGTTGTTCCGGCGGCGACAGGGGAGGAACAGCAGGTTGTGAATGGCATGTCATCTTCAGCGCGTAATACGCCGTGGGCAAATGCTGCGATTGTAACTACGGTGGGGCGGGAGGAATTAGATGTGTTGGGGTATGGTGGTTTGTTCGGAGGAATGGAATTGCAAGAAGCATTGGAGCGGCAGGCTTGGCTGGAAGGAGGAGGAGGTTTGTGTGCTCCGGTTCAAGTATTGACTGATTTCTTAGCCGGGAAAGCGGATGGGGAGTTGCCTTCGACTTCTTATAAGCCCAGGGTGAGGGCTTCTTTGATTAGCCATTGGTTGCCGGGCTTGTTGTATCGGCGGTTGTCATCAGGCCTAAGGGAGTTTGGGCGGAAAGCCCCTGGTTTTGTTTCTCCTAAGGCATTGCTGTTGGGAGTGGAAACACGGACGTCTTCACCGCTTCGGATTCCGCGTGATGCAAATGGCATGCATTTAGAGATTTCGGGACTGTACCCTTGCGGGGAAGGAGCAGGATATGCAGGGGGCATTGTTTCGGCAGCTATGGATGGCGAGAATTGTGCGGAACATATAGAGAATAGGGGGAAACTAACTCTATAAAGGGGGCTGTCTCAAAATGGCCTCCCTTTTTATCGTTAATCGTTCATCTTTAATCGTTTTATCGGTCTGTTCCCGTTCTGTTCCCGTATCATTTCCGGTTCACTTCTGGTGATACTTTGTTCTTCCTTTGGTTGGCATTGGCGGAGGAACGGGGAATTTTGAGGTGTGCTACCGGGATAATGTTTGATTTGCTCCTGCCTTTTCCGAAGCGATGGCAGGCATCAAAAAGGGCATGTTGATTGCGACATACCCTTGTCTGTGGATTTTTTATTTTCTCTGTTGATTTTTTTCTGGAAAAATGATTGTTTATCTCGATAAATTACTTACATTTGCGAAGAGTGAAAAAGGTTTAATGTTCTAACCCTAAAAATTATTGTATTATGAATAAAGCTCAATTAATCGATGCGATTGCTGAAAAGGCAGGTTTAACGAAAGCAGATTCTAAAAAAGCTTTGGAAGCTTTTGTTGCAACAGTTGGAGAATCTCTCAATGCGGGTGACAAAGTTGCATTAGTAGGATTCGGAACTTTTTCTGTGTCTGAAAGAAGTGAACGGACCGGGAGAAATCCGCAGACTGGTAAGACAATTACAATTCCGGCTAAGAAGGTCGTTAAATTTAAAGCAGGAGCGGAATTGGCTGAAAAATGCTAATTTAAGGACATTAAAAAATGAGGGAAGGGGTGTTGTACATCCCTTCTTTTTTTGCAGGAGACATGAAAGAAGAGATAAAGAATTGGAAGGTTTTGGCTTCTGAATATATTGCGACAGAGCCGTGGTTTACTGTGCGGAAGGAAAAGGTGGAACTTCCCAACGGAAGCATTATTCCCAGTTACTATGTGATGGAATATCCCGCATGGATAAATGTCATTGCAATAACAAAAGAAGGGAAGATGGTGATGGAACGGCAATATCGCCATGGTTTGGGGCAGGTGAATTATGAATTATGTGCCGGTGTAGTCGATGCGGCTGATGCTACTCCGATGGATGCGGCAAAACGGGAATTGCTGGAGGAGACCGGCTATGGAAATGGGGAATGGCAACAGTGGATGAAGATTTGTGTGAATCCGGGTACACATAATAATCTGACATATTGTTTTCTGGCGACAGGGGTGGAACCTGTGGAAGAACGGCATTTGGAGCCGACAGAAGATATTGCAGTAGAATTATTGTCGCAGGAAGAAGTGAAATTCTTGTTGGAGAATGACCAGATTATGCAAGGATTGCATGTGGCGCCTTTGTGGAAATATTTCGCCTTAATTGACAAAAAAGAAATATGAAAACACTGAAGGAACAAGTGGCTTATTTGCGGGAGTTTGTCGTGGATGGTAAGAACAAATTGTTTGAGCGGTTGATACTGGAAAGGACGGCTTATGTGACGGTTGTGTTGGAGGATTTGTACCAGTCACATAATCAGAGTGCTGTGATGCGTTCTGCAGATTGTTTTGGCATCCAGCATGTCCATCTGATAGAGAACAGGAACCAGTATGACCCGACCTCAACCGTTTCACAAGGGGCAAGGGAATGGTTGACATTGCACCGCCATAAGGAGCAAGCGGATAATACGCAGGCAACCCTTGACGAGTTGCGGGCTGCCGGTTACAGGATTATTGCGACAACTCCTCATACGGATGATGTCTTGATTGAGGACTTGAATTTGGAGAAAGGCCCGATGGCATTCTTTTTTGGAACAGAATTGACAGGACTTTCTGAAACGGTGATTTCACAGGCGGATGAATTTGTCAAGGTCCCGATGTATGGTTTTACGGAAAGTTTGAATGTCAGTGTATGTGCCGCTTTGGTGATGTACAGTGTGACCCGCCGGTTGCGTTATAGCAATATTGATTGGCATTTGCCGGAGCAAGAACGGGATGAAGTGCTTTTTCAGTGGTACCGGAATGCCATTAAGGCAGCGGATGAAATATTGGAACGTTTTAATCAATGATGGATATGGAGAAAGGGGAAGATTTTCGTTGGCAGACAGAGCAGTTCGGGGATGTGAAGATTTTGCGCTACCAGGTTCCGATGTTTGAACATTTGCCATTACAGGAAAAACTGTTTGTTTATTATTTGTCTCAGGCTGCATTGGCAGGGAGAGATATCCTTTGGGACCAAAATAATTGTTATAATTTGGCATTGAGGCGGGTCTTGGAGAAGGTCGTCACCAAGTATCCGGGGAATCGTGATACGGATGATTTCCGGGCTTTTCTATTATATGCCAAGCAGGTTTTCTTTGCCAACGGAGTGCACCATCATTATTCGATGGATAAGTTCCGTCCGGTTTTCTCGCCGGCTTACTGGCAGGAATTGTTAAGGGCTGTGGGAGAAGAAAAGGATGAATATTTGGAACGCTTGTTGTTTGAACCGGATTACATGGCAAAACGTGTTTTGTTGGATGAAGGGAAAGATTTGATTACGGGGTCTGCCAATAATTATTATTCCGGTGTGACCCAGCGGGAGGTGGAGCAGTTTTATCAGAAACGTCTTGGACAAGAGCGGCAACCGGTTTCTGTGGGATTAAATTCCACATTAGTGAAAGTGAACGGGGAGATACGGGAAGAGGTGTGGAAGGTGGGAGGAAAGTATGGAAAGCAGTTAGCCCGTATCGTTTTTTGGTTGGAAAAGGCAATACCCTATGCTTGCAATGCCCAACAGGCAAAAGCCATGAGGCTTTTGGTAGATTATTATAAGACTGGCGACTTGAAGTTGTTTGACGCTTATTCTATCGAGTGGTTGAAGGATACGGAATCTTCCATTGACTTTATCAACGGCTTTATAGAAGTGTATGGGGACGCTTTGGCTTATAAGGCAAGTTGGGAGTCTGTGGTGGAGATTGTGGATGAGGAGGCTTGCCAGCGTACCCGGAAATTGGCAGAGCATGCCCTTTGGTTTGAACAGCATGCTCCTGTTGCCGATTGTTTTAAAAAGACGGAAGTCAAGGGAATTACTGCCCGGGTAATGCAGGTGGCGATGTTGGGAGGGGATTGCCATCCCGCCACGCCGATAGGCATTAATTTGCCGAATGCCGAATGGATTCGGGAACAATATGGCAGTAAGTCGGTGACTTTGGATAATATTACTTATGCTTATGACAAGGCAGCAGCCGCTTCTGGCGTGTTGGACGAGTTTGCCTGGGATGAGGAAGAGGTTCGTCTGGCGCGGGAATACGGGTCATTGGGGAGCAACGTCCATACGGATTTGCATGAATGTCTGGGGCATGGTTCGGGAAAAATGTTGCCCGGTGTGACAACGGAGGCATTGCGTAATTATTATTCCACGATAGAAGAAGCACGTGCCGATTTGTTTGCCTTATATTACATCATGGACCCTAAATTAGTGGAATTGGGGGTCATCCCGTCTCTTGACGTAGCTAAGGCTGAATATAACAGTTATATCCGCAATGCCTTGTTGGTGCAACTGACCCGTATAAAGCCCGGTTGTCAATTGGAGGAAGCCCACATGCGCAACCGTCAGGCAATCGCCGCATGGGCGTATGAAAAGGGGAAAGCCGCTCAGGTGATAGAACGTGTGGTTCGGGATGGCAAGACTTATTTCGTTGTCCGGGATTACGAAGCCTTGCGGGAACTCTTTGGTGATTTATTAAGGGAAGTGCAGCGCATGAAGTCGGAAGGCGATTATGAGGCTGCCCGCTGCTGGGTGGAGACTTATGGTGTAAAGATAGATAATGCTTTGCATCAGGAGGTCTTGGCCCGCTATGCGAAGTTGGGAGTTGCACCATACGCCGGCTTTATCAATCCGGAATACCATCCCGTAATAGAAAAAGGACAGATAGTGGACATCCGTATCAGTTATCCGGATGATTTTTTAACCCAGATGCTGGAATACGGAACCAGAACCAGAGAATAAAAACGGGACATTATCCGTAAATGAGGCACAATTATCTGTGATATGGGTTATGAAGGGGGGAAGATAAGGTGGTATTTTTGTAGCCGGAAATTTTTGTTATAAAGATAATGGCTTCATACGATTTGTTGGCGCGGGTACGGGAAGGGCGTCCTATGACGTTGGGTGAGCAATTAAGGCTTACTTTGCAACTCAGTGTGCCGGCAATCATGGCGCAATTGTCCTCTATTGTCATGCAGTACATAGATGCGGCAATGGTGGGTAGTTTGGGGGCGAATGCTTCCGCGTCAATTGGCTTGGTGTCAACAACCACATGGCTTTTCAGTGGGTTGTGTTCAGCAGCGGCGACTGGCTTTTCTGTACAGGTGGCGCATGCCTTGGGGGCAGGGGACATGCAACGGGCGCGGGGTATCTTGCGGCAGGCATTGGTTGCTGTGGGAATATTTGGGATTCTATGGGGCATGACGGGGATGGGGATTAGTCGTTTCTTGCCGGGGTGGCTGGGGGGAGACGCTGCCATACGTCATGATGCCTCTCTTTATTTTCTGATTTACTCAGCTTTCCTGCCTGTATTTCAGATTTCCATCCTGTCGGCAGGTATGCTTCGTTGCAGTGGGAATATGCGTGTGCCGAGTCTGTTAAGCATGCTCATGTGCCTTTTGGATGTTGTTTTTAATTTTTTCTTGATTTTCCCTTCGCGGGAGATAGAGGGATTGGGTTGTTCTTTTTGGGTGCCTGGGGCAGGTTTGGGAGTGGAAGGTGCTGCCTGGGGAACAGGATTGGCGGAGTTGGTGGTGGCAGTTTTAATGATGTGGTATCTTTTTACCCGTTCCCGGGACCTGAGGTTGGTGGGGGAAAGAGGGAAGTTCCGTCCGACAATCAAGACTTTGAAGAAAGCTTTCCACATCGGGATTCCGATGGGGGTGGAGCATGCTGTGATTTGCGGGGCACAGATTATGACCACCGTTATTGTAGCTCCTTTGGGGGTGTTTGCCATTGCTGCCAATTCCTTTGCCATCACCGCTGAGAGTTTATGCTATATGCCAGGCTACGGGATTGCGGATGCTGCCACGACGCTGGTAGGGCAGAGTTATGGTGCCGGGCGTCGTGATTTGACCCGCCGTTTTGCTTACATTACCGTATATATGGGAATGCTTGTCATGGGGGTGATGGGGGTGATTATGTATGTGGGGGCGCCTTTTATTATTGGTACGATGACACCCGATGCGGAGGTGCTCGCTTTAGGGGCGGAAGCATTGCGCATTGAGGCTTTTGCTGAACCGATGTTTGCGGCGTCTATTGTGGCGTATGGAGTCTTTGTAGGCATGGGGAATACCATAATTCCCAGTGTGATGAACTTTGTAAGCATTTGGGCTGTACGCCTTACCTTGGCTGCATGGCTGGCGCCTCTGATGGGGTTGAAGGGCGTATGGTTGGCGATGTGTATAGAATTGTGTTTCCGGGGATGTATTTTCCTTATACGGTTGAGGCATGTGTTCCGCCGTTCGAAGTAGGAGGATTGGGCGTATTTTCAGTAATTCAGGTAATTTCATCCGTAATTTGTTTATAAGCTTATCTATGGAGGTGCTGTAATTTTGTATTGTTGAAAAATTAATAAAACGATGATATTATGCAACTGATAAAAGACAAAGAATTTGGAGGCGAGCGTCCTCTGTTTGCATCACATGACCTTCATTTGGATAATGTGACTATTCTTGCCGGGGAATCGGCAATAAAGGAATGCACGAATATTGTAGCGACAAATTGTAAATTTGAAGGGAACTATCCCTTTTGGCATGTACATGGCTTTACCATCCGGGATTGTTATTTTGCCGTGGGGGGACGTTCTGCCTTATGGTATTGTGACCATTTGAAGATGTCCGACACGTTGATAGACGCTCCTAAGATGTTCCGCGAAATGAACGACATAGATGTGGAACGGGTGGTCATGAATGATGCCGATGAGGTGTTCTGGCGTTGCAACGGCATTCGGGTGAAGGACTTGACCTTGCATGGGGGAACCTATCCTTTTATGTTTAGCCGGGACATTTATGTGGACGGGCTGGAAAGTGACAGCAAGTATGTATTCCAGTATGTGAAGGATGTGGAGATTCACCATGCCAAAATCACTACGAAAGATGCTTTTTGGGAGGTGGAGAATGTCACCATCTATGATTCAGAATTGAACGGGGAGTACTTGGGTTGGCACTCCAGGAACTTGCGCTTGGTCAACTGTCATATTTCCGGAGAACAGCCGTTGTGTTATGCACATGACCTGGTATTGGAAAATTGCACCTTTGACCCTGCTTGTGACAGGGCTTTTGAATATTCGACTTTGCATGCTGATATTCGGGGAGCGATTACAAATATAAAGAATCCGATGTCAGGGCAAATCGTGGCAGACAGCATAGGTTCCGTTACAATAGATGAAAACATAAAGGCTCCTGCCGATTGTGTGATTAAAGAACGGGGCTTGTAAAATGGAAGTTATGGATTATAATTTTGATGAAATCGTGCCCCGCCGGGGTTCCAATTCTTATAAATGGGACAGTGCGGAGGATAAAGACGTATTGCCCATGTGGGTGGCGGATATGGATTTTCAGGTAGCGCCCTGCATTCGGGAGGCTTTGCAGCACAGGGTGGAACATGGGATTTTCGGTTATACGAGAGTGCCGGATGCTTATTATGAGGCGGTTGTTGGCTGGTTCGCCCGTCGCCACAAGTGGACCATCGACCGCGGGTGGATGATTTACACCTCCGGGGTGGTGCCTGCCCTTTCGGCGGTAATCAAAGCATTGACCGTGCCGGGGGACAAGGTGGTGGTGCAGACGCCTGTTTACAATTGTTTTTTTTCCTCCATTCGGAATAACGGCTGCGAGATTGTGTCGAACCCGTTGATTTACGAGAACCGGACTTATCGGATGGATTACGGGGATTTGGAACGGAAGATGGCTGACCCATCGGTCAAAGTTCTGCTGCTATGCAATCCGCACAATCCGGCAGGGCGGGTATGGACGCGGGAAGAGTTGGAGCGTTTGGGGAACATTTGCCTGAAGCACGGCGTGTGGCTGGTGTCCGATGAAATCCATTGCGAATTGGTGATGCCGGGACATGAATACGTGCCTGTGGGGACATTGTCGGAAGAATTGGCTCGGCGCTCGGTGGTCTGCATCTCCCCTAGCAAATCTTTCAATATGGCAGGTTTGCAGATTGCGAATATTGTTGCGCCGGACGAGGAAGTACGCCGTAAGATAGACAAGGCCATCAACATCAACGAGGTGTGTGACGTGAACCCATTGGGCGTGGAAGCAACCGTGGCGGCTTATAATGAAGGCGGAGAATGGTTGTCGCAATTGTTGGATTATTTGTGGGGAAATTATGTGTATATGAGGGACTATTGCCGGGAATACTTGCCGGGCTTCCCCTTGGCTGTTTTGGAAGGGACATATTTGGCGTGGATGGATTGCCGCGTCTTGGGGCTCTCTTCTGAAGCGTTGGAGGAGCGGTTGTTGCGGGACGCAAAACTGTGGCTGAATGCCGGGACCATGTACGGGGATGAAGGCGAAGGCTTCATGCGTTGGAACTTGGCTTGCCCGCGTGCATTGTTGCAGGAAGGTTTGTCCCGTTTCCGGTCTTGTGTTTTGCATGGGAAATAATAAACTGTAAGCCAGTATTATATAAAATCTGTTCGCAGTCTGTTCAAGGAACACTTGTGGTTCAGCTCCAGTTCAAGTACGGTTCATGTCCGGTCTATAGACCAAACTTGAACCAAAGTTGAACCTGAAGTGAACCAAAGTTGATACGTGAACAGACCGTGTTTTTTTGCTTTATTTTTGAGGTTTTATTGCTATATTTGCACAGGGTTTCCTGAATCGGCGGGGATTTCCTGCTGAGGATTGACATTATTGATAGTTTTATGGTTGAGAATTATTCTGAGGATTCAATTCGGACATTGGACTGGCGGGAGCATATCCGCTTGCGCCCGGGCATGTATATAGGCAAGTTGGGGGATGGTTCTGCGCCGGATGACGGTATTTACATTTTGGTGAAGGAAGTGGTGGACAATTCGATTGATGAGTTTGCCATGGGGGCAGGGACAGAGATTGTCATCAAGGTGGAGGAAGGCATGGTGACTGTCCGGGATTACGGGCGGGGGATACCTTTGGGCAAATTGGTGGACGCTTCTTCCAAGATGAACACCGGGGCAAAATACGATTCTGAGGCATTCAAAAAGGCGGTGGGCTTGAACGGGGTGGGTATCAAGGCGGTGAATGCCTTGTCGGAAGTGTTTGAAATTCAATCTTTCCGGGAGGGGAAGACGAAATATGTGCGCTATTCGAGGGCGCAGATTGTGGAAGAAAGGGAGATTGAGCCGACAACGGAAAGGGACGGGACCCAAGTGACTTTCCTGGCAGATAAGGAAATCTTTGGAAATTACCATTACATTGCCGATTACCTGGAGGCGATGGTGAAAAATTACGTTTTCCTGAATACGGGGCTGACCATCGTTTTTAATGGGAACAAATATTTTTCAAAGCGCGGCTTATATGACCTCCTGACCGAGAATATGAACGGGGAGGGCTTGTATCCCATTATCCACTTGAAGGGGGACGACATTGAAATTGCCATGACCCACGGGCGGCAATACGGGGAAGTGTATTATTCTTTCGTGAACGGGCAGCACACCACGCAGGGGGGAACGCACCTGGCAGCTTTCCGGGAAGCCATTGGCAAGACGGTCCGGGATTTTTACAAGAAGGACTTTGACACCTCGGACATCCGCACCTCCATCATCGGGGCTGTCAGCATCAAAGTGCAGGAACCCGTGTTCGAGTCGCAGACAAAGACGAAATTAGGCTCAAAGGACATGGCGCCGGGAGGTCCTTCCGTCCGCAATTTTATCATGGATTTCGTGACGAAGGAGCTGGACAATTACCTGCACCGCAATCCCGATACTGCCGAGTTGCTCTTGAAGAAGATTGTCGAGACGGAGCGGGAGCGCAAGGCGATGGCGGGTGTCCAGAAGATTGCCCGCGAGCGTGCCAAGCAGGTCAGCCTGCACAACCGCAAGCTTCGGGACTGCCGCGTGCATTTCAATTCCAACCATGAACTGAAGAATGAATCGTCCATTTTTATTACCGAGGGAGATTCGGCGAGCGGTTCCATCACCAAGTCGAGGGACGTGAACACGCAGGCGGTGTTCAGCCTGCGGGGCAAGCCTTTGAACTCTTACGGTTTGACTAAAAAGGTCGTGTATGAGAATGAGGAATTCAACCTTTTACAGGCGGCGTTGAACATCGAGGACGGTTTGGAGGACTTGCGTTACAACAATGTGATTATCGCGACGGATGCCGATGTGGACGGCATGCACATCCGCCTGCTTTTGCTGACTTTCTTCTTGCAGTTCTTCCCGGATTTGGTGCGCAGCGGGCATGTCTATATCTTGCAGACCCCTCTTTTTCGGGTGCGCAACAAGAAAGAAACCCGTTACTGTTATTCGGATGCCGAGCGCGAGAATGCCATCAAGGCTCTGGGACCCAAGCCGGAAATCACCCGGTTCAAGGGGCTTGGGGAAATTTCTCCCAATGAGTTTGTGCATTTCATCGGCAAGGACATGCGCCTGGAACCCGTGCGCCTGTCTAAAGCGGACTCGATAGAGGAGGTTTTGAGTTATTATATGGGAAAGAATACGCCGGAGCGGCAGGACTTCATCATTGAGAATCTTTACATAGAGAAAGATGAATTGCGCTGAGACGGCTTTCAATAAACAAATAGGATTATGGCTGAAGAGACGACAGAAAATATAGGCAGCATCCGTTCCATCCAGCACCTGGACGGCATGTACCAGAAATGGTTTCTGGATTATGCCTCGTATGTGATTTTGGAGCGGGCGGTGCCTTACGTGAATGACGGGCTGAAACCGGTGCAGCGCCGCATCCTCCATTCCATGCGCGAGATGGACGACGGGCGGTACAACAAGGTGGCGAATATCATTGGCAATACCATGAAATACCATCCCCATGGGGATGCTTCCATCGGTGATGCTTTGGTGCAGTTGGGGCAGAAGGACTTGTTGATAGATTGCCAGGGGAATTGGGGAAACATCCTGACGGGGGACAGTGCCGCGGCACCCCGTTACATTGAGGCGCGGCTCTCCAAGTTTGCCTTGGACGTGGTGTTTAACCCCAAGACGACGGAGTGGAAGGCTTCCTACGATGGGCGCAACCGCGAGCCGGTGACTTTGCCGGTGAAATTTCCCCTGCTGCTGGCGCAAGGGGTGGAAGGGATTGCCGTGGGTTTGGCTTCCAAGATATTGCCCCATAACTTTAATGAACTGATAGATGCCTGCATCGCCTATTTGAAGCACGAGGATTTTGTGCTTTACCCGGATTTCCCGACAGGGGGCATGATAGACGTATCCCGGTATTGTGATGGCATGCGGGGAGGGAATGTCAAAATCCGGGCGAGGATTGAGAAGGATGCCAGCAACAAGGCGTTGCGCATTACGGAAATCCCTTACGGGCGTACCACCCAGTCCTTGATTGACAGCATCATCAAGGCGAATGAAAAGGAGAAGATAAAAATCAAGAAGATAGACGACAATACGGCGCGGGACGTGGAGATTCTCATCCAGTTGGCGCCGGGAGTCTCGTTGGACAAAACCATCGACGCCCTCTATGCTTTCACCGATTGTGAGCTTTCCATTTCCCCGAATTCCTGCGTCATT
Source organism: Candidatus Odoribacter faecigallinarum (assembly GCA_019114285.1). GTDB lineage: Bacteria > Bacteroidota > Bacteroidia > Bacteroidales > Marinifilaceae > Odoribacter > Odoribacter faecigallinarum. The sequence continues at coordinate 19,920 of DXFT01000139.1, forward strand.
GAGGACGAAAAGCCTTGTTTCATGCCTGTGTCGGATATCCTGCGGCATTCGGCAGACGACACGGTGGCGCTCTTGAAGCGGGAGTTGGAAATCCGTTTAGGCGAATTGCAGGAAGAGTTGCACTTCCTTTCGCTGGAGCGTATCTTCATTGAGCAGCGGATATACAAGGACAGGGAAGTGGAGGAACTGGAAACTTTCGAGGAGGTCAGCCTGCATGTGCGGGGGCGTTTGCAGCCTTTCCTGCCCAAGCTCTACCGCGAGGTGACAGAAGAGGACATCAAGCGTTTGTTTGAAATCAGGATGAAACGCATTACGAAGTTCGATTCCGACGAGGCAGACCGCAAGATTGAAGCGCTCAATCAGGAGATTGCCGAAGTGCGCCACAACATCGAGCACATCATCCCTTACTCCATTGCCTACTATGAGCGCATCAAGGAACGCTATGGCAAAGGGCGCGAACGGCGGACGGAAATCCGTAATTTTGAGAATATTGAGGCGGCGAAAGTGGTGATTGCCAATGAAAAGCTCTACATCAACCGCGAGGAGGGCTTCATCGGCACGGCGTTGAAGAAGGATGAGTTCATCTGTGAATGTTCCGACATGGACGAGGTGATTATCTTCCGCAAGGACGGCACTTATTATGTGACGAAAGTGGCGGATAAGATTTTTGTGGGCAAGGATGTCCTTTACGTCAATGTCTTCAAGAAAAATGACAAGCGGACCATTTACAACGTGGTCTATCGGGACGGGCGTTATGGCACGGCTTACGTGAAGCGTTTCAATGTGACGGGCGTGACCCGTGACAAGATATATAACCTGACCAAAGGGACTTCCGGTTCCCGGGTGCTTTATTTTTCTGCCAATCCCAACGGCGAGGCGGAAGTGGTCAAAGTGTGCTTGAAGCCTAAGCCCAACTTGAAGAAACTGGTATTTGAATACAATTTTGCTACTTTGGCAATCAAAGGACGGGATTCTCAGGGAAATATCCTGTCCAAAAATGATATACACAAGATTACGGTCTTGCAGAAAGGGGTTTCCACCTTGGGAGGCAGGAAGATATGGATTGACGAGGATGTTTTGCGCCTGAATACGGACGGCAGGGGAAAATACGTGGGCGAGTTCCAGGGCAATGACCGCATTTTGGTGGTGAACAAGAACGGCACATTCTACACTTCCGACTTTGATTTGAGCAACCATTACGGGGAAGGGAATATGGTCTTTGAGAAATATGACCCCCACAAAGTCTGGTCTGCCGTGTTCTTTGATGCGGAGCAGAACTATTATTACTTGAAACGCTTTTGCTTTGAGGACCTTTCTCGTCCCAACAGCATCATTGGCGAGGCTGAAGGTTCCCGGCTCGTTTGCCTTAGCGGGGAAAGGCATCCCCGTTTCGAGGTCGTGTTTGGCGGCAGGAATGAACTTCGTCCCCCGGAAATCATCGTTGCTGATGAATTTATTGGCGAGAAGTCATTCAAGGCGCGGGGCAAACGGGTGACCTCCTTTGAGGTGAAAGAAATCAGGGAAATAGAACCTCTCCACAAAGAGGAGGATGAGCTTGAGGTGCAGCAGGATGAGGTGGAATTTGAAGTGACCAATCCGGAAGAAATCGCCGGGGAAGAACAGATGAAACTGGATTTTGAATAAAAGGCAGGGTATGAAGTATTTTTTAATCGGCTATATGGCTTGTGGAAAAAGCCGTTATGGCAGGGCGATGGCGAAGGAGCAGGGTATCCCTTTTATTGATTTGGATGCCTATATCGTGAGACGCGAGGTACGCACTATCACGGATATTTTCAGGTCGGGAGGGGAACAGGAATTTCGGAAATTGGAAAGGCGTTACCTTTGGGAAGTCTGTGAACTTTATGAAAGTTTTGTCATGGCGACGGGAGGGGGGACGCCCTGTTATTCGGACAACATGGAATACATGAACCGGCAGGGGAAGACCATCTTTCTGAACACGGACATAGACACTCTTGTCGAGCGCTTGCGGCGTGGCAAGCAGAAGCGTCCCTTGGTCAGGAACCTGGAAGATGAGCAGTTGCACGATTTCGTGGCAGGGCATTTGCGCGAACGGATGCCCTATTATTTACAGGCGCAGGAAGTGATACAATAAACTGGATTTTGACCTATGGGTGAACGAATAACTTTCCGGAGAAATGAAGGGTTGATTACTGTCAAACCCCATTGGCGGGGAAACCCTGTGGTGCGGGGACGCTTTGTCAATCGCCGCCACAAGGCGAAGCACGGCATCGGCAACATCATGAAATGGCGTTTTTCCCCCAATCCCCAGCGTAAGGAAAAGCGCCGGGAGAATTGGGACCCCCGGGTGGTGCCCTTGCATAGTCTGGAGACAGTTGGCGGCAATGTGCTCGTCTGGCTGGGGCATAACTCCTTTTTCATGCAATTGGCTGGTCGGCGCATCATGTTCGACCCCGTTTTCGGGAACATCCCTTTTGTCCGGCGGAAGAGCCGCTTCCCCGCAGACCCCGCTGTGTTCAAGCACATTGACTATCTGCTCATCAGCCACGACCATTTCGACCACCTCGACAAGCCGAGTGTCATGCTCCTGCATGCCAACAATCCACGGATGAAACTGTTTTGTGGCTTGGGGGTAGGGCAGTTGATAAAAAGTTGGTGTCCCGCGATGGAAGTCATTGAAGCGGGCTGGTACCAGCAGCTCAATGACGGGCAACTGAAAATCACCTTTCTCCCGGCACAGCATTGGAGCAAGCGTTCCTTGAACGATGGCGGGCAACGGCTTTGGGGAGCCTTCATGTTGGAGGGGGACGGCCTCTCCGTTTATTATGGCGGCGACACCGGCTATTCCAACCACTTTGCGGAAATTCCCGAACTTTTCGGCGTGCCCGATTACGCCCTCTTGGGCATAGGCGCTTACAAGCCCCGCTGGTTCATGCAGCCCAACCACATCTCCCCGTATGATTCCCTCACCGCCTCCGAGGAAATGCAGGCGCGGGTGACCATCCCCATGCACTATGGCACCTTTGACCTCTCTGACGAGCCCCTCAGCGATCCGCCTTCTGTCTTTGCCGAGGAGGCGCGCAAGCGGAACGTGCGGGTCATGATTCCCGCCTTGGGGGAGATTGTAACCTTGAAAGAAGCAAACAAACAATAATAAGCGTAATAATGAAAACAACATTGTATTTAACCATTCCTTTAATGATTCTTGTCATGACAGCATGCAACACGAAAGACAATGCGGGAAAATACCATACGCAGGACGCGATGGATGCCATCTTTGCCCGCACCAGCATCCGTTCCTACCAGCCTCAGGCGGTGGAAGAAGAGAAAATTGAACTATTGTTGAGGGCAGGCATGGCTGCCCCCAGTGGGAAGAACGTACAACCTTGGGAACTCGTCGTGGTGGACGACCGCGCTGCCCTCGATGCTATGGCAGCAGCCCTGCCTTATGCCAAAATGCTGGCACAGGCGCCGATGGCAATAGTTGTTTGCGCTGACACCACCAAGTCCTCTTATTGGTATGTGGACTGCTCTGCCGTTGCCGAGAACATCCTCCTCGCAGCGCAGGCATTGGGCTTGGGCGCGGTATGGACGGCTACCTATCCTTACGCCGACCGCATGGACGTGGTGGCGGAGACGCTTGCTCTCCCCGAAACCATCCACTCCCTCTGTGTCATTCCCGTCGGCTATCCGGCTGACCGCCCGGCACCGAAAGACAAATGGAAACCCGAGAAAGTCCACCGCAACCGCTGGTAACTTTTAAGCAGGTAAAAGAAAAAAGAGGGGTTTTCCCCTCTTTTTCTTTGTGAAAATATAAAGATGTTGCCTTATTGTATGCCTTCCTTGTATTGAGCGATACGTTCTAAGTTTTCTTTGGTGTATTGGCTGAGCCTTAATGCTCCCTTTGCAAATTCTTTTTCTGTTTCAGCATTCCCCCCATTGATTGTCCCGGCAAAGAACGTTTCGCCATTTTGTTTATAAACCAGTTTCAGATGTCCGAAATAGTCTAAGCAATAAAACTCATTTCCGTCAATTTTTTCTAAAAGTTCCGGCAATAGGGCAAAATCCCGGTTGAAATAGAATTCGTTTTTGCCTAAGTTGTTTTTGTGCCATTCCCCTTGTGCGTCTTGTTCAATTCCCATGAGCAGAGTCATGCGCCTATCCCTTTTTGCCAAGAAAATCATTTCGTCTTCAGCAGGCAAGATGGCTTTGCTTAATTGTTCTGCACTGGGGTTTTCCAAAAACACCCGGTAATCAAATCGGTATAATGGCAAAGTAGTAAACTCCAAGGCATCAAATTCTTCTTGTGTGCTTGGAAATTGAAATTCGACGGGCAGGCTTTTTGTATTGGGATTTCCTGCCTGTATGGCTATGTGCTCCTGAATGGCTTCCTGCAAGGCGGCATCCATTTCTTCCGTTATCGCTATTTCGTTTTTAGCGAGCAATTGGTTCGTCCTCTCTAATTTTTCATTGGAACAAGCAATAAAAAATAGGATTCCTAAAATAAATAATGTTGTTTTCATAATATTATAATTTTATATATTAAAAGAGGCTACAATATAACATGAAATCTCCATTGCCAGGATTGTTTATATATACAGTTTTGCGATAGCAACCCCTATAATAAATACAGGGATTTTTTGTCTTTTGATAAAGTTGATAATTGTTTCCATGACTCTATTAATTTAATGGTTATGTATCGATTGCAAATATAAAGTAATCCTTGAAATTAGCAAATATAAAATAGTTAAACTATATTAATAATAACTATAGTAAACTTCCTGAAATTGTAGGGGAGGGGATAAACGCAAAAAATCCTGTAAGAAAGAAGAACAAAAAAGCCTGAGAGGATCAGGCTTTTTTTGTTGTTCAACCAGGACTCGAACCTGGACAAACAGGACCAGAATCTGTTGTGCTGCCATTACACCATTGAACAGTCTTAGAAATTATGAAAAAATTTGTTGTTCAACCAGGACTCGAACCTGGACAAACAGGACCAGAATCTGTTGTGCTGCCATTACACCATTGAACAATAAAGCCGTTTCTCCTTACGACGCCGCAAAATTAGAAAATAATTCGCAAACTGCAATCCTTCCCTTCCAAAAATAACAAAAAAATCTCTCACCCCCTTCCCGTCATCCGCAAAAACTGCCGTCTGCCCCTGCCTTCCCCGGGAGGCTCCGGGACCTGCCCCGCTTATCCAATCAATGCCAGCACCTTCCGCTCCGGGGCATCCGGAAACATCCCGCGCAGGTGGCGGTAAATCCGCCCGAAGGACTCCTCCGCCGTGCAGCCCGCGCCCATCCGCCCGTACAGCCGCTCCGGCGTCGTGTACCGTGCCACGCCCCAGCCATAACGGTTCCCGTGCCGGTCTATGTTATACTCGAAATCCGCGATGACTACCCGCGTCTCCATCATCAGCCGCGTCAGGATAGGTTCCAACGACACCTTTTCCGCCTCCTCCATCCCGTCCACCAAGTCCTCCGCCCTCCTTCGCCCCCGTCCCCGCGCGAACCCCAGTAACCTTCTCAAGTCTTTTACCGTCGTGCTCCCCTCCGAGGCAATCACCTGGAGCACCAAGTCATCCAGCGCGGCGGTGTCCTCGTCCTTCGCGTAATGCCGCGACCGCCGGTAATTCATCAGGTCTGGCAGCCACTCCAGGCTCACGTATCCCGCCTTCTTGTTGTACAATTTCCCGTAGGCGCAATGCCCTTCCCGGATGACGGGCCCCTTCCATTCCCAAGCCCCTTCCGCCTCGTCCGAAAACCAATACTCCGGCGCAATCCGCTCCTCAATCGAGAAGCCCGGAATCCCGCAGCGGAAAAAAGGCAGGAAGCCCGCCTCGCAGACTGCCTGCTCCATCTCTTCCGCGCTCCGTATTTCCTTCCTGCTGCTCATTGACAGTTAATCATGAATCGTTAATCCTTAGCCAATGCAAGCCCGTCCTTGAACGCATTGCCCACCCGTTCGCCGAGCACATGATAACCGTTGTGTACCGGGTCAAAGACGATGGGCTTCAACTTCATCGGGTCAATCTTCCCGTTCCCGTCCAGGATGCGCTCGTCCGCCGACACGTTCACAATCCGCCCCACCAGGTGGCACGTCTCCGGGTCGTAAGACACCAGCTCGCATTCCACCGCCATCGGCAGTTCCTCAATGAGCGGCGCGTCCACGAACTCCGACCGCAAGGCATGGAACCCTGCCTTCGCGAACTTCTCCGGCTCCTTGTTCCCGGACACCACCCCCACATAATCGCAAGCCACCAGCTGCTCCTCCGTCCCCATGCTCACCGTGAATGCCCGCCGTGCCAGCAGGTTCTTCACCGTCTTGTGCCCTGCGCTCAGGCACAGGTTGATTTGGTCATCATAATCGATGCCGCCCCATGCGGCGTTCATCGCGTCCGGGCGCCCCTCTTCGTCATACGTCCCCACGATAAACACCGGCTGCGGGTACGTCCACGGCTTGGCTCCAAAATTCTTTCTCATAGTCAATCCTCCTAAATAATGGTTACTCCCGCAAAGGTAATAATTTCCTCCGGGATATCCACCCGTTCTCCGGCGGGATATTTTGCCTAACTTTGTGCCAAATAAATGATAACCCGCCGGGACTTCCCCGGCACTTAAAACAAAATGCAAATGGAAATACAGCAATTCATCGACAATTACCGCGAGGCCTTCACCGACAAGGCTCCGCTCCCCGTCGCCTTCTGGTACTCCCACGACCCCCTTGCTCCCGGAACGGGCAAAATAGGCGGCTGCCTCTTCAAAGTCTTCGCCGGCGTCATGCGCGGCACGCCCGCCAGCCTCTCCGCGGAAACCCTCGGCTGCGGCGGCGGCAAATTCTACACCGGCTTCGCTCCCATGCCCGAGCGGGTCCCCAATTTCGTCTCCCTCACCGAGCACTACAAAGCCACCCCCGACCTTGTGCGCGAGGGCATCGCCGCGATGGACGTGCAGCCTGCCCCCGCCCCCTGGCTCAACTTCGCCCGCATCGACAGCCTTTCCTCCTTCGGCGGCGTGGAGGGCTTGCTCTTCCTCGCCACCCCCGACATCCTCTCCGGGCTGGCGGCATGGGCATACTTCGACAACAACGACCCCTCCGCCCTCTCCGCTCCCTTCGGTTCCGGCTGCTCTGCCACCCTCACCGCCGCCTTGGCGGAAAACCGCCGCGGAGGGCGCCGCGCCTTCATCGGGCTCTTTGACCCCTCCGTCCGCAAGCACCTCCCCGCCGGTGTGCTGGGATTCGCCGTCCCCATGTCCCGCTTCCGCGAACTGTCCGCCGCCATGCGCTCCACCTGCCTCTTCGGCACCCCCGCCTGGTCTGCCATCCGCGCCCGCATTGCCGCCTCCGGGGACTGACCCCGCCGTCCGTCTCCCCGTCCGGAATTTTTTTTTGATTTTTTCCCTCTCACGCTTGGAATATTGGGGAAATGTTCCTATCTTTATCCCCAGATAGATTGTTTTTCATTATGCGAAGGGGTATTTAGTTAATTACGAGAGGTTCCCGCGTGAGCGGGAGCCTTTTTTATTGTGCCCCGCGGGCATCAGCCTTCTGCCGGGCAGCCTTCTGCGCCTCTCTTTGCCGCCGCGGGGCAGGGGGCGCCCGTCATTCCCTGCCCCTCTTTCCGCCGCTTCTCCCTTCCCTTAAAATCCTCCCCCTCAAATCCCCGCCATCCTGGAGGGGGGAAGCCCCCTTCTTCTCCCTCTTCTTCCATCCGCCCTTAATCCCTCCTCGTCAATCCTTCCCCTTTAATTGTTCATCCTTCATCGTGCCGTCCAGCACGCACGCCGAGCCGGATGCCGCCTTCCCCTCCGCGTCCGTCGCAAACACGTATGCCCACACCGCCATCCCCTTCTTCCTCCTCACTAAGCGCACCGCATGCTCGCCACCCTCCCCGCGCCGCCCCAGCTCCTCCACGTAGCAGTTGCGGAGGTCCGGGCATGCCACCGCCCCGTACAGCCGGTCGTCCCTGTACCGCCCGTAAGCCTCCAGCTCGATGCCCTCCCAGCTGAACACCACCGTCCCCGCCTCCTCGTCCAGCACGGCTTCCGCGCGGGGCACCTCCAGCGGTCCCGCTGCCACCTGCACCAACGTGTAATCCGTCCGTCCCCGGAACGCCCGCGGTGCCTTCTTCTGCCGCTTGAACTTCGCCGACGGGTCGATGCGTTCCCCCGTGCATGCCTTCCCCGCGTTCGCCTTCACGAACCCCTGTATCCCTGCCGGGTAGCCCTTCACCCCCTCCGGGAACCCCACCTCAATCGCGTCAATGAACGTATAGCTCTGCTCCATCGCCTCCGCGAAAGCGGTCTCCTGCCGTTGCTGCCGTTCGCTGCTCGTCTGCCGTTCCGACGGCTTCTTCCGGATGACCTGCTGCTCCCCCTTCCGCACGTAAAAAGTCAAATTGCTGATGCTTCCCCTGATTTTCCCGAGTATGCTGTTTGCTATTGCCATGATTCCTCCATTTTCTTTTTTACAAAGGTAGGCAAACTTGCCTGTAATCCCAAACCCCTGCCCCTCTTTTTGCATTCCTGTGCCGTTGTCCTTCACTTCCCGTGGCATGCCCTCTGCTCTCCTTATTTATCCTTAATCGTTCATCATTCATCGTTCCTTCTTCCCGGAAGCTCCGGGAAAAAGAGGGGGAGGAGCTTGGAAAGCTAAAGGAATTTTCAAAGGATTTTACGGTAATCCTTCGAATATTCTTCGTGTAAAATACTATTGATATACTATTAGAATACTATTAAAATACTGTATATAATAATATTTTAATTGGTTTTGAAGAGAATTTGTACTATATTTGCAACGAAGAATATACGAAAAATAAGCGAAGATGAAAAAGAACATTCCTTTAGCCTTCCCAGCGCTTTCCCTGCTCTTGCAGGGAGAATGCCTGCGCATAGGGGGCATTACGTATTACATGCACTCCGGGAAAATCCGGGCTTGCCCTTCGAAACGGGAGAGACGCGATTCCCGGACGGACAAGGAGGTCAAGGCGCGCGGGGCATTCACTGCCGTGCGGCGATTCTGGAGCGTTTACCGGAGGGCACTCAACGGATTGAAAATATGGAGCGTGGCGGCACGCGAGCGGGGGAGGGGGAAGAGCGATTCCCTTTTCCATTCGGTGAACGCGGCAGCCATCAGCCCGGAGGGGAAGGTGTGGGCGTACCCGGCATTCCGTTTCGCGGAGGGTTCGCTGGCAATGCCCGTCTTACGGGGCGTGGAGCGGGAGGGGTGGACCGTGCGCGTGGCATGGGAGGAGGGGACTGGGTGCGTG
>DXFT01000140.1 GCA_019114285.1 Candidatus Odoribacter faecigallinarum
TAAAAATCTTCAACGTACAACGTGCCCCGCTCGTCCGGTGTTGCAACTCTGTCCACGCAGTCGGAAAAGGGGACAATCCCCGGATATGGTTATAAATAGACTCAAGCGGTCGTTTCCAATCTATCTTCATATCATCCTTAAAAATTTTGGGAGCATGGATAGGTTCCCTGCCGCCCAACAACGCACTTTGATCAACCAAAGGATAATCTCCCAAAGCTATCGCATCCACCGTCTCCAGCAACAAATCAGCCCCTTTGCACATCAACAAATCATGCAACTCACCTGCTGTCATTTCTTCCGGAATCTCCACCTTTTCTTGAAAAATAATATTCCCGCTGTCAATCTCATGCTTTAATAGAAAAGTCGTTACCCCCGTCTCTTTCTCTCCGTTCATAATCACCCAATTAATCGGAGCTGCACCCCGGTAATCCGGCAACAGGGAAGCATGAAGGTTCACCGTACCCAAACGGGGCATATTCCAAACCACCTCTGGTAACATCTTAAATGCCACCACCACCTGTAAATCCGCTTGCAAATCAGCCAATTCTTTTAAAAAATCCTCATTTCTGAACTTTTCAGGCTGCAAAATCTTCAACCCCGCCTCCCGGGCATATTTCTTCACTGCAGACTCCTGCAACTGCTGCCCGCGACCTGCAGGTTTGTCCGGATTCGTCACAACCCCCACCACATGGCAACCGCTCTCCACCAACTTTTTCAAAGGCAACACGGCAAAATCAGGTGTCCCCATATATACGATTCTTAATCCCTCCATAAACCACTATTTCTTTTTAAACTTCTTAAGCAACTTCGAAAAAAACAATTTATAGGAATCCGTACTCATCATCTCTGAATCTGTGACAGACTTATAAGTCAATATAATGCCCAAGGGCAACAGTATCACTGCCGAAATCCACATGCCCAATGCAGGGGAAATAGCTGCCTCACGGGCAGAACGTTCCCCCATCATTGAAATGATATAATAAATGATGAACAACAACACAGACACCACCACCGGCATCCCCAATCCCCCTTTACGAATAATTGCTCCTAAAGGCGCACCGATAAAAAAGAAAATAAAACAAGCAAAAGACAACGTAAACTTCCTGTGCCACTCAATCTTACACTTTATAACAGAAAGTTCCTGTGCCTCATAATAATGCACATCATCCTGCACGCGCTGCTTCACCTCCCGGGCATATTGCAGGGCATTACTTATGGCACGCTGCTGTTCCTCCGGGTCAAACGTCATGAAAAGGCTGTCCGGATTATTATAAATTCCCCGTGCTTCCTCCACCAACACACTGTCACGCTTGGCATCCGAATTCTTGCTCCGCTGGTAATTGGAAGCCAACAACCGTTTGGCATCCCCCGACTTCTTAGTGGAAATAAAACGCTGCATCGAACCGATAGTATCCTGCAACTGCTTTAAATTCATCATCATGGACGCCGAACGGAAAGCATTTTCATCCGTACGTTTCAATTCCGAACCCGGCAAATCAATCAACACAGTCTCCTTCTCAAAACGGATACGGCGAAAAGGAAACGTCCTCCGCGCCTTCACATTCTTCATCCCCTCGTCCGTATAAGAATGGCCATGATAAAGCACCAACTTCATCTTATTATTCTTCACATCGCTAATCATCATGCCCGAATCCGCCTTTGTGACTTCACAATTCCCATTCCCGTCCTTATGATTATAAATCAACATATCATACATCATGCCGGTCTCCTTGTTAATGCGGTCAACCTTTATGCTATACCCCTCCAATGAATTGGTAAAAATCCCCTCTTTTAAAGACATTTCCGGTTTCTGCCGCCGGATATCATACAGCAGGCTCTGCATTTTCAAATTCGCGTAAGGAAGCACATTGTTTGAAAACACAAAGGCAAGCACCGTCAAAAAAACAATCAATACAATCAAGGGCTTCATAATCCGGTAGAGGGAAATCCCTGCCGACTTCAAGGCTATCAGCTCATAATTTTCACCCAAACTTCCGAAAGTCATGATAGAAGACAGCAAAACAGCCAACGGCAACGCCATCGGCACCAAAGTCAAAGCGACATCAAACAAAAACTCAGCGATTACCGATACCTCCAACCCCTTTCCGACAAGTTCATCTATCATACGCCAAAGAAACTGCATAATCAAAACAAACATGCTTATAAAAAAGGTTGCTATAAAAGGCCCGATATAGCTTTTCAGCATGAATATATGTAATCTCTTCATCTGTCAATATTATATAACGGGTACAAAGGTACTACATTATCGGAAAAACGAAAAAATCAAGCGCCAAGATTACGATGGAGACTCTCAATTTGCTTATCCCACACACTGATGCTGTCACTTTCCTCATCCTCATCTACAAAATCAGTAATAATCAACGCGACATCACCTGTAAGGGGTTCAACATGTATCTCAAACTCAAAATATTCATCCTCATCCTCCGCATCATCCCACACAAAACGCACATGGCTATGGGGCTTTGCCTCTACCAACGTCGCGGACTGCTCCGTCTTGTTCCAAACAAAAATAAACTGGTTGCCCTTCTGGATAACATCATCGGCAAACCACTCCGCCAAACCGGCAGGCGTACTCAAACGGGAATACAAAACCTTGACCGATGATGAAAAGATATATTCAAGCTCTATTCTCTTTCTCATATTGCATAATTTTGTGCCTAAATATACGCAGAATATCTATATCATGCAAACGTATCATCGGAAAATTCTTTTTTTATAGCCTCGACAAACCTTATTTTCCACTTCTCCCCCTTACTTTCATCCAGATGAGCCAACCGAACAATGATATCCGACATCGAAAGACGGTGGAAATCCAACGCAGGATAATACGAAACATCATCCTCATCCCTCACTTCCACCAAAATATCCAAATCTACCAATTCCTGAAGAATAATCCGTGCCTTGCTCGAACTCATCCTCAGCCTTTGACAAAGAACGGCTAACGCAAGCCCTCCTCCCTGGCGGGTATAATTATCCGAAATCAGCCGCAACATCCGGATAGAAACATCCACGTCATCCACCCAACGCTTATTGGCACCCATCACATCCCGGTAAAGAAAATGGCGATTGCGCATGATATAACACAACTCCGTGCCCCAAAGCACAATACTCCAACTCAATTGCAACCATACCAACAACAAAGGCAAGGCGGCAAGCCCGCCGTAAATAGCATTATAAGAACTGACCCCCACCTGAAAGCGGATATAAAACCATTGCACCACTTGGAACACCGTCCCCGCCACAATTCCCGCAACCAACGCATACTTGAACCTCACCGGAGTCGTGGGCATGAACATGTACAAAAACACAAACAGGAACCACACCAGCACATACGGCACCCAGCGGAGCAAAGTAGTCAAAGCGGCTCCAGCATATCCTAAAAGACTCCCCTCCGCTGCATATTCCTGCAAATTGGACATCAGGAAAACATTCATACTACTGACAAGCACAATCAATATCGGAGCAATGAACAGGATAGACAAATAATCCGTAAACTTCTTCACCACTCCCCTGCCTTTCTTCACCCCCCAAATGCGGTTCATCGCCAGTTCCGTGCTTGCCAGCATCTTCACAACAGACCAAATCAACACCACTATCCCCAAACCCGCGATAATATTGCTTTGCGTATTATCCAGCGCCTTGCCTGCCACGTTCATCACCCACTGCATCACCTCCGGGTTTGTAAAATTCTGCTCGTTCAACCACTTCTCCAAAGCATTTGCCGCTCCGAACCCCCGGGCTATCGCCAACACCAAGGCAACGACAGGAATAAAGGAAAGGGTCGAATAAAACGTCAATGCGGAAGCTGAAATCGTCGAAGCATTCAACACAAAACGATCAATCGACACCACCACGTATGCCACAGTCTTCAACAAGACATCCGACAAAAAAGTCGATACCCGCCAATCCCTTCGCAGCACAGAGTAATAGAACTCAACAATCAGGTACTTCCTCAAATTAAACAACCGTTGCCTCATAAATTACTTGAACAATCCGGCAACCGTCTCCTTGATTGCTGCAGGCTCTGCATGGAGCGGAAACACATAATCCGGTGACTTATAATACAGTTTATGCTCCGCTTTGAAACGCCCGATTCCCCCGCCGGTAATATTCAACATGATAACCGCATCTCGTTCCACCTGCCCGCATGCCACAGCTTGCCGCAAGGAAGCAACTGCCACTCCGGCAGCCGGTTCAATGTCGATACCCTCTGTCCTTTTAAACAAATCTGCTGCATCCACAGCCTCCTCATTCGTCACGGCAAACATATCTCCTCCCGTGGCAACCAGCGCGTCATATAAACCTCCTTTCAACGAATAAGGCGGCTTGCGGTTGGACAACACCTTTGCCAAAATAACCCCCACCTGCTGGCGCGCTTCCTCAGCCTCCAAAGGCAAAAGGTCACGCGAACCCGCTTTCCAGGCATCGTACATCAAAGTAAACGGATGGTTCTGGGATACCATCAGCTTCATCCAATTAGAACCGTAACGCCCGTCCTCGATAAAACGTTGGTTGGCTTCCCACGCCGCAATGGCACCAGTACCGCTACCCACCGCCTGAAAATAATAATCAGGAATCCGTCCGATGGTAGTCACCGCCGAAAGCACGGTAGTCCCCATCCCGTCGCGGCGCGCTACATTCTTAGCCCCGCCCTCCGGGTAAAACTCATCCAATTCGCAGACAAGATTAGACAAATGAATAGCATCAAAATAATCACTCCCCTTTGCCGTCGCCACCACCTTGACACAAGGCGCAAGCGGCTCCGAAGACCAAAGGGCATCTATGCAATCTTCCGGTATGCAAATCAGCAAAGGAATATGGTTCTCCGAACAAACCCGCGCAAAAGCCCGCGCCGTATTCCCCGCAGAAGCGACCACCATGACTTTCCCATGGTTTTCATTGCAACGGGCGCAAACCGAAAAAGCCTCACATTCCTTGAACGTGCCGGTCTGCATCATGGCACCCTTTTCAGGCCAATAACCGTTGAAAGTCACATAAAGATTAGAAAGCCCCAATTCCTTCGACAAACCCTCGCTTTTATAAGTAATGGGCGCCCCCGAACCTTCCAATATGCGGCAAATAGGCAACCAGTCCGCATATTTATACAAACCCGGCAAATCATCCCTTACTTCCAATTGCTTCTTGGCATAACGGGCAAATATCAAAGCTGCCCCGTCTCCTTTCGGGCATTCCAATTCCCAATTCCCGTCCGGGAATTGCGTCCCACAGCATCGGGATTCTAATACATAATCAGTTCTTTCCACGGTATTCATCATTAAAGTTTACAACGAACAAAAATAAAATATCTGCTATTTTTATAAGATAGTATAAATACTACTTTTCAGAAAAAAAATGCGTCCTATACATTGCTCATTCATATTGTTTATTATAAATTTGCAAAAAACAAACCATACAACGATGAAACAACTTATCATTATGCTCATTGGCATCAGCCTCTTGTCATGCCATCGCAAAATGTCCCCTTGGCCATACGACGGAGACAAACAAAGCGTTACCATCCAGACCCGTACCGGCAATTCGGGCAGTTTTGCCACCCTTCCTTTAAATTGCCAACTATTTGTATATAACGAAGCGACTGGACAAACCGAAAAACATGATGTCACCCAGGAAGGCAGCAAAAACCGCTACCAAGTCAAATTGTATCCCGGCACATACACAGGATATTGCGTCACTAATGCGTCTGAAGAAATCTATTGGAAATATGCAGAAACAGACATGCCCGAAAATATTTTATTGAAATCACAACAACAAGGCGGAAGCCGGGACCACCTGTTGGGATCCTGTTCCATGACCGTCCAAGAAGGAGAAGCAAACACGTTCACTTTCGACCTGGAACGCAAAGTAGCCCAACTGCTCATAGTCATCAACAACTTCCCGGAAGGAGTGGAGGACTTGCAAATCAAAGTAAATAACATTCCCAAGACCATCAGCCTCGCAGGGACATACGACAGCGGGACACATACCGTTACCACCTCTGCCTCCCCCGCCGTTGACGGAATATCCACCACCCAATTGCTGGTCTTTCCTCCACAAAGCGGCAAACGAAGCACACTGACTCTGGTCTCGAATGCTTGTGCCTACATTTCCGATGAATACCAAATCAACGACATCGCAGCCAACAAAATCACCCGCATTGACATCACCTTCCAGGACCTGCCCGAAATGGACATAGCCTACTTTTCCACGTCAGTGGAAACTTGGGACAAGGACACCATAAAAGAAGAATGGGAAACCCCTGGTCCGCAACCCTTCGAACCTTGCCAAGGCACAGGCGACGGTAACAATCTGGTTGACAACCCTGGCTTTGAAGAAGGCATAGAGGAAGAACTTCCCCTCTGGTGGAAACTGGATGCAGGAGGCAAAGACAAAAAAATCAGCGTCGTAACCGAAAATACCTACAATGGTACATACGCTGCCCTGTTGCAGGGAGCCACTTACCTATACCAGGATATTCCTGTTGAAGGCGGGAAATGCTACCAACTGAAAATGCACGTAAGCGCGCCTAATCCCGAAGTAAAATGGCGTTATTGGTGTTCCTGGATGGAAGGCAGCACGGCTTTATCGGGTTTCTCCGACCCCATCCGCTCCTCAAGCTATCAATACCAGACGGAAGGCTACATTGACGCCATGGAAGGCATGATTGTCCGCGCCCCCGCCAATGCTACACGGATACGCATGGAAATCCGTACCTACTCTGGCACCCCGCTCTCTGGAGACGGATTATACATCGATGAAATAAGCGTGGAAAGAGTCCGGTAAAAGCCCTTAAAAAACGCTCCAGCAAAATAACAACAACACTTGCGGCATCCTGCCCGCTTCTCCAGCGGCTGGCAGGATGTTCCTGCAAAATACCTCCAAACCATAGCATTGACGCTACTGAAGGCTCTTACTCCATGCCTTCCATTAATCCTCACTCTTCAAGACACGCGCCCTGTCTTCCGTATAACAAGTGAAAATCCCCATCGCCCCACAGATATTGCCCAAAAGCTCCACTGGAGCAAAAAGGCTCTCCGTCCCGGCATTTTGCGCTTCAAAAAGGGAATATTGGTAACGGTAGCCGGCTTCCGTCATCCTCTTCAAGGACACATTGACCGATGTAACTGTATCACTTAACGGATATTCCTGCTTAACCTGTTCCCTTCCCTCAAACCCGCTCAAAAAATAAGTCCGCACATTCCCCCCTTCCGATTCCCAAGACAACGTCAGTACATAATAATTCTCTTCCTCACATTCATCAGACATAAAATAAGTCGTAATCTCTTTCCCATGCCAAGTCACTGAATCTATTTTTACCTGTTTAGGTATGGCTGTTTCAGAAAAAATAGCCTCACCGCCGGGAGCAGTTACCTCCAAATATAAAGAATCCACTTTGGCAACATCCAATCTTTTAGACGAAGCATAATTGTAAACGAAATGATTACCCGGACGAAAATACAAGCTGTGATACAATTTTACCGGCTCATCAGCCAAAATACAGACATCAAACTCCAAACTGTAATCCAACACCTGCGGTTCCGCCACAGGAGCAATCCGGGTTGCCGTCATTTCATACATGGAATCTGGACGACAATAACATTCTATGAAATACCCGGGCGAATCCCCCATACGCTGTATATCTAACCGCTCCCCCAACTCACAACCGGGCAACAAGACACATATCACAATTCCTATGATTAAAAATTTTCTCATATTCTCTACCAATTTAAAGTCAATGAAATATAGGGAATACATGGCAACAATACCCGGGAATAAGGTACAAAACGGGTATAATAAGTTTCGTATTCCTCCGCCTCAAAATACACCAATACCGGATTCTGCCGGTTATACAGATTATACACCCCAACTGTGCAGGTCCAATGCAGTTTTCCTCGTTGCCAACGATAATCCGCACTGATATCTAATTGATGCTGTGCCGGCATTTTAAAATTGTAGCGTTCCTTATAAATCGGCACAAAAACAAGACTGTTATCCGGGTGATGAATATCCTCGGCAACGGCTACCCCCACAGGGAAGGTCGTCCGCATCCCTGAAGCATAACGCCACGATGCACTCAAACACCATTTTTTCCGTTGCCAGGAAGCAGCAACCAAAGCATGATACCTCACATCGTATGGCGGATAAAAACGCTTCCCGTCATTTATTCCCTCAAAACGGTTCCAGGCATCCGACAACGTGTAATTGGCACGCCAGTTCCATGCCCCCCGCTCATAAGAGACCTCCACTTCCACGCCTTTGGACTGCCCCTTCCCGTCTGCCTGTCGCTCCTCAAAAAGCCCGTCTTCTGAAAAGCCAAATGATTTAAAATCTTTAATATGCCGCATATCCTTCCAAAACAACGCCCCATAGACATACCACCCATTCTCCCATTCCTTGTCTGCACCTACCGAATACTGCCAACATGTAGCAGGCTTTGCCCCTTTGCCCAAAGGACACCAAATGTCCACCGGGCTTTTCAAATTCAACACCGTCCACACGCTATGGTACTGCATCGTGCGGTCCACACTCCCCCACACCTGCCAACCCTGCCTTGCCCAAACCACCTTCAACCGGGGCGAAACACGGTGGGCATCCGATTTTCCCTGATAATATTGGTAATTCATCCCCCCTTGGCACATCCACCCCTTTCCCATGCTCCACGTTCCCTGTACATATCCCGTCAACAACAAATGCCAAGTATCTGCCAAGCCCCATTGCTCCAACCCGCCATAACGCCAATCACCATACTCCAAACGCATCCCGGCTTCCCAACGCCAGTTTTCCATAGCATACGAACGGTAATCCCACTCGACAAGGTAGTCATTACGCAGGGTCTCCGAATCCAAATGAACATTTTTTTTCAAATCCGTCCCCGTACCGGCATGATTCACACTCAATTTCCAATCCCACACACTTTCTCCTGCCCGGTATTGCAAATGAGCTATAGCCGAACCGCTTCCCCAACGGACAGCCTCTTTCCTGTCCACATCCCGCTCCAACCTCAAACGGTCGGTACTCAACAGACCAAATACGGACAAGGACAGCTTCTCTTTCAATTGCAAGCGCATCACTCCAGTCACGTCATAAAAAGCATAAAACGGCATCGAATTTTCATCATCCACCCCAAGGTTGTAAAGCGCAGCCACCCCTTGCAAATAAGATGTCCGGGCGGACACGCTATAATGCAACCGCCGGTTTTCCGTCTGTCCACGGTATTTCAAGGCAGAGGACAGGAATCCCAACGTAGCCTCCCCGTTAAAATCTTCTCCCTCCGCTTCCGGATGCATATTCACATACGCAGACAACCCGCTGTTATACTCTGCTGGGAAACCACTTTTATACAATTGCGAATTGCTTAATATCCAAGTATCAAATACCGACAAAATCCCTGTCAAATGTGCCGGATTGGCAATTGGGGTTCCATCAACCAAAAACATATTATCCACACTATTCCCGCCACGCACATAAAGTCCCGCATCCAACGCACTCGTTGTCACCACACCAGGCGACAAAGCCAAATACTTCACCACGTCCCGTTCCCCCAGCAAAGCCGGCATCCGTTCCAGATCCCGGCGGGATGTCGAGACCATGCCCACTCCCTTCATTTCTTTTGCCTTTACCTCCACTTCGCCCAATCGGTGCTCCAAAGGCTTTAACGCCACTAACAAAAACTCCCCCTTTTTCACCAACACCTCCAAGGCACAGTAATTCAAATGGGTAATCCGCAACCGTCCCGGGACATTCATTTCCACATCAAACTGCCCCATACTGTCCGTCACCGTCCCACGATTTTCATCCAATACTTGCACGTTCGCCCCCTCCACCGGAAAACCATTTTCCGACAATACCCTCCCTGTCACCCACACCTGCCCCAAAACCCCGGGACACATCAACAATCCTGCCAAAAACAAAGCCAAACGCAACATATTCTCTAAAAAAATGCCCGTAAGATTCCCCAAAAAGCGGCATCTTACGGGCAAAATGACATCATTATCCTACTATTTACTCTTCTCTACATATTCCAACTTGTACAAAGTTGCCACACTGCCATTCACCGGCAAATCGATCTCATCCTCGAAATCATCGGGACTGATTCGCAACAAACCGTCAAACCGGGTCGGATAACCATATTGGTTTCCGGAATACTCCGTCATGAAGCAACTCGCATGACCTGCCCATACTAATTCATTCACGGCATGTTTACCCTGTACCAGGAACTGCAACAAAGGACTGATGCCCACCAAAGTATGGTTCATGAAGTTCTTCACGCTCTTGTCATACCCCAATTTCAATACTGTCCCATCAACATACTTCACATCCTCGACCACCATACCCCACTCGCTGTTGTAATCCTCATAACGGTAAGCCAACCCCAAAGCGCAAAGCACATCCGAAAGCCCTTTGCCGCGCAGCTTGGAAGCGTTCACCTTCACTTCTGTCAGGTTCAAATCACTGTCATACGTAAAATCCGCAATACCCGTCAGGTTCTCCATCGGCACATTAAGCGTATTCAACGTCCCGTCGCCGTTATACTCCATCTCCACGGCAACCTCCAATGTGTCCGAATAAACCCCAACGCTCTGGATTTGGTCATTCACCACCCAGACAACAAAACAATCCTCCCCATCATAGCTACCGGTCATTTCATCGCCATTATAAGCATACTTCACCGTTTCCGTCTGTATCTTGTCCCCTTTCTTGTAACGCTTATAATTCGCAACCAAATACTTGTACTCTCCCGTCAAATTATCTGGATTATACACATCTTCCATATCCACCGCTTCATAATCCTTCACGGATGTTGCCGTAACCTCATCTACAGAATTGCCCACAGCTTCAACAGGAATACGATACTCGAAACCACTCATATTCGGGGATACATAATACCCTTCTTCGAAGCGAGCCATATCAACTTGGACATCAACAATATATTCATCTCCCCACTCATCCGTGTCTGTCACCACATTCACGGCAATCGTGCTGGCATCCACGCCTCCCCAAGCATTATACCAATTGTCTGAAGAAGCACTCCCGCTCTCATCGTCATCATCAAAATCAATATTGGGCACATTGTAATAAAGCCCGTTGGTGTACAACCACGTCTTGCCGCCATCTACCCGTAACACTCCATCATAAACCTTATCACTCTTCGTTCTTGTCCAATAACGCACATAGTCCCAATTATATTCACTAATAACATACACTGTATTTCCCACAACAAATACCTTCCCACTCATACCATCATCTATCGATCCTTCTGTTCTCCAATCATCCATAACCCGCATCAGCACTTCCATCTTCACATCATCTGTCTCTGCATTGGCTACTCCATTCGGGAACAAGGTATTAAAGAACTCCAAAGCCGAAACTTCCATCACTTCGTATTCCCACATATAGGGGTCAAGCCATTCCCTATTCGGAAACTCCCAACCGTCCATCACCGCCATGTCCGTCTCCGCATATTCATAAAACGCCTGCTCGCTCACCTTGTTGTCCGCATTGAACTTCTGCTCCACGCTATAAATCGGGGTCGCCTCGTTCAGGATATTCTGGTAATAAGTCGCCTTCGTCATATTATTGTTCCCGTCATACTCAAACTGCGCGAACGGCATATCCCCGTTCCAAATCGCCTTCAGTAACGCCGGCGTTGAATCATCCAACAAATTGCCCCCCAAACTCGTTCCCC
>DXFT01000141.1 GCA_019114285.1 Candidatus Odoribacter faecigallinarum
GCTATCGGCGGAAAGAAAGAATTGGAGACGCGCCTCGATACGCTTTTTACCACATCCTCACAGATAGACGGAGCCGAAGCATCCGGCGATATCACGGGTCTGATTGGACAATATGCCCACGGCAACGAGCCGAGCCACCACATGGCTTACCTTTATAATTGGACCGACGCACCGTGGAAAGGGCAGGAACGCCTCGACTTCATCATGCGCAACTTCTATACGAACCAGCCCGATGGCATCATCGGCAACGAGGATTGCGGACAGATGTCGGCTTGGTACGTCATGAGCGCGATGGGCTTCTATCAGGTTTGTCCTGGTATTCCGGTTTACACCGTAGGTCGCCCGATGGTGGACAAAGCCACTATCCGCGTAGCTGGCGGGACGTTTGAGATTGTCGTTACGAACAACTCGCCTGAAAACAAGTATGTGAAATCCATTAAACTCAACGGGCAGGAACTGGCTACGCCGTTCTTTAGCCATGCCGATTTGGTAAAGGGAGGGAAAATGGAAATAGAGATGAGTGCAACGCATTAAATCTTGTGGGCGGTGTCGAAAGGCATTTTCATATCCCCTCTTCTGCGGAATATAGGGTGAGGTAAGATACCGTCTGAGCACTATTTTCACCTTTATACCTACCCCCCTAAAGCCAAAATAGCACTAAAACACCCTTAGGGGGGTGGGGTAAGATACCGTCTGAGCACTATTTTCACCTTTATACCCACCCCCCTAAAGCGAAAATAGTACTAAAACACCCTTAAGGGGTGGGGTAAGATGCCTTCGGAGCACTATTTTGCCTTTATACCCCCCCTAAATTAGGGGAGGAGGCTGCGAAGCAGACGGAGGGGTATGCCACAAATATTTAACACAGCCCCATCAAAAATAAAAATCAACGAGAAGGTCGATGAACCACGACATTGATGCCTGGTAACAAATCCTCCGGCTCCTCCAAGAACGCCTTGACTTTTATCATTCCCTGCTCATCGACATAAGGCAAGATATTTGTGATGATGGCCTTATAACTTTTCCCTTTGCCAATGTCAGTCAGAGGAGTTACCAAAACCGAATCACCTTTTTTCAGCACCTTTCGGTCTTGTTCCAAGATATAGAAAACCACTTTCAGGCGGTCTGTATTGACGATGATACAACAAGGTTCGGTCGTTTTTGCATAATCATTCGGAAAGAGTTTCAATTCGCTGATGAAGCCGGAAGCTGGAGCTTCTATCCGAGTCTTTTGCAACTGCCGGACCGCAATTTCATATTCGACCCATGTAGAGGCGTAACCGCTTTTGATTCGGGCCAACTCCATTTTTTGCGGGGGAATGTTTGCTGTATCCTTCCATGCATAGCCTTGCCCGATCAGAATTTCCCAAAAAGCCAATTCTTTTTCTTGCAGGCTTGCTTTCAATTGACGGATTCGGTTTTCGTATTCTTCGGTGTCCAACTGAAAAAGCAAATCTCCCTTTTTTACTTGCTTACCTTCCCGGGCATTCGATTGCTTTACCAACATGGCGAGCGGACTATAGACGGAAACTTTCCGGTTTGCTTCAATCACACCCTCGCCCAAGCGTTCGGTCGGTTGAGTCTCCCGGCTTTTTTTCGGGAGAGATGCAACCGGACGTTCAACTCGTGAAAGCGAATCTCCCGAAAAAGATGAACTTTTATCGGAAATAGAATCCTCATTAATCTGGCAAGCCGTCAGCAAAAAAAGTGGGAAAAATGTTTTCCACAAGATAGCTAACGAATGGTTGTTAATCTGCTTTTTCATTCTCTCTTTCCTCATTTAATTGACGTTTACTCATTTCGTAAAATAGTCCCCGCCGAGCTATCAGTTCCTCAAAGGTACCTTCCTCAGCAATTTTCCCTTTATCTAAAAAGATAATCCGGTCGCAATGTTTGATGGTACTCAATCGATGAGCAATCACCAGACGCGTACAGCCCAGCTTATCTAGGTTTTCTGTTATTTGCTGTTGCGTTACATTATCCAAGGCACTGGTTGCCTCGTCGAACAACAGAATGGATGGTTTGTTTACCAAAGCCCTTGCAATCAAAATTCGTTGTTTTTGTCCGCCGCTGATACCCCCTCCAGCTTCACTGATCAAGGTAAACAGATTCATTGGCATTGCGGCAATCTCGTCGGCACATCCTGCCAGGCGAGCTGCTTCCCAAGCATCATCTGGAGTACTCCACGGTGAGGTTACCGTAATGTTGCTGAAGATATCTCCCGGGAAAAGTTTTCCATTCTGCAAGCAAGTACCGATACAACGACGCAAACTTCGCTTATCTACTTTACTTAAATCATAATGGTCATAAACAATGGCTCCTCGTTCCGGAGTCTCAAAACCAAGCAGTAAACGGAACAGGGTGCTTTTGCCACAGCCGGAGGTTCCGACAATCCCCACATATTCCCCAGGCTTGACGGATAGATTGAAGTTATCTAAAATGAACGGTCCTTTCGTTTCGTAACGGAACGAGAGATTCATAACCTCAATACCTCCACTCAAATGGCTGACCTGTGTACTCTCTGTCCCAGTTTCCGGTTCTGCTTCCATAACAGGTTTCATCAACTGATACATCGGTACTAATTGGGCAAGAAAAGGAATTAACATAAAAAGAGAAACCAATGCCCCGGATATCAACCCGAAAGCCGAATTGAATGCAATATAATCCGAAACACCTATTTCGTTTTTTATCGTGTAATAAAAAATAAGGCCCGTACTACCTAATGTGCATAAACCGGATAAAGCGGAGTTCATTCGCAAAAGGATAGGAGGGTGAGCTTCCAGACGGACATTATCCTTGTATGCATCAGTCCATTTTTTGAAGATTCGGGTTTCTGCTCCCGCCAGTTTCAGCTTTTGTACACCCGAAAAAATACTAAATACTAACCCGACAAGACGGGAATTGGCTGAAAGAATCTTATTTTGGTATTTTACTTCGACCCGGTAAGTTAATAATAGCAATACCAGAATCCCAGTCAAAATAAGGATTGAAGGAAGCAATAATGCTTTCGCATAGATAAAAATCTGATAAAGATAAACTAACGAAAACAGCGTTGTCAAGATAGAGCTGATGACTTGGTCGCTTAACAGTGTGCAAATAGAAGAGAAACTCATAATCCGGTTACTCAAATCGCCCGACGAATAGCTCCGAAAGAATTTAATCGGCAAATTAAAAACACGACTCATAATCGCAGACTGGGCAAAGACATCTATTTTATCTTTTACCCGAGCCAAAACCAGACTCCGGGTAACACTGAACAAGACAGAACCTACGCTGGCTCCAATCAGAAGCCCCGCTATCGGCAAAATATCTTCTTGACTTCCACTTGGTATCAGGTTGTTGAAAATCTGCTTGTTCATATAAGGAGTCAACATGCCGAACAACGAGACAATAAGGCAGGCCACCAGAATATATATCCAATCGGACACCGCCAACGAACGGCTTGCCAATTGCAATAAATCTTTATAGCCTAACGGACGCGAAGGTAATGCCGGATAGAAAAAATAGGCTTGGCTGGAAAGTTGTTTATGCACCTCTGCGTTGAGCCAAATCTTTTTCCCGGATGCTGGATGTTTGAAATAATAACCGCTCCATACACCGGGTTGAAGTGCTATCAGTTCGCCTGATTTCAAATGCGTCAAAATGATTCCGGTAGAATCTTTCCACCAATGCTTATCTAACGTAATTTGCCGGTACATGATGTTGTTCCGTCGTAAGATGGCTTCGAATTGTTCCTGCAAATCGCCTTCTAACGGATTCAGTTCGGCATCAGGAACTCCCATCTCGTTCAAAACAGTCCGATAAGCATCGTCATCACCTTGCGCCCGAGGTACAAACTTTTTGCCGACACCTAATGCATCCGCCAAATTCTCAAACGATTCGCGAAGCGTTTTCTGCTCCTGCTCTCGCCGCTTTTCTATTTGTTCCTTAAAAATCAACGTATTCTCTGCTTAATTGTTTTTCATTAATTGAACATAGATTCCATTGTTTCGCATCAGCGATTTGTGTGTGCCTCGTTCTGCCACATGGCCTTTATCCAAGACAATAATTTCATCACAATCACGGATGGTACTCAAACGGTGGGCAATAATAATCAACGAGATACCAGCTCTTCGGATTGCCTGCATCACCCGTTCCTCCGTTTCAGCGTCTAATGCGCTGGTTGCTTCGTCTAAAATCAAGATAACCGGTTCTCGGGCTAAGGCAGAGGCAATTTCCAAACGCTGGCGTTGTCCGCCGGAAAGATTGCTTCCTCCTTCCGTCAACTTTTCGTTGAATCCGTCGGACCGGGTTACCACATCGGTGTAAATTTGGGCATCCCGGCAGGCCATAATCATCGCGAAATCTTCGATTGAGCGATCCCAGATTTTCACGTTATTCGCAATGCTATCTTCAAACAATACAATGTCTTGATCGACCATCGCTACAGAATTGGTGAAAACGGCTCGCTGGATTGCATTCCGTGGTTCGCCATCGAACAAAATCTCACCCGACCAAGGCTGATAAAGGCCAGACACTAATTTTGCAATCGTACTTTTTCCACAACCGGAAGCTCCCACCAAGGCTACACTTTTCCCCGGCTCTAACGTAAATGAAAGTCCATCCAGCAGAGGTGCGGAGAGCGGATTATAGCCAAAAACGACATTCCTGACTTCCACCTTGCCGCGCAATTTCCCCGTTCCAACAATCGGTTCTGCTGACATACTATCTTCCACGTCGCGTTTCGAACGATAGATATCTTCGATCCGTTCCATCTGCGTGCGGGTCTCAACCAAGGTCTGTCCAGTATCTACCAATTTGTTCAAAGGATTCATAAACGAAACCATGAAACCTTGGAAAGCGGTCAACATCCCGATGGTCAATTCTCCTTTCAAAATCAAATAGGCGCCCAAGACTAAAACCACATTCGCGCTCACCTGTTGCAGCAATTGAGGCAGAATATCGAGATAGACCGCAATCTTGTTCTGACGGACTTCTGCATTCAGTTTTAAGGCAAAGTATCCGGCCCAGCGTTGGAAGAACCCTAATTCTGCTCCTGCCGCCTTGATGGTTTCCATACCTTCGATGCTGTTCATGGTTACCCCGCTCAACTTACCGCTGTTCCGTTCCAAGACACGTCCGAAATTCATCCGTTTATCGGCAATATAACGAATCAAGACGATATTCAGCACAGCTACTGTTATACCTACTGCGGTCAATGTCAGGCTGTATTTCGACATCACCAGCAAATAAACCAACAGCAGGGAAATATCAACAACCGAAGGTGCAATTTTCTGAACCAGATTGGCTGCACAAGTCTGATTGCTCTGTTGGCGTGTTACCAAATCACCAGCGAAGCGTTGTTGGAAAAAGGAAATCGGCAAATGTAACACGTGCCACATGAACGAAGTATTCGCTTCAATGCCCAGCTGGGCTTGATAAACGACCCAGCGGAATCCTTGCAAGCCTTGTACCAGCAACTGGAATAATACGAGAGCCGCATACATTCCAATAAAAAAACGGAACCAATCCGGATTCTTGCCGGAAAGGATATCGTCCATGAATATCTGTGAGAATAATGGGCCTATCAAACCGACAAAAGCCATCAGCAATCCCGTCAAAAAGGTGAACAACAAAGCGGCTTTCGCGCTTCTCATTCGTTCGCGTACGAAGGATAACACTGATGCGCGCTGTCCGGAAGGTCGGAATTCAGGTCCAGGTTTAAATGTCAGCACAATTCCCGTGAACGAACGGTTAAATTCATCCGCATCTACGAGAACCCGGCCACGGGCGGGATCGTTCAGGCTCACTTTATCTCCTTTGAAGCCATTGAACACAACGAAATGGCAGAAGTTCCAATGCAAAATGGCAGGTGCCTCGACCGTGCGCAACCGCTCCACTTCCATTCGGAATCCTTTCGCTTCCATTCCGTATTTACGGGCTGCTTTCAACAGGTTCAGCGCATTACTCCCGTCTCGTGATACTCCGCAATCGATACGCAATTGCTCTAAAGGCAACCATTTCTTCCAGTATGCCAAAATCATGCCCAACGAAGCCGCACCACATTCGAGTGCCTCCATTTGCATCACGACCGGAACCCGTTTTACTCTGCCCATAACTGGATGGTCCTCCTTTGTTTATCGATTTCTTCAAACAACTTCCGGTACACAGGCATACGTTTTGTTACAATCTGGATGTTGCAAAAGGTCCCCATCGTAATTTCCT
This sequence comes from Candidatus Odoribacter faecigallinarum, assembly GCA_019114285.1. Taxonomy (GTDB): domain Bacteria; phylum Bacteroidota; class Bacteroidia; order Bacteroidales; family Marinifilaceae; genus Odoribacter; species Odoribacter faecigallinarum. Next base: position 6,205 of record DXFT01000141.1, read on the forward strand.
GTTCCCCGGTTTGTTCATGCGACCAAAGAATCTTCCCCGGTTGTTCCGGGTTCTCTTCCAGCAAAATTCGGACGAGATAAGTAGCGACTTCTTCTTGTGGGAATATATCGCTGACCTAGGAATCTACTTTCAGGAAATCTAACGCTTCCTGTTTCGATAACGGATAATCGTCAATCCCGACAATCCGTCCTCGCATATACCCGTATTTCTCGCGTGGAAGATCGACAGGGGATACCTGTACCGGCATATTCATTTTGAGCTTGCGCAGATTTTCAAATGTTGTAACTGCCACCAGCTCCCGGTTCCTCCGACTACTGTCTTGCAAGAACAGGTTGATTATCGGTTCATAGGCAGCAAAATCGGTTGAGCGTTCTTTGGCGGAGAGTACCGTGCCTTCGGCTGGTGAGGTAAGCACGCTGAATGCCGGTCGATGCTCACCAAGGCAAGACGGTCGCCCGTATGCACATAGTCGCCTCGTTTATCTGGTGTTCCAAAAATTCCTTTTCCCTGAAAAAGAACGGAATATCTTTCCGTCTGATTTCCAAAAAAGGCAGTATGGAAAGCGTAAACATCCTATTTTTGCTTCGCATACTGCCTTTTTCTTGATTGCAAAAGGTCTCTTTACTGCCCTCTGCTAATCTTTCTGTTCGGGGATATAATCCTCTTTGATGAAAGCATCGTAAACTTTCTTGGGGTGGTCATTGACCGAGAAGCCGATGTCGCCAAACGTCTGCTGGCGGAATTTTTTCAGCTTCAAGTTGTCCATCGCATATTCCCGCAAGGGCTTATGCATGTTTACCCCCAGGATAGAACTGCTGCTCACCGGCTGGTCGAGGAAGTTCTCCTTCGGTGTCAGGATAGGCAGCAATTTTTGCTCCAGCAATCCGCGATAGGCACCGATGTATTCACACCAACAGGTGCCATCGACCTCATACAAACGATACGTGTACTTTGACCATGCCGTATGCAGGATGATCTCTTTATCCGTAACTTCGGCGACAGCCTCTTGCGGATAAGCAAAATCCCTGATCCGGATAATCTTTTTGTTACTACTTACCTCTTCGACTTCTGTAATCCAAAAGTCCGAGTGTAACAGCTGGTCAAGGATGCCAGCCAATGTTTCTTGGATCTCAAACTGGATTCTCATGGTGTTTGCCTTAGTAGGACTTGCTTTTAGCGGTTTAAAATTTAAAAGTAAACAAGGCTGAAAGGGAAAAGGTTTAAGGGGAAGGCGAAAAAATTAGGTTTTTCTAAAAGTTTCTTGTGTTTATTTGCTGGAGATGCTCTGAAAATGCCGGATTTGTTTTGAAATATAGATGCTACACTTTACTTTTGCATTCAAAATCAAAACAACAATGAGAATATTTACGGAACAAACATTAAAGGAGTATGCCGAGGCAAATCCGCCTGCCAAGGTCGCTTTGCAGGAGTGGGCTGCTATCGTGAAAAAGAGCAACTGGGCTTGCTTCGCCGACGTGAAGCGTACATTTAATAGTGTAGATAGCGTCGGAAATCAACATTACGTATTTAATATTAAAGGTAATAACTACCGTTTAGTGGCGGTGATTAAATTCACGATCAAATTTATTTATATCCGCTTCATCGGTACCCATTCCGAATATGATGAAATCGACTGTTCTAAAATTTAACATTATGACAAAGATAGAAACTAAAGCACAATACGACTGGGCTGTGAAGAGAGTAGAAGAACTGCTCCCGCTGGTAAACGACGAAACTCCGCGCGACGATCCTAACAGCATTGAGTTAGAGCTTCTTTCTAACCTTGTTGCTGATTATTCAGATGCGCATTTCGCCTTGGGAGAGCCTTCTTTGATTGAAGTGCTGAAGCTCCGGATGTATGAAATGGGTCTCAGCCAGGATTCGCTGGCCAAGCTGGTGGGGGTAAGCCCTTCGCGCCTGGGCGACTATATTTCGGGCAAATGTGAACCGACGCTGAAAGTTGCGCGTGAGATGAGCCGCAAACTAAATATCGACGCGCGTATCGTCTTGGGGGTATAACTCCTACCTTATATAAATAATATAGCTTCTTGCCACCCCGCCTTTCCCGCGTGGTGGCTTTTTTTCACCTCTTCCCCCTCCTTCCCCCTCTCTTCTTTTTTAACCTTCTTTCCCTTAGCCCTTTAAAAATGGGCGTGGCCAATTTATACCATCAATTAAATTGGCCACGACCAGGGTCATTTTTTATGTTTTGCAACATAAAAGCTAAAATTCTTAGTACGAAAAGTTTGCGTATTTAAAATTTTGCCTAATTTTGCCGCCAGAAACCCCGAAAAACGTGG
>DXFT01000142.1 GCA_019114285.1 Candidatus Odoribacter faecigallinarum
GGAAGCCTGCATGCATGATTTTCCATAACGCAAAGAAACGGGAAAAATGGAAAGAATTCAACGTGTTCATCATCATCTTCAATTTAAATTCAACTATCACTTTATGGTCATCCGGCTCAGTTTCCGATAAGAAAGCCAGAGAAAGAGCAAACTCAAGACACCCATCACAATGTATAAGCCCACTACATATTCCTTAAAAAAGGAAAACATATCTTCATTTCCTTCCACCATTCTCCTGAATCTCGCCCAAAGTTCAAACCATATTACCCATACTACGACCAGAAACCTATTGAAATAAGAAGCCACAAATATCATAAAAGTTATAAAAAACAGGGACACCATCCAAAAATGCAAGCTACTGACAGGTAACATGCCCAAAGGAGAAGAATTGGTAAAGACATCCATCAATGGAAAAAGAAGCTGGTCACAAAGAAACACGGAATAATCCGAATCCAACTGAGTGAAAAGTCCTCGCCATGCCAATAACAGCAATAACATCAAGAAACTATATACGAATCCTATGCCCACTGTATAAAGAACCTGACACCAAAAGCGCTCCTGTACACTGACCGGCAAAGCTTGGTAAGCCACCTCCCGCTGGCATTTCAAACCATAATTAAAATAAAGAAGACGGCTAACCGGACAAAGAACAAGACAAGGTACTGCAAGAACGCAGCATAAAGAGACATTCGAAATAGAAGCTATAAAAATCGGAGCAATACCTATTGCTATTCCAAAAAACATCTCAATACGATGGTTTTGTATCCAATTCAAGCGCATGAGCCACCCCAAGCGCCGGAAAGAAAAAGCGAACGAGATTTCCATAACCAACTTCTACTTTAATGCATTCATTATTTGTTCCCTATGCTCAAGCAAAGCATTGAAAAAGCACTCCAAATTAAAGGCGGTTTCACGCCGGGAAGTATTTAAACTAACCACCTGACTACCACCTAAAGAAGGATAAGCGACCAAGGTTTGCTCTATGCTCTCCCCTGGACGGACTTCATCGAAACAAAGCCGCTCGGTAATACGAGCAACGGATTCATTCAAAAGCAACTTCTTACCATCCATTACAATCAAATGGTCCAAAAGGCTTTCCAAATCCCGTACCTGATGTGTGGAAATGAGAATTGTCCGTTCATCAGTCGCGTATGAAGCCAACAATTTACGGAACTGGCTTTTAGAGGGAATATCCAAACCATTGGTCGGTTCATCCATAAGGAGCAGGGAAACATTCGTAGCAATCGCAAAACAAATATAGGCTTTCTTACGCTGCCCCATAGAAAAAGAGTGCAACCGGACATTGGCATCGATGTCCAATTCATCTGAAAGTCGCATCAACTCTTCTTGACTAAAACGAGGATAAAACACACCGTACATCCGGGCATACTGTTTCAGAGTCACATTAGGCAAAGTGATTTCCTCCGGCAATAAAAACAAATCAGCCAACGTCTCCGGCAAACGACGGCAGACATCTACGCCCCGATAAATAATATTTCCTTCCCGTGCCCGCAACAAACCGGTCATCAAATAAAGCAAAGTCGATTTTCCCACCCCATTTTTCCCTAAAAGTCCATAAACTGAACCAGAAGAAATGGATAAGGAAAAATCCTCCAACACGTTCACAGAACGTTTATAACCAAAAGTCACATGATTTACGTCAAGCATAGTATTTTATTTAAAAGGTTACCTAATATATTATAGTGTACTATTTATCTATTACACTACAAATGTAAGGCATTTTTCCAAACATCCCCCTTACCAATTCCATTTTAACAAAAATTAATCGGGTAATAATTCAGGTAAAAGGAGCAGTTCCAAGTTACCATGAGGGTAGAAACGATGGCAAACTTCCTCGCATTTCCGGACAATCAATTGAAAAAAAGGATGTTCCGGAGGGAGGAGAGTCCAAAGTTTGCGAGCCAAAGAGAGCTGACAGATGCGGTCACATAATTCACCTGTACAGCCTGCCTGCGCTGCCAGAGAAGCTATAAAATCACGGTTCATCACCACTTGGCGGCTATGTGTGTCGGCATGTCCTTCCGCCAATTTCACTGCTTTGCCCAACATGATGCCCATGGTCACACTCTCCACGCCTTCCTCCGTAGCGATTTTCAAGGTTTCCCCGATGTAATTGCCGTAATGGATAAATGCCTGCGTCGGCAAATCCGTAAAGCGAGCCCGTAATACCCGCTCACTTTTGGCACCGGAATTAATCACAATATGGCAACAACCCAAGGCACGTGCCACTTGAATCTCCTTACGGATGGTTGCCACAAATGCCTCGGAAGAAAAAGGACGGACGACTCCAGAGGTTCCCAAAATGGAGATGCCTCCCACAATGCCGAGTTTGGGATTGAAAGTCTTGGCAGCCAATTCCTCACCTCCCGGAACAGATATTGTAACCCATACACCGCGATTTTTCCCAGCTGCCTGCAACAACTTCTCTATTTCCCCCGTTATCATCCGGCGGGGGACAGGATTGATAGCAGGCTCCCCAACGGGCAGCCCTACCCCCGGCAAAGTCACTGTACCAACTCCTTTCCCTGCTTTAAAATGTACCCCGGGGAGGTCTGACCATTCCACCGTAGCCCATATTTCATGCCCGTTGGTCACATCAGGGTCATCACCGGCATCCTTAATCACTACACCCGTCACTGCCTTTCCCTCCCAACGAAGGGCTGCCACGGACAATTCCACATCTTCGCCAGCCGGCAAAGTAACCGTAACCCGTTCCAGCGATTCACCTGTAAGTAAAGCCATCAAAGCGGCTTTGGCTGCCGCACAGGCTGTCGTGCCAGTGGTAAACCCCGTCCTCAGCGGGAAGAAACCAGGCAGCAAACGCTCCACCCGATAACGGAAACCCTGTTTGCCATTCACCACATAAAAGCCCTCCGGCAAAACAGGACGCTTAATGACAAAAACCGCCACTCCCGCCTGTGCGGCAGCTTCTGTTTTCTCTTCAAAATAACCAGTCTCACCACTCTCCTTCGTCAAAATGGCATCCGGATGCAATTCTTGCAACAAACGTCCGTCATCCCCCTCCTTAAAATACACGAGCTGTTCCTCAGGAAAACCATACTTCAAGGCAAGCGCCCTGGATTCCGGACGGTCAAGCACCCGGAACCAAGTCGGATGCTGCCTCCACCAGGCACGCAAACGGGGAATGGTCTGCACTCCCGACAATGCCAACAACTTCCTCACACCCCGTTCCTCCAAGCGGACAATGGCATCATCATAAGAATCGCACCACACCCATTCCGGACGGTGAGGCGGATAGATACGCTCATAACGGATGACCGGAAGCCCCAAGTTTTTTGAGGCTTCCGCAATATTCCTGTGCAATTCCACAGCAAAAGGATGGGCGGCATCCACCAAAAGGCACACCCCATGTTCCCGGCAAAACACCTCTATCTGCCCGACATCCATGGCTCCGGTTACATGTTCCCCGTGAGGACAATCAATCACCTGCCCTTCCCCCCGAGTAGAGTAATAATAAGGCTTGCCTGCTGCCCCCAAGACTTCCACAGCAGCCCTGCCCTCCGTCGTGCCTCCAAATACCAATATCATATCAATCCGGATTGCCTTTACGGAACAAGTGGGTAAACTGACCGGAATAAAGACGCGAAAGGCCTTCCCGATTGCCAATCGCCTCACCGACAACAATCATCGTGGTAAGGGTCAATTTATTCCCTTTGACGATAGCCGCCAAGTCGCGTAACTCACCACGAAAGATTTTCTCATCCTTCCACGTCAGGTGGTAACATGCCGCCACGGGAGTCTCCGGCGGGTAGCATTCCAACAACTCCCGCTGCACTTCCTCCACAATGGAAGCGCTCAAGAAGATGCACATTGTGCTCTGCGAACGTGCCAGCAGGTGCAATTTTTCCTTCTCCGGCATTGGAGTGCGTCCCTCGCCACGGGTAAGAATGATGGTCTGCACCTTTTCCGGAATTGTAAACTGCGAGCGCAAAGCCGCTGCCGCTGCCAGAAAAGAAGAAATCCCGGGCGTAATCCGATAACGCATGCCGTAACGGTCAAAAAAAGCCATCTGCTCCTGGATAGCCCCATAAATACAAGGGTCCCCCGTATGCAAGCGGACAATCAGCATGCCCCGGTCATAAAAGTCCTTCATCAAGGCAAACTGTTCTTCCAAAGTCATAGACGCCGAACTACGCACTGTTGCTCCCGGTTTGGCATAATAAGTCAATTCCACCGGCACCAAGCTGCCGGCATATAGAATCAAATCCGCCTTCTCCAACAAACGCTTTCCCCGCAAGGAAATCAACTCCGGGTCTCCGGGACCGGCACCTACTATTTCCACAAAGCCCCCCCGTTCTGTTGCTTTATCCTGTGCAACGGCAAACGTAAAGTCATTCCCAGCAGTAACCAGTCCCTTCTGTTTTTCCAAGAGCAAGCAAGTATTCCCGGCACTCTTCAGGGCTGCCGCTTCCGCCACGCCATAAGTCCCCGTCACCTCAAAAACCTTCTCCGAGGGATGGGGGACTTCCACGTCCTTCAACTCCTCCGAGGTATATATCCGCAGGGCAGCCCGGAAATGCCCTGCCAAATCCGCC
>DXFT01000143.1 GCA_019114285.1 Candidatus Odoribacter faecigallinarum
CCCAATTTCTCAAATTCAGACATCAACTCCTTGGTATAAACACTCCGCTTCTCCGGGCGGCTGAATGCCTTCCGGATAAAAATTATATACAGCCCTAATCGGTTTAAAAACTTCATAACCTTGACTATTAACCAATTAACCATCCAGCAATCAAGCCAGAAAATCCAGGTAAAAATACAAATTATCCACATATTTCCCCACCTTTCCACAGAAAAATACATCACGCGCCACAACAGACAGTGGAAAAAGAAAAAATACAGGACAATAAGAGAAAAACACTACATTTGGTATCGCTTTTGCTATAACAAATCAAGAACAAACTTAAACAGTAAATCACGAATGGACCTGAACTCATATTGCATCATCATGGCAGGCGGTTATGGCAACCGCTTCTGGCCTGTCAGCAACAAACGTTGCCCGAAACAATTCTCAGACATCCTGCATACAGGAAAAAGTTTCATCCGTCAAACCTATGAACGCATCTCCTACCTCTTCCCTGCCAACCGTATCTACATCATCACAGGGGAAGAATACGATGAAATGACCCGGAAGCAAATCCCGGAAATCCCCCGCGAAAACATCCTCCTCGAACCCTATATCAGGAACACCGCCACCTGCATCGCCTACGCCGCCTACAAAATTCAGGAAATAAACCCCGGCGCCATCATGGTTGTCCTCCCCTCCGACCACTTCATCACCAACGATGCCGCCTACCTGCAAGACCTGAAGGCTGGCGTGGAATTTGCAGGAAAACACGGGGGGCTTCTCACCATCGGCATCACTCCCACACGGGCGGAAACCGAATACGGATACATTCAAGTCAAGAACAAAGACAACCAGCAAAAAATAACAGCAGTAAAAACATTCACGGAAAAGCCGAACGCCGAACTGGCGCAAATGTTCTACGACTCCGACGAATTCCTGTGGAACACCGGCATATTCATCTGGAAAACCCAGGACATCATCCAGGAATTCAAGAACCACATGTATGACCTGCACGCCCTCTTTACCACCGACAGCAAGCTAAACACCCCGGAGGAATCCTCCTTTGTCCGCAACGTTTACGGACAATGCCACAACATCTCCATTGACGTCGGCATCATGGAAAAATCCCAGCACGTGTATGTGCTCAAAGGCAATTTCGGTTGGTCTGACGTCGGCACATGGCACACGTTCCACGACCTCTGCGAAAAGGACGAAAACAACAATGTTTCCAACTCCCCCAAAGTCATCCTGAACGAATCGCACAACTGCATTGTCAACGTGCCCCAGCGGAAAAACGTCGTCATCCAGGGCGTGGACGACATCATCGTTGCCGAAAAGGACAACTACCTGATGATTTGCCACCGCAAGGACGAAAACCAAATCAAACGCTTCGAGAAATACTTCCGCCGCAAACAATAACCTTCCCCGGCATCCCCGCAAACGCAAGGTACTTCCAAGACAATTCAAGGGTGGTATCCGGACTAACCCGGAAATCACCCTTGAACTGTCGCGCTCCTTTATCTTCCGTACTTAAATCTTAATCTTCAACTGTTGCCCCGGCTTTATCCGTCTGACATCGGCATCCGACAGCCCGTTCCATTTCATGATATCGCGGTTGCTCACGCCGGGATATTTCTTGGCAATGGTCCACAGGTTCTCGCCACTCTTCACGGTATAAAGCACATATTCCCCCTCCAGCAGTTCCACCTGGGGAGCGGAAGCCGTATTGTCCACCTTGCCGGCATAATTCGCCTTGTTCTTGTATTGCGCCAGCTTATTTTCCGGCACATAAACAACCAAGCGCTGCCCCACGCGTATGGTCATCCGCTTGTTCAAATTATTCCAATAACGCAAGTCCGACAAACGCACCCCGAACTTCAATGCTATGCCTCCCGGGACATCCCCCTCCTTCACCGTATAATACAAACGGGCCTTCCCCTCCGCTCCCATAGCCGGGGCATGTACCTTGATGCGGGCTTTCGGGTCTGCCGTGCGGTAATTGTCATTAAAATACTTGGAACGGTTGTAGGCAAAAATGGAATCCTGCCGGTCAATAAACATCCCCACGTAATCGTATGGCAACTGCAAAGCATACGTCTTGCCACATCCTGCCGGAATCACATCCGCCCGGAACTGCGGATTCAAATCCCGCAATTCCTCCACCGACAAATCCATTTGCGAAGCGATTTGCTCAAAATGCAAGCCTTCCCCCACGACAATCGTGTCACACAGCGGGGGCAGCGTCGGCTCCAGAGGGTAAATGCCATGCTCCTTGTAGTAATTGAACACATAATTCACGGCAATGAACGCAGGCACATACCCCCTCGTCTCCCGCGGCAAATAATAATAGATATCCCAATAATTCTTCTTGCCGCCCGAACGCCGGATGGCTTTATTCACATTGCCGGGACCGCAATTATAAGCAGCAATGACCAGAATCCAATCCTCATAAATCCCGTACAGGTCATTCAGGTAATCCACCGCAGCCTGGGTCGAACGGTATGGGTCACGCCGCTCGTCCACGAAAGAATTGATTTCCAACTTATACATCTTCCCCGTGGAATACATGAACTGCCACAAGCCGCATGCACCCGCACGCGACAAGGCTCTCGGATTCAAGGCACTCTCAATCACAGGCAGGTACTTCAATTCCAAGGGCATGCACTCCGCATCCAAGGCAGCCTCAAAAATCGGGAAATAATACTCCCCCAACCCCAACATGCTTGCCACCTGCTGCGGGCGCTTCACCGTGTACATTTCAATGTAATTCCTCACAATGTCATTGAAGGAAAGCGGCACGCCCGATTGCAGGGAATCCAGCCGGGCAAGGTACAACGAATCGCTACACGTCACCGGATGCTTCCCGCTCTCCGCAAGCATCGCGGAATCTGCCTGCACCTCGCCTTCAGTCCTTGAATGAAACCAGGCTTTATAGTAATAATCGATTTTGTCCATAAAAGACTGCGGAATGGAATCCGACAATACCTGCTGTTGCCCGGCTGCCACAGCCGCCACGGCTGCAGAATCCCTTGCCACACTCCCCTCCTTCCCTTCAAAAGGCAAAAGCATAAGCACAAATGCCAATACATTGAAACATGCCATCATACTACCTGTTTTCTTTATTGATACACTACACTAAAAATTCAAGGTCAAACACACTCCCACCATTCCCCCGGTGAGCGGGCTGTACGAACTGGTCGGACGCCAATGGAAACTCAGATTGTCATCAATCTCAAAGTCATAAAAATGCGCATAGACCGTTGCGTCAATGATATTGATGGCATAAATCGCTGCCATCACGATATAACACAAATCCCGGTTACGCTTGAAACTCGTCATTCGGTTCTCCAACGTCGTCCTGAACCATTCCCGTGCGTCAGAAGTCTGGTAACGCTCGTCCCTCAGGTCAAAATTCTTCGGAATCTCGTCCCATGCCGGATTTTCAGGATAAGGCGTATCCGGGTTTGCCGCCAGCGCCTCCAAATATTGCACCCACTCCACGTATGCGTCCCGGTATTCCTTGAACCGCTGGTTGTTCCACGTAATGCCGTAAATGTCAGCGGCAATCCCTCCATACAGGATAGGCACCTTCCACCATTGCCCGTTGTATATCTGACCGGACCCCGGCAATATCATCGCCATAATCGTAGCCTTATGGGGGGAATGGGGCTTTTTCTCAGGCTGCAAAAGAGAAACCAGACTGTCCGCGGCAGACTCTACCTCCAACGTATCTCTTCTCCGTTCAGAAGCCGTCACCTCGGACACTCCCCATAAAACCAATAGCAATAATACGGCAACCTTTTTCATTCTATCTTATCCAGCAACTCCATTATTCGTTCCAATTCGCTGTCGGATTTGAAAGCAATCACTATTTTCCCACGCCCGTTTTCGTTTCGCTTCAATTCCACCTTGGTATTAAAACGGGTGGACAAATGCTTTTGCAATTCAATATAATCCCCCAACTCATCCTTTTTTACGCGCTTGCTATCTTTCTGCTCTACAGGCTCTTCCTTTTTCTCCGGATTGGCAAGCTCACGCACCACCTCTTCCACCTTGCGCACGGAAAAGTCATACTTCAATATCTGTTCGAAAATCATCAGTTGGGTTTCCGGGTCATCCAAGCCCAGCAACGCACGGGCATGCCCCATCGTAATCTGTTTGTTGCGGAGCGCCAACTGTATTTCCGCCGGCAATTTCAGCAAACGGAGATAATTGGCTATCGTCGCGCGCTTCTTCCCCACCCGTTCGCTCAATCCTTCCTGCGTCAGATTGCACTCGTCAATCAAGCGCTGGTAGCTGATAGCCACCTCCATGGCATTCAAATCATCCCGTTGGATATTCTCTATCAAAGCCAATGCCAGCACATCGTCATTCTCGGTCTTGCGGATATAAGCCGGAATAGTCTCCCGTCCCGCCATCTTGGAAGCACGGTAACGCCGTTCCCCTGCCACAATCTCATACTTTCCGTCCTCCACTTCCCGCACGGTAATCGGCTGTACAATCCCGATGGACTTGATGGATGCTGCCAATTCCTCCAAAGTTTCCTCATCAAACTCCTTCCGCGGCTGGTGTGGATTCGGGCGGATATCTGCCAAAGGCAATTCCTGTATCGCCGATACCACCACCTGTTGCACCGTAGGTTCCTTTATCGCATCGGGAATCAAAGAACCCAGCCCTTTCCCTAAACCGCCTTTCCTTTTTTCCATATATAATACCTTTATTTTTCGTTTCGCATCAACAACTCCTGCGCCAACGCCATGTAATCCTCTGCTCCCCGGCTGCTCGCATCATACAAAATTGCCGGCTGACCGTAACTCGGTGCCTCTGCCAAACGCGTATTCCGGTTTACCAATGTCTTGAACACCATGTCCTGGAAGTTCTTCCGCACTTCCTCCACCACCTGGTTCGACAAACGCAGACGCGAATCATACATCGTCAAGACAAATCCTCCTATTTCCAAAGACGTATTCAGCCGTTTCTGAATCAACTTTATCGTGCTCAACAACTTCCCCAACCCCTCCAAAGCAAAATATTCACACTGCACTGGAATAATCACGGAATCCGCCGCCGTCAAGGAATTGACCGTAATCAAGCCCAACGATGGCGAACAGTCAATCAAAATATAATCGAAATCCCCCTTCACCTCGTCCAACACCTTCCGCATCACCAACTCCCGTTCCGGCAAATTCATCATTTCCACTTCCGCCCCCACCAAATTGATATTGGAAGGCAATAGGGTCAAATGCTCTATCTCCGTCGGCAGCATCGCCTCGCTCGCCTTCAACCCGTCCACTAAACATTCATAAATCGTTTTATCTCCCAACTGCTGCACATCGACGCCCAGCCCCGAAGAAGCATTCCCCTGGGGGTCTGCATCCACCAGCAACACCTTTTGCTCCAACACGGCTAAACTTGCTGCCAGATTCACCGAAGTCGTCGTCTTTCCCACCCCTCCTTTTTGATTAGCTATTGCAATAATCTTAGACATAATTCCCATTTTATGATACCGGACGTAAAAGTACAACTAAAAAAAATATCTCCCGTCCTTTTCTCCCGCTTTTTAATAACAAAAACTCCTTTTTTATTAACACTCCATCATTTTTAACGGATTACGCCCCAACCTGCCGCTTTCGCCCGGACCGCGCCGTCAACCAACGCCGAACAGGCTCGTCATACACCTTCAGGAATAAATAGGCGAGCAGGATACTCACCACAAAGACCGCGGCAACCCCCGGCAAAGACTCCCGGAACGTCAACCCGTTCTTCCACACCCACGAATAATAAAGATACATGAATGGGTAATGCACAATATACAGCGGATAGGATATATCGCCCAAAAACTTGCACACCTTCGACGTCACCGGGTCTGTCGCCTTCCCTGAAGCCCCCATATACACCAACAGCGGGAACAACAACAATACGCACACCGTGTCATAAATGCCGTTCAGCCACAAACGCTCTTCCCCGCCGACATGCGGCACCGCCAACAGCACCACCACCCCCGCGCTGCAAAGCCAGAAAGCCCCGCGGATACGCA
>DXFT01000144.1 GCA_019114285.1 Candidatus Odoribacter faecigallinarum
TGGCAGATGCCGGGAACGACCTGCCTTACCTGTGGGACGGCAGCCGTTTCTTTGGTGTGGGGCGCATGGGTTTAGGCATGGACTTCCGGATTTGCGAGGCGGTGGCGTTTAACCTCGAAGGGAATGCCAACGTGTTGTCCGACCATTTCAATTCCAAGAAGGCAGGGAATGCGGACTGGCAGTTCAACCTGCTGGCAGGCGTGACCATCCGTTTCGGCAAGGGACATGCGAAGAAGGCAGAGCCGGCACCCGTGGTGGTTCCTCCTCCTGCCCCGAAACCTCAGCCGCAACCGGAACCCCAGCCGGAGCCTAAGCCGATGGAAAAGGCAGTGCCGGTGGAAGTGAAGAAGCCGGAACCGATGCAGCAGGATGTGTTCTTTGCGCTCAATTCTTCCGTCATCCGCGAGGGTGAGAAGTCAAAGATTGAGGCATTGGCAACCTACCTGAAGGAGAATGCGGAGGCAAAAGTTACGGTAACGGGTTATGCCGACAAGGAAACCGGCAACCCGCGTTACAACCAGACGCTCTCCCAGAAGCGTGCAGAAGCGGTGGCAGCCGTCCTGAAAGCAGCAGGCATTGACGGGGCACGCATCACGGTGGACGCCAAAGGCGACACGGTGCAGCCTTTCGGCTCCTCTGCCCAGAACCGCGTCGCCATCTGCATCACGAAATAAACCTTGATTACATCAAATTAACGATTTTATGGCATATTCACTTATGTCCAAGCAACAGAAGAAGGTATCTTAAAAGGGATGCCTTCTTTTTATATCCCCCAAAATATTAAAAACGCCCAGACAAGCGCAATTATGTCCCATGCGCCTTCTCTTCGGCTTCCCCTTAAACGGCAGCCAATTCCCTGCCGATAGAACGTATTGTCTGCAAAATCTCCTCACAACGCTCCTGCGAAGGCTTTTTCGTGCCGTTTGCATAAGCAGCCAACAAACTTTGCTGAATCCCCATACGTCTTGCCACTGCCGACAAATTTAACTCCGGATGGGATAGCAATACTTTCGATATTCCGGAGGGTTCAGGATCGTCATATTCAAAACTTTCAAAAGAAACATCCTCATCGAGCTTCTCCCAACGGATACCCAAAGCATTTATCTCATACTCGCTGCGTTCCTTGTCAGACGCCATCAACAAGCGACGGTAATACAATAAGGATTGCCATAAAATACGCCCGTCATCAGCCAAGCCGTAAAGACGGTTATTTTCAAACCAGATTTTCGTTATTTTCATCATTTCCTCCTGTTCATTTGCGATAGAAATACACGGCATTATTCGCCATGTATCTTTACCCACTCCTTTAAAATGTTCTCTCTATTTTCTTCTATAATAGATTCTGCAAGTTTCAAATCTTTCGATTTCATTCCTGCATTCTCAATCAATTCAATCTCATCCGAAATCGCAAACTTTGCCATCCCGTCTTAGCTCGCCACATGGACATGCGGAGGTTGATGGTCACGCGTATAGATATAAAATTTTAATCCGAATAACCTTAATATCTCTGGCATACTTACTTATTTTTTATTATGACACAAATATAAGATATAAATTTATATCCTCAAAATTTTTCTTCTTTAAAATTCAAACCAATTGCCTCCATCCTGCAAATAATGGGAAGCTGTTCCATGGAGAAAGGACAAGGCATCTTACCATACCTACTCATTACCATTCCCTACTCACAATTCGTCATTTTTAGGTATTGAAGGGCGTAGAAGCAAGGAGTAATTTTGTCCCGTTCTAAATAATAGAACTCGACAAAATATAGAAACAATATTTAAATGAATAAACATGATGAAAAGGAATGAATTGATTTTAGCTGCCCTGATGATTTTCGGAGGGGCATTTTCAGCCTGCAACGATGAGGAAGGAGGCAACAACAGCACGAATATCGAAGCCACAGCAGTAGCAGACGATTATGACGCTTGGACTTACTTCGATTTTGAGACCGGAGCAAGCCAAACGCTACCCATCAATAAAACCGAAGGCGCCGTGACGGGGTTATACACAGGAACGTTGAAGGGTACGGGGATGTTTGCCGACATGGTGAATTTGGAGGATGTGAGCGTTGCCATTACCCGTGTAAATGCCGACAGCGTGGAAGTGACCGCCATGGATTTAAAGATGTCAATGAGCGGAGGTGAGGCAGAGGCGTTTACGTTGAGCGTGCGTGCTGCTGCCAAGTTAGAGAACGGGACTTGGACATTGAGCGGAGGACCGCAGGAGACACTGGTGGGTGAAATGCTTTATAAATTCAGGATTGAGGGGACTATCGGCACGGCGAAAGATTCCCAAGTGGAGTTGAATTGCTATATCCAACCGGGCGCAATGCCGATGGAGATAACGGCAACTTATAGTTCTACGGTGACCGGCAGCTACACGTATGAAGTGGATGCCGCCGCCGAAGCCGCTTTGCCTTTCCAATGGGACATTGCCGTACACAAATATGACATCCGCACCAATGGCGGAAGCGCCAAGGAGTTAAGCAAGACGGATTTGGATGCCGTGACCGCAGCTGATGCCGAAAGCGGCATGGCAAGCGACGAGATGGGCGAGGTAATGGCAGACATGTCGAACATGATGAACGGTTACGTCGGTTACCAACAAGTCGCCCTGAATCCGGAATTAAGCAAATGGGTAACCGCAACGCCTACCGGCAGCATGCCTCCCTACACATACGAAATCAACAACAATTGCTTCGTGGTCCATGTAAACGGCAAAGTATGGAAACTCCAGTTCTCAGCGTACAATTCCATGGGCAAAACAGCTGCCGTGTTCCATTACGGGGAAGTGAAATAAGTTCCTGACAATTGATACAGGCTATGCGGAAGATATTATTGATTCTGTTCTCCATGGTTGCCGTGCAGGCCTGGGGGGAAGATGAAATCTCCCCGGCTGCCGTTGCCACCATCAGAGGAGTGGTACTGGATGAAACAGGGGTGCCCTTGCCGGGTGCTTCTGTTTGGGTGAAAGGCAGTACCATCGGGGCAGGCACCAATACCCAAGGAGAATTTACGCTGTCGCTCCGCAAATCCGGACCACAAGTATTACGGTTCAGTTTTACGGGCTACAAACCCCAGGAATACACCTGGGATGGCAAAGAAAACAAAGTGCTGACTATCCGGCTGGAGCCTTCGCTCAACTCGTTGGACGAGGTAGTGATTACCGGCACCCGTACCCCCAAGCCTTTGAAAGAAGCGCCGGTACTGACGCAGGTCATTTCGGAACGGGAAATTGAACAAATCAATCCGATTGATTTCCAAACACTCCTGGAGCTGGCATTACCGGGCTTGCAGTTCGGGATAGCCCACGGCAGCAACCTGCCGGAATTGCAGTTCCAGGGAGCGGCAGGAGGGTATGTGCTGTTTCTCATGGACGGGGAACGCATTGCGGGCGAGGGCGCAAGCAACAACATTGATTTTGACCGTATCGACGTGGACAACATTGCCCGCATCGAGGTAGTGAAGGGAGCCATGTCCACCCTCTATGGCTCGCAAGCCATGGGAGGCGTGGTGAACATCATCACCAAGAACGCGGAGCGTCCTTTCTCTGCAGACGCGACTGCCCGTTGGGGCAACAAAGACGAGATGAAATACTCGGCATCCGTGGGCACCAAGCTAAGCCGGTTTTCTTCCTACACCACGTTCTCATACAGCCGACGGGACGCCTACCAGGTAGAGGACAAAGAGGGGCAGGTGACGGAATACCACTACACGGACATACATGGACAGGATTCCATTGTTCGCGATACCTCGGAGGCAACTTCCACCGAGGTACTGGGCTTCGACAAATGGTCTGTAAGCGAACGACTCGGCTATTCTTTCACGGACAATTTGAAGTTAGACGTGACCGGAAGCTACTACCGGAACAACCAGTTGAACCCATACGAGGAACAGGGAATCCAGAACCGTTTCGAGAGCTACACGGTGAATCCCAAACTTTATTATGTATTCAATGAGCAGCAGAACCTTTCGCTGTCCTATTTGTTGGACAACTACCGCAAGAAGGAAGTGTATGCCCGCGAGGATGCTTCGAGCACCAAGATGAAAGATTTGTCGCACACCGTGCGCCTGAATTATACCGGAGAGTTCGGACGGCATCTCCTGACGGCAGGCATAGAAGTGAACACACAGAAAATGAATCATTATTGGTTTAATCTGGAGGGCGAGGTCGAGCACAGCCAGCAGACTTACGTGCTGTATTTGCAGGAGGACTGGAAGGTAACGGATTTCTTCGATATCTTGGTGGGAGTGCGTTCTGATTGCCATTCCGACTACGGTTTTCATGCCAGCCCGAAGGTGTCGCTGATGTGGCGTTTCGGGGATTTTGCCTTGCGGGGCAATTACGGGATGGGATTCCGCATCCCGACGCTGAAGGAACTGTATTCCTCCTTCCCGATGGGCGGCTTCGGTTTTATGATTTATGGCAACACGGACCTGGAACCGGAAAAAAGCCACCAGGGCACCCTGTCGCTGGAGTACACGCGCGGCGTGTTCAATGGTTCCGTCTCAGGATATTACACAAAGTACATGAATGAGATTTACCTGGGAGATTTTGAAGACGAGGACGGTGCTGCCGCCCAGAAATATTACAACCATGAGAACAGCGAGAAGTCGGGCATTGACGTAATGGCGCAAGTTCGCCTGGATTGTGGCTTCCGTTTCAATGGTTCCTACTCCTACGTGAACAGCCACGAAAAGGAGGATGGCTACAACACCTCGGTTTTCCGCCCGCACAGCCTGACCTTTACAACCAATTACTCCCGCCAATGGGGGAAGGTAAGAGCCAATGCCTCCCTGAACGGTCGTTGGCTGTCAAAGGTGGACGTATGGTATAAAAACAGCGAGGGAGCCTATGTTCTGACTCCGCGTTATGCCTATACGACAGTGGATTTCAATTTGGGAGCACGCTTCCCCCGCGGTTTCCGTTTTACGCTGGCATTTGACAACATCCTGAACCTGAAAGCGAAAAACGGGGCATCGGATTCTTCCGTCGTGCCACAGCGCGGTATTGAGGTGATTGGCACTTTGGGCATCAACTTTGCCGACTTGTTTAAATTATAGAGAACGTTAAATCGATAAAAGACGATGAAGAAGAAAATTGTTATTACGTGTATTGTAGTCCTGATGGCAGCACTTGGCGTGTGGATTTACAATACCTGGTTTGGAACCACGAAGGTGGCATTCGTAAACTTCCAGACCATCAGCATAGGAGCGATAGCCAAAGCGAACAACAACCCCAAGGTGAAAGTCGCTGATGTGCCGACCGACCGGCTCGACGAACTGACCCGCTATGATATGGTGTTCGTCAACGGTATGGGATTACGGGTGGTGGAAGAGGAAAGAACCCAAATCCAACGGGCTGCCGACAAAGGCATTCCCGTTTACACGACAATGGCTACCAATCCGGCGAACAACATTTGCAGCCTGGACGAAAAGCACATCGCACAGGTGGCAGCTTATTTGGGCGGGGGACGGAAAAATTACCGCAACCTCCTAAACTATATTCGCAAGGAGATTGACAGGAAAGTGTCCTCCATTCCGGAGATAGGCGAACCGGAGGAACGCCCATGGGACATCCTGTACCACGCAGGGATAGAAAACCCCAATGAAGAATTGGAGTTTACCTCCGTCCGGGAATACGAGGCATTTTTACGTGAGAAAGGGCTGTACAAGGAAGGGGCGCACAAAATTGTGGTCACCGGACAAATGGCAGACCCCACCGGCCTGATTGCCGCTTTGGAAAAAGCAGGGCACAACGTCTATCCCATTTCTTCCATGCGCAAGTTGTTGCCCTTTATGAAGGAAATCAATCCGGATGCCGTCATTAACATGGCACACGGACGTTTAGGCGATGACTTTGTGCAATTCCTGGAAGAAAAGGACATTCCCTTATTTGCGCCCTTGACCATTCATTCCCTGGTGGAAGATTGGGAGAATGACCCGATGGGCATGTCGGGAGGCTTCCTGTCACAAAGCGTGGTGACCCCCGAAATTGACGGGGCTATCCGCACCTACGCCCTCTTCGCCCAATATGAGGATGAGGAAGGGCTGCGCCACTCTTTTGCCGTGCCGGAACGTCTGGAGACTTTCGTGCAGAATGTCAATAATTACCTGTCCTTGAAAGAAAAACCCAACAGCGAAAAGCGGATAGCCATTTACTACTACAAAGGTCCCGGACAAAATGCCATGACCGCCGCAGGCATGGAAGTGGCTCCCTCGCTGTACAATTTGTTGTGCCGGTTGAAAGCAGAAGGCTACCGCGTTGAAGGCTTGCCTGCCACCGTCCGGGAATTTGAAAAGCTCATCATGTCGCAAGGTGCCGTATTCGGTGCTTACGCCGAGGGGGCGTTCGATGCCTTCATGAAAAGCGGGCATCCGGAATTAATCAGCAAGGAACAGTACGAGTCTTGGGTGAAGCAAGCCCTCCGCCCGGAGAAATACGCGGAAGTCGTGGCTGCCAACGGGGAGTTTCCCGGACATTACATGTCCACGGCGGACGGCAAACTGGGGGTTGCCCGCCTGCAATTCGGGAACATCGTCCTGATGCCCCAAAATGCTGCCGGCTCCGGGGACAATGCTTTCCAAATCGTGCATGGGACCAACGCCGCCCCGCCCCACACCTACATTGCCTCCTACCTGTGGATGCAATACGGGTTCAAGGCGGATGCCCTCATCCATTTCGGGACACACGGCAGTTTGGAATTCACACCCAAAAAGCAAGTCGCCCTGTGCAGCAACGACTGGCCCGACCGCCTGGTAGGGGCTGTACCGCATTTTTACATCTATTCCATCGGGAACGTCGGGGAAGGCATGATTGCCAAACGCCGGTCATACGCCGGGTTGCAAAGCTACCTGACCCCGCCCTTCCTGGAAAGCAGCGTACGCGGCATTTACCGGGATTTGATGGAAAAGGTAAAAGTCTATAACGCCAAACTGGGAGCAGAACAACCCGTTTCCCAAAAAGAATTGGACAAGGCTTCATTAGAGGTCAAAGCCCTGACCGTGCAAATGGGCATCCACCGCGAATTAGGCTTGGACAGCGTGCTGGCTGTGCCGTATTCCGAGGATGAAATCCTACGCATTGAAAACTTCGCCGAAGAACTGGCAACGGAGAAAATCACCGGCCAACTGTACACAATGGGTGTCCCCTACGAAAAAGAACGCATCATTTCCTCCGTCTATTCCATGGCGACAGAACCGATTGCCTACAGCCTGCTTGCGTTGGACAAAATGCAAGGCAAAGCGGACGAGCAGGTATTAAAGCACAAATCCATTTTTACAGAACGCTATATAGAACCTGCCCGCAGGTTAGTGGCTTCCCGCCTGAACAGCAGCAGGGAAATCACAGATGCTGAAATATGCCGGATAGCCGGAATCCCTGCCACCGCTTTAGCGCAAGCCCATGAAATCGACAAAGCGCGCAATGCCCCCAAAGGCATGATGGCGATGATGATGGCCATGCAGGAAAGCAGCGGAGAGGCGGAGCATGTCCCGGCTGCGGACAAACAGGAACAGGCACCTGCCGGGAAAGGGCTTCCTCCCCACCATCCCGATGTGAAAAACATGAAAGGCAAGCACGGCGACATGCCGGAAGCCATGAAAAAAATGGTCAGGAACATGGACTCTGCCCAGATTGTAAAAACCGCCGGCATGATGGGGATTGATGCCGAGGCTGCCATGAAAATGGCAAGAGTCATCAAAGGCGAGGCTCCCGCAGGCAAACCGGCACAAGCCGGGCAAACGCAGGAAGGCGGCATGTCTGCCATGATGCAGCGGATGGGCAATCGCCAGAAAAAAGAATATTCAAAAGAAGAAATCAACATGGCGCTCGCCATTTTAGAGGTGGAACGTACCATCAAAAATATCGGCTTGTACAAAAAGCAATTGCAAGAAAGCCCGGAACAGGAACTGGCAAGCCTGGTGAACGCATTAAACGGGGGCTACACCCCGCCTTCGCCGGGAGGAGACCCGATTGTCAATCCCAACACCCTGCCCACCGGGCGGAACATGTTTGCCATCAACGCAGAAGAGACACCCACGGAAACCGCTTGGGAGAAAGGCGTGCAATTGGCAAAGAGCACCATTGACATGTACCGCAAACGGCATGATGGCGCCTACCCGCAAAAGGTCAGCTACACCCTATGGTCAGGTGAATTTATTGAAACGGGGGGAGCCACCATCGCGCAAGTCCTTTACATGTTGGGCGTAGAACCCATCCGCGATGCCTTCGGGCGGGTAAGCGACTTAAAATTAATTCCATCCCAAGAATTAGGACGTCCCCGCATCGACGTTGTGGTCCAAACATCAGGGCAATTGCGCGACTTGGCTGCCTCCCGTTTGTTCCTGGTCAACCGGGCAGTGGAAATGGCAGCCGCTGCGCAAGGGGATGAATACGAGAATAAGGTCGCAGCAGGCGTTGTCGAGTCCGAACGGGCATTAATCGAACGGGGCATTTCCCCCAAAGACGCCCGTGAGATGGCAACCTTCCGTGTATTCGGAGGTGCCAACGGCGGATACGGCACCGGCATCACCGGCATGGTGGAAGCCGGGGACCGTTGGGAAAGTGAAGAAGAAATCGCCGACACCTACTTGAACAACATGGGCGCCTATTACGGCAGCGAAAAGAACTGGGAAGCCTTCCGCCAATTTGCTTTCGAAGCCGCCCTGACCCGGACGGACGTGGTTATCCAGCCCCGCCAAAGCAATACCTGGGGCGCCTTGAGCCTTGACCACGTGTACGAATTCATGGGAGGCATGAACCTTGCCGTACGCCATGTGACAGGCAAGGACCCCGACGCTTATTTCAGCGACTACCGCAACCGCAACAACAACCGGATGCAGGAATTGAAAGAAGCCATCGGGGTGGAATCGCGCACCACGATTTTCAACCCTGCCTACATCAAGGAAAAAATGAAAGGGGATGCCTCCTCCGCAAACACCTTCTCTGAAATCGTGCGCAACACATACGGCTGGAATGTCATGAAACCGCAGGCCATTGACAAAGAATTGTGGGATGAGATTTACAACGTATATGTAAAAGACAAATTCCATCTCGGGATGCAAGAATACTTCGAAGAAAAGAACCCGGCAGCCTTGGAAGAAATGACCGCAGTCATGCTCGAAACCGCGCGCAAAGGAATGTGGCAGGCAAGCGAACAGCAAATCGCCGACATCTCACAATTGCATACAGAGTTGGTAAATAAGTACAAACCTTCGTGCTCCGGTTTTGTATGCGACAATGCCAAGTTGCGTGATTTCATCGCTTCCAAGGTTAGCCCGGAAGCCGGCAGGCAATACCAGGAAAACATCTCACAAATCCGCGAAGCGGTAGCGGAGAATACGGAAGGGATGGTCATGAAAAAAGAAGAACTGAACCCAACCGCCTCCCAACACGAGACAAAAGTCAGCAGCCCGTGGATTGCCGTAGCCGTTATCATCGCGCTGGCAGGTCTGGTCGTTCTGATGCGGAAAAGACGTAAAAACAACATGTAAGTATGGACACCATCATTTGGCTACTGATTATACTGATAACGCTCAACTTCCTGTTGAAGCAGACATTCTGGACATGGAAAGCGAACCTTTGCACAGCCATTGCCGCAGCCGCCTTCGCCATGCTGATGTGGCGCTACGCCATCCAGCAATCCAAGACGCAGATTGCCGACTGGCTGAACAACCCGGCGCTGATGCTCGACACCTCGGTCATCCTGACTGCCGAAGTGGCTTTGCAAATGGCTTTCTGCCTCTTGTCCGTGCATGTGGCAAACATGTCCCCCATCAAGAAACGCACCCGCTGGATGCACCGCGCATTGTACTGGTTCCCCGGCGTGCTCATCCTTCCCGTGCTGTTCTGGGGATTGACGCAATTGATTTTTGCCCTGCCCGGCATCTCTTTCAAGGCAGTGGCAGGAGGGTTCGCCCTCTTTGTCTTGATAATCCTGCCCCTCGGTCGCTGGCTCATGCTCAAAGCCATGCCCGAACCCGACTCCCGGCTTGAATTCCTCTTCCTTGCCAACGCCTTGGTCGCCATACTGGGAATTGTAGCCACCGTCAACGGGCAGACTGCCGTGGAAGGCGTGTCAAGCGTGGACTGGGGGGCGTTCATCGGTTGTGTCGCCATCTTCCTTGCCGGAGGGGCATGCGGCTTATTGATATGGATTGTAAAAAGAAAATTGAAATATTAATTTAAAAATTGAATCATAATGAATACCATTTCTGACATCATGTTTTGGATTTCGAACGGTTTGCTCGTTCCTGATATTGTGTTGCTGATTTTTTTATTTTTCCGCGCCTTGCTGCTGGTCGGCAGCTTTTTCGGGCAATACCTTTCCATCCGCAAGACGGACAAGATGCTGCGCGAACAATTGGAGACGCTCCGCATGACAAATATAGACGATTTTGAAAACAAATTGCCGGAAAGCAAATCATTGGTGGTAACTTACATGCGGAAAATCCTGCAGGCAAAGGAGTATCCTGCCGTAGTACAGCGTTTGTTGGCAAACTTTGAAATAGAAGCCGACAAGGATTTGGCAACTTCCAAGACGCTGACCAAACTGGGTCCCATCCTCGGCTTGATGGGGACACTGATACCCATGGGACCGGCATTGGTCGGGCTGTCCACCGGCGACATCGGTTCCATGGCATACAACATGCAGGTCGCCTTTGCCACGACGGTCATCGGGTTGGTGGCAGGCGCCGTCGGCTTCCTGACCCAGCAAGTAAAACAACGCTGGTACCTCCAGGACATGACCAACCTCGAATTTGTTGCCGAATTGTTAAATGAAAAACGGAACCGACAATGAAACGAAACCTGCTGAAAAAAGAAGAAGATGCGGACCCGATAAGCGTGGTATCCAACCTGTTTGACGTTGCCATGGTATTTGCCGTTGCCCTGATGGTTGCGCTGGTCACCCGCTACAACATGACCGAAATGCTCTCACAGGAAGACTTCACCATGGTCAAGAACCCCGGCAAGGAAAACATGGAAATCATCACCAAAGAAGGTGAGAAAATCAACCGCTACACGCCATCCGAGGACCAGCAGCAATCCGGCACCCGCGGCAAGCGGGTCGGCATTGCCTACGAATTGGAAAACGGCGAAATCATTTATGTGCCGGAATAAACAACTTCATCACGCGCTTCCTTTTTGCCACAGACACCCGCAAAAGGGAAGCGCTTTCTCCGCCTGCCGGAAAATAAAAAACTTTCAACCCATTCTTCCCTTAAATCCGGAAAGTGTTATTAACTTTGCGCAACAATAGAATAAGAAACTGACATGGCAAATTTTTTTACAAAACTTCTTTTCGGAGAATCAGAACAGACAGAAGAACAAAAAAACGAGCACAACTTTGACGTGTTCAAATACGACGGCATCAAAGCCGCCAAAATCGGTAAAAACAAATATGCCATCCGTTGTTTCCAGGAAGCCTTGGATATCCGCGAAGATGTCGAAGTGCTGGAACACCTGACCCAAGTCTATACGAAAGAAGACCGGCTGGAAGATGCCATTGAAACCGCAGGGCGGCTCGTCCACATCGAACCGGAAAATGTGCCGGTGCTCCTCCTGCACGCCAACCTGAACTACATGGCAGGCAACTACGACCAGGTCATTGCGGACTGCAACAAAAGCATGGAGCTGGACCCCGCCGAAGTGAAAGCCCACTACATGGCAGGACGCGCCAAGAAAATGAAAGGCGACCCCATCGGCGCCATTGTCAACCTGTCGCAAGCCATCACCCTGAAAGACGATTACGCCGAAGCCTGGCTGCTGCGTGCCGAAATCATGCTGGAGACAGGAGACTATGCGGACGGGCTGCAAGACGCAGCCAAAGCCCTCGAATTAGTGCCGGAAGAAGAAAACGCCTACCTCGTCCGGGGCAAACTGCAGGAAGCCTCCGGCAAACCCGATTTGGCTGAAAAAGATTACCGCCACATCATCGAACTGAACCCTTTCAATGAACAAGCCTACCTGCAACTGGGCAACCTCTACATCGCCCGCGAACAACCGGACGAAGCCATCAACCTGCTCAACGAGGCGATTGAATTAAAACCCGATTTTGCACGCGCCTACCATGAACGCGGGCGCGCGCGGCTGATGAAAGGCGACAAGGCGGGTTCCCTGGAAGACATGAAAAAAGCCATGGAATTGGGAGAAGACACGGCACACATCAACGGCAACTACTCCAACTTTGAGGACATGTACAAAAACCGCCCATTGTAACGCCGCACCCCCGTCGCGTTCAATCGTTTCCAAGGGCAACCGGCATTTTTGTATAAATATGCCCCGTATTGTATGAATATGCGCAAGCATCCTCACATAACAACCTCATGCAATGCGACATACAAAATATGCACAAATTAGGATATGATACAAAAATGCCGAAAACTATTTGTAATTTTGCGCCCATTAAAACGTAAATCATCAATTCAAAATTAAAACTTTACAATATGGGATTCGTAACAAAAGAGAAATTTCTCTCGAAGGACTTCTTCATTACTTATGGCTGGCTGCTGGGCGGATGCTTCGTATTTGCCGTAGGTGCAGTCATGTTTGCTGAGCCGTATGGATTCGCCCCGGGCGGGACATACGGATTATCCATGGTATTCCACCACCTCTGGGGTTGGGAAACCGAAATAACAGCCCTCTGCATGGACGTCCCGTTGCTGCTGTTGGGCATGTACTTCTTAGGAGGCATGTTCGGGATAAAAACCATCATCTGCACGTTCGCCATCCCGCTGTTCATGCGCCTGATACACGCGACTTACGGCTATGACGCCCTGCTGGAACCGGGCGTTACCGAACGGACGGAATTGCAGGAACAGCTCCTGTCAGCCATCTTCGGCGGCATAGTTTACGGTATCGGCATCGGCATGATTTTCAAGGCACGCGCCACTTCCGGCGGTTCGGACATCATTTCCATGATTCTCAACAAATACACCCACATCTCCCTGGGGACATTGGTCATCATCGTGGACTGCACCATCACCTTGAGCACCGTTGTTGCCTTTGGCGACTGGCGGTTGCCGATGTACTCCTGGATTATCGTGTTCATTGAAGGCAAAGTCATCGACCTCGTCCTCGACGGAGCTTCCGTCCACAAGACCCTGATGATTGTCACCGACAAAGTCGAACCCGTCAAAAACATCATCCTCAACGACATCAAACGGGGTGCCACGCTCCTGCCGGCAGTAGGCATGTACAAAGGAGAGCAGCGCAACCTGATTTACACCATCCTCACCCGGCGTGAAATGATGGTGCTCCGCCACAAAATTGCGGAAATCGACCCCGAAGCCTTCATCAACATTGTGGACTCCAAAGAAATCTTGGGAAAAGGGTTCAAACCCTTAAAAGAAGAATAACAGGGCTGCCGTCATGAGACAAATCATCACCCATGCCCACATATTGACCATGAATGCCAACGGGGATATCCTCCCCGATGGCAGCATTGTCATTGAGGACGGGCGGATAAAAGACATCCTCGCGGGCGCTGTCACGGACAGCCAAGCCGAGATGACGGACGCCCGGGGCATGCTTCTCCTGCCCGGCTTCATCAACACCCACACCCACCTGCCCATGGTGCTCTTCAGGGGCTATGCGGACGACCTGCCCCTGCAGGAATGGCTGAAAGACCACATCTTCCCCGCCGAAGCCCGCTGGGTGACCCCGGACAACGTGCGGCTTGCCACCCGCCTGGCACTCATCGAGATGATTAAATCCGGCACCACCTGCTTCAACGACATGTACTTCTTCGAACAGGTCATTGCCGAGGAAGCTGCCCGTGCCGGCATCCGCGGCGTGGTCTGCGAATCGCTCATTGACTTCCCCACCCCCGACTTCAAAACCCTGGAAGAAGGAATCGCCCTCTCCGAAAACTTAATCTCCCGGTGGCAAAACCATCCCCTCATCCGCCCCGCGATAGGCGCCCACTCCCCCTACACCTGCTCGGCTGCCACCCTGCAAAAAGCCAAAGCCTTGGCAGACAAGCACGGCACCCTCCTGCAAATACACCTGGCAGAGACCCGGCAAGAGACGGAAACCTCCATCGCCCGCACCGGCAAAACCCCTGCCGCCTACCTCCATTCCCTGGGAGTGCTCGGCAAAAACGTCATCGCCGCCCACGGCGTATGGCTGACCGGCGAAGACATCCGCCTGCTGGCTGAAAGCGGGACCGCCATCGCCCATTGCCCCAAAAGCAACCTCAAATTAGCCAGCGGCATAGCCCGCATCGCCGCCTGCCGGGCAGCAGGCATCCCCGTAGGCATCGGGACCGACGGCGCAGCCAGCAACAACAGCCTCGACATGGTGGAAGAAATGCGCTTCGCTTCCCTGCTGGCAAAAGGCGCCTATTACCAGCCCGAAGCCCTCGACGCCCCCACCACCCTCCGCATGGCAACCCTCGAAGGGGCAAAAGCCTTGGGCATGGACCACATCACCGGCTCCATCGAAAAAGGGAAAAGCGCCGACCTCATCCTCGTCCATGCCGACGCTTCCAACATGCAACCCCTCCACAACCCCTGCTCCGCCGTCGTCTATGCCATGAACAGCAAAAACATCCGCTCGACCATGGTTGCCGGGACCTGGCTCATGAAAGACCGCATCCTCCAAACCATAGACAAGGACAGCGTCATGGAAGAGATTAAAAATAGGAGGCATACGGATTCAAAAATAAATTGCTAATTTTGCATCATCAGAAAAAGAAGACAGGACAACAAACACTTAAACGAAAGACATGGACAAACTGCTTTACGGGGATTTCGAAGAAAAATACACCGATTACGAATCCGCAGCCATCGCCATCCTCCCTGTCCCCTACGACGGGACAAGCACATGGATCAAAGGAGCCGACAAAGGACCGCAGGCCCTGTTGGAAGCCTCATTCAACATGGAATTTTACGACATCGAAACAGACTCCGAAGTATTCCGGCGCGGCATAGCCACCCTGGCGCCGGCCACGGAGGCAAGCTCCCCGGAAGCCATGGCGGACGAAGTGGAACGCAGGATGAACGCCATCTTGGATGACAAAAAATTCCCCGTGCTGATTGGAGGGGAACACTCCGTCAGCGTAGGGGCATTCCGCGCCATGGCAAAACACTACCCCGCCTTCTCCATCCTCCAACTCGACGCCCACTCCGACATGCGCGATGAATACGAAGGCTCCCCCTACAACCACGCCTGCGTCATGGCAAGAGGCAAAGACTTGACCTCCAGCGTGGTGCAAGTAGGCATCCGAAGCTCCGCCATCGAAGAAAAGCACAACATCGACCCAACGCGGATATTCTATGCCCATGAAATCAAAGAAACAAACAACACCACCTGGATGTACGAAGTCTCCCAGAAACTCCTCGACGACGTCTATGTCACCATCGACCTCGACGTCCTCGACCCGGCATACATGCCCTCGACAGGCACCCCCGAACCCGATGGGCTGGCCTACCGGGACATCCTGACGCTGCTCAAGCTCATCAACGAACGCCACAACATCATCGGGCTGGACGTCGTGGAGCTCTGCCCGAACAGCAACAACAAAGCCCCCGATTTCCTGGCAGCCAAACTAATCTACCAATTCCTAAGCTACAAGTTCAAATAACATGCTGACCACCCTCATCGCCATAGCCACAGTCGCCGTCTCGTTCCTCTGCTTCCGGGACGGGCAACTGTTCGACAAACTCTCCCTCCGCCCTTACCGCATGGTGCGCCACGGGGAATGGCACCGCATCGTCACCCACGGCTTCGTCCACGCAGACTGGGTACACCTCTTCGTGAACATGTTCACCTTCTGGTCCTTCGGCGAATACATCGAACAAGTGTTCGCCTACCTCGGCTTTGGCGGCTGGGCATTCCTCGCCCTCTACTTCGGGGGCATGGCGGCAGCCTCCGTCTCCGACGTCGTGCGCTACCGCAACAACCCCGCCTACGCCTCCATCGGCGCGTCGGGCGCCGTCTCCGCCGTCCTCTTCTCCGCCATCTTCCTCAACCCCTGGGACAAAATACTCCTCTTCGCCGTCATCCCCATCCCCGGCATCATCTTCGGGCTCCTCTACCTGGCTTATTGCCAGTACATGGCACGCCGCGGCGGGGACAACATCAACCACTCCGCCCACTTCTACGGCGCGGTCTTCGGCTTCATCTTCCCCGCCATCCTCCATCCCCAGCTCATCCGGGCGTTCCTGAGCCATTTTTAAACTCCCGGAAATTTTCACTACCTTTGTTAGCCTAAAGGAATATCGGAAAATGCACGAAACGGATGCGGAAATATTAGATGCCCTTCGCAAAAACATAAACAAAGGGGGAGAACTGTTATTCAAACGGTACTACAAACCCCTCGTCATGTTTGCCGACACCTTCCTCCCCGGAAGCGACGTGGCGGAAGACTTCGTGCAGGACGTCTTCTACCGCTTCATCAAAGACAAAACCTTCCTCCACATGACGCCGGACGCGCTCGCCACCTACCTCTTCCGCTGCGTGAAACACGCCTGCCTCAACTACCGGCGCGACCGCCGGGAAATCTGCGAAGCCGACCTGCTCCACTACGACCTTGCGGAAGAAGAAGCCATGACCATCTCCCCCGAACTGATAGACAACATCCGCCAGGCCATCAAAGCCCTCCCCGAACAAACCCGCAAAATCATCACCGCCATCATCATCCACGACAAAAAATACCAGGAAACCGCCGACGAGCTCCACATCTCCATCAACACCGTCAAAAGCCTCCTCGCCAGCGGGCTGAAAACGCTCCGCCGCCAATTCCCCGACACCCTCCTCCTCCTCTTCATGCTCCGGGAATAACCCCTCTTGAATGCCAACGCTCTCGAACCTCCCCTTGAAACGGGGAAAGCACCCGAAGGGGCAGGGAGTATAAAATACGCATTTTGACCGCCCCGATAGTCCCATGCCCCAAGCGGGGCAGGTTTCGATTGTCCAAACAAAAACGCGCATGACAGATTAACAGAAATTTATCGAAGACATCATGGGAATAAGTGCATAAAGATAGAAAAATAAATATTCCCATACAAATCATTCAGGTATTATTTATAGGCTTGCATATCCTTGACCTCTCTATGAATACTCTATAAGCTCATGTTATTCACTTTATATAGACTTGTCTCTACTGACACGTCACTGCCGGAGTGTAAAACCGTATTTTCAATATGGAAAGTACGGCTTCTCATCCCCAATATGCAGCACATAATAATTTGTAGTACAGTCTTTTGGAGTATAGAAAAGTATTTTTAACAAAAAAAGTGGTGGAAAGGACTCACCCGTTTTCGGTTTTTTGTGTTTGTCTGGTAAAGGTCGGCAGACACGGACGGAGGAATACGCCCGTGCGCCTGACCGGACAATACGATAAACAAACAAGACAGGATGACGGAAGAAGAACAAAGATACATCACGGATTACCTTTCGGGGAACTTGGCTCCGGAGGAGAGGAAACGGTTCAGCGAGTGGCTGGCGGAACGCCCGGAACGGCAGGAGGCTTTCCGGGAGATGGGACGCACTGTGCTCCGCGCCCGTTGGAGCGGGCGATGGGCGCAAACGGATGCGGTGAAGGCTTTCGCCCGCGTGCAGAAACGGCTGCATGCCCGACGGCTGTACCGCCGGATGGTGCAATACGCAGCCGTGGTGCTCGTGGCAGCAACGGCAGGCATTTTCCTCCTCTGGCAGGAGGGGACGCCAACGGAAACGCCCCTCGTTTCTACCCTGCCCCATCCGGACAACCACCGCCCGGTGCTGACGCTGCACAACGGGCAGAGCATCGTGCTTTCCAACGAGCCGCAGCAGGTCATCGCAGGCACTCCTGCCATCGACATCCGGCAGACAGATTCCGCCCGGCTGGAATATACCCCCGTCAGCGACACCATGGACTCTGAAATTCATTACAATACGCTCAGCGTGCCGAAGGGGTGCGAGTTCTCGCTCGCCCTTGCCGACGGCACACGCATCTGGGTGAACGCGGGGAGCACGCTGCGTTATCCCGAACGGTTTGCGCCGGGGAAACGGGAAGTGTTCCTGAGCGGGGAAGCCTATTTCGAGGTAGCCCGCGACACGGCAAACCCCTTTTTCGTAAAGACAGAC
>DXFT01000145.1 GCA_019114285.1 Candidatus Odoribacter faecigallinarum
CAAACGCCAACGTCCGTCCATGCCGTGCCACCAAACCGGGATACTCATCCGTCCAAAACCGCCACAAAGGCTTCCGCTCCAACGGACGCGCATGGATGGAAGACTGGTAAGTGCCGGCAAGCGTATTCAGGTAACGCTCCACGTCACTTCCCGGATAAAACGTGCGGGCGTATGCCAAGTCATCGGACAGCTCCACGAAATTCGCTGCCACCGCCTCGGCATCCAAAGATTCCCGGCGTTCCTCCATGCCTTTCCACTTCTCCCGGTTGAGGGCTATAAAACGGGCTTCTTTCATATTGCATATTTACACGGACAAACATACTAAAATTACCCAAAACTTACTATTTTTGTCCTATAAAAAAACAGGCAAGCATGGACATCACAATCAACACCGCCCAGAACGTCGGCATCACCTACAAGCCCGCCGGTTTAATGCCCCGCATCATCGCCACGGTCATTGACCTCGCCCTGCTGGGAGGGGTCTTTATCCTGGGGAGTGCCATCTTGCTCAATCTTTATCCCCGTGCCAGCTGGTTTCCTTATACGTTATTGGTTACCTTGTTGAGCTTTTACCACTTGGTATGCGAATATTTCTTTAACGGGCAAAGCATCGGCAAAGCCACCCTTCGCCTCCGCGTGGTGCGGTTGGACAACCGCAAACTTTCCTTCTGGGACTGCTTGTTGCGCTGGGTGCTCCGCCTGGTGGACATCAGCTCCAGTTCCGGCGTCATCGCCATGGTCTCCATCATCCTCACTTCCAAAGCCCAACGCTTAGGCGACCTGGCGGCAAACACCACCGTCATCCAGGAGAATCCCCGGAAGGCCTTGCGCCCCGCTTCCCATCCGACAGAAGAAACGCTCCCCCAATTCCCGCAAGTAGCCATACTCTCCGACCGGGACATCAACATCATCCGCGAAGTCTGCCGCGAGGCAGAGAAAACAGGCGACCTCCAGCTCTATGCCCCCTTGGCTGCCAAAATCAAAACCATTACCGGCATCCAAACCGACCTGGCAGACCGCGATTTCATCCGCACCATCCTGACCGACTACATCAAAATAACTGAATAACAGACGTCCCCCACATTTTTCTGCATTAAATTTGATTTTCAAATAAAAATAATTACATTTGTTGCATACAAAACTTTATTAATCATTCTAATACTAAAAACACATGATTGGAACAATTCTTTATCTTGCCATTCTCATCGCAGCGCTCGTGGGAATGTGGAAAATGTTTGAAAAAGCCGGGCAACCGGGCTGGGGATGCATTATCCCGATTTACAACCTCTACCTCCTGACAAAAATTGCAGAAAAACCTTGGTGGTGGATTATCATGTTTATCATCCCGCTGGTGAACATCATTTTCACCATCATGCTCTACTATGAGATAGCCCGCCACTTCAGGCAAGGGGCTGGATTTACCATCGGTTTGTTCCTGCTGCCCTGCATCTTTTTCCCGATTTTAGGTTTCGGTGACTACACCTACCGGAAAAACGAAGAAGAAACCTTGGGCGTCCAATAAAATACATCCTTTATATCCGCATACGTCCCTGCACCGGGACGTATGCTTATGCCTAACAAGTGGGAATCAAGAGAGTTTCCCCCATCGGGTATTTGATATTCGATACTTTTTCGTATTTTTGCACCCGAAAAACAAACAAGAATCATAAAAATAATAATAAATGGCAACAACAGCAGATTTCCGCAATGGATTATGTATTGTGTTTAAAGACGATTTATATACAATCGTACAATTCCAACATGTAAAACCCGGCAAAGGTCCGGCTTTCGTAAGAACAAAACTGAGAAATGTAAAGACAGGGCGTATCTTGGAAAACACCTTCACTTCAGGGGTGAAAATCGATACGGCGCGCATCGAAAGGCGTCCTTACCAATTCCTCTACAAAGAAGGGAACGACTATGTGATGATGCACACGGAAACTTACGAACAAGTGAACATCCCGGAAGAACTCATCAATGCCCCGCAATTCCTGAAAGAAGGAGACAACGTGGAAATGGTGGTGCATGCCGACTCTGAAACTCCTCTGTACGTGGAACTCATGCCAAGCGTTGTATTGGAAGTGACTTATACGGAGCCGGGCTTAAAAGGCGACACGGCATCTTCCACTGCCTTGAAACCGGCAGAAGTGGAAACAGGAGCCAAAGTCATGGTACCGCTCTTTGTTGAAACCGGTGAAAAAATCCGCGTATCCACGGCAGACGGTTCTTACGTTGAACGCGTGCGCTAAACAACAATACCACATCATATTATCCGGTCATCTGCAAAAGAGGCCGGATATTTTTAAATATTTACAAGGGAATCCAAAACGACCTTAGCCGTATTCTGTTCAGCCTCCTTCTTGGAAGTGCCGAAACTGCGACCTTTCTCCTCTCCGCCAACCGTTATCGTACACCAGAACTTATTCCTGCGCGAAGGGCGAGGACTGGTTTGGAAACAAACCTCCTTCTTGTATTTCTGCCCCCACTCAAGCAACTGGCTTTTATAATTGGTATCTACCGCCACCAAATCCTTGATATCAAAAAAATTCGGGAAAATAAACTTCTCGATAAAACGTTTCGTATTGGCAAAGCCCTGATCCAAAAAAATAGCCCCGACAAAAGCCTCAAATACATCGCCATAAACATGCTTGTTATGGGAAATGTCCGACTTGGCGACCACCGCCTTGTCCAAACCGATATGAATCGCCAAATCATTCAGCGACTCCCGGCTCACAATCTTGGAACGCAAACGGGTCAAAAAACCTTCATCCTGATTCGGGAAAAACTTATAAAGCAACTCCGCCACAATAGCCCCCAAAATGGCATCTCCCAGAAACTCCAGCCGCTCATAATTCAGCATCGTCCCGTTGGAAGTCTTCTGCGCGGCAGACTTATGCAACAGAGCCAAACGGTAAAGCCCCTTATTGTGAGGAACAAACCCCAATTGGGAAAGAGACAATCCATAAAACCTCCCGTTCCGATGAACAAAAAGTTTTATGGATTGAATAACTTGCCTAACCACAGCCAAAGGGTTTAGTTTGTGATTATTTCTTGATAATGATGCATGCGTTATGACCTCCGAATCCAAAGGTATTACTCATGGCAACACCTACGGTCCTCTTCTGAGCCTCATTAAACGTAAAGTTCAATTTCGGGTCAAGCTGGGGATCCAAATTATGGAGATTAATCGTCGGAGGGATAATATCATTCTGTACTGCCAAAACACAAGCAATTGCCTCCACTGCACCGGCAGCTCCCAACAAATGCCCCGTCATGGATTTGGTAGAACTGATATTCAAATGATAAGCATGCTCGCCGAAAGCCCTCAAAATGGCAGAAGGCTCGGAAATGTCACCCAAACCGGTTGACGTGCCGTGAACATTGATATAATCAATATCTTCAGGCTTCATGCCGGCATCTTCAAGCGCCAGCAACATCACCTCGTACGCACCGTCCGGATCGGGAGCCGTCATGTGGTAAGCATCGCAATTCCCGGCACCGCCTACAAGCTCCGCATAAATGCGGGCGCCCCGCTTCACGGCATGTTCATACTCCTCAAGAACCAGGCTCGCGCCCCCTTCCCCGAGGACAAAACCGTCACGGTCGGCATCAAAAGGCCGGGATGCAGTCTGCGGGTCATCATTACGGGTTGAAATCGCTTTCATGGAATTGAAACCGCCCACACCAGGAACAGTCACGGCAGCCTCAGAACCTCCCGAAACAATAACATCCGCTTTACCCAAACGGATTAAATTCAATGCATCTACAAGTGCATGGGCAGATGAAGCACATGCGGAAACAGTCGTATAGTTCGGACCTTTCAATCCATACTCTATCGCAATCATTCCCCCGCACATGTTGGCTATCATCTTAGGAATAAAAAAAGGACTGAAACGCGGCGTCCCGTCTCCCTTCGAAAAAGTATCACACTCCTCAAAGAAAGTCTGCAAACCGCCGATTCCCGCACCCCAAATCACTCCTATCCGCTTTTTGTTCTCCTGTTCCAAATCCAAGCCGGAATCCTTAATCGCCTCCCGTGCGGCAATAATGCCGAACTGGGTATAAAGGTCCATCTTCCGGACCTCCTTGCGGTCAAAATATTCCGTAGGCTCGTAATTCTTTACTTCACAGGCAAACTGCGTGCGGAACTTCGATGCATCGAAACGAGTAATAGGACCGGCGCCACTGACGCCCTTAATTAAGTTGTCCCAAAACTCAGGTACGTTATGGCCTAAAGGATTAATGGTTCCCAGACCTGTAATTACTACTCGTTTCAGATTCATAAAATCCAAGTATTAAATTACTTTACGTTAGCCTCTACGTAAGCAATAGCGTCACCTACGGTAACGATTTTTTCTGCTTGATCGTCCGGAATGGTAATATTGAACTCTTTTTCCAATTCCATAATCAACTCTACAGTGTCCAAAGAGTCAGCACCCAGATCATTCGTAAAGGTGGCTTCTGGTTTAACTTCTGATGCATCAACACCCAATTTTTCTTCAATAATCCGTTGTACTCTTTCAGTAATGTCAGACATAGCTTTAAATTTTAATTAGACATTCTTATTAATTTCACTCTACACATTCTTTTGTGCATAATTCCTAAATTCAGAGGGCAAAGTTAGCCTTTATTTTTTTACTGTAAAAATTTTTTGCCGACAAATAAACTTTCCCTATCTTTATAGCCCTGATTTTTAAACGATTATGATATGAAAAATTTAGCGATATTTGCTTCTGGTTCAGGTTCTAACGCCGAAAACATCATCCGGTATTTTGCCGAAAAGCCCGGATTCCGCGTAAAAAAAGTCTATTGCAACGTGCCGGACGCCTACGTCTTGGAACGCGCGAAAAAGTACAATGTCCCGACACAAGTGTTCAACCGGGCAGAATTCCGCAACCCGGACATCATCCTCCGCCAGTTGCAGGAAGAAGGCACCGATTTCATCATCCTCGCAGGCTTCCTGTGGTTAGTGCCTCCCTGCATCACAAACGCCTACCCCAACCGGATTGTCAACATCCACCCTGCCCTCCTGCCGGCATACGGGGGCAAAGGCATGTACGGCCACCACGTCCACGAGGCAGTGCTCGCCGCCGGCGAAAAAGAAAGCGGCATCACCATCCACTACGTCAACGAGCATTACGACTCCGGCGACATCATCTTCCAGGCAACCTGCCCTGTCCTCCCGGACGATACCCCGGACACCCTCGCCGCCCGCGTCCATGAACTCGAATACGCCCACTTCCCCCGCGTCATCGAGGAAGCCGCCCTCCAAACACCTGCCTGACAACACCCCGACATACGGCACAACCCCCAAAGCATGCAAATCCATCCATGACGCGGATGGATTTCTTTTTATTGCACCTCCGGACAGGCACGGTTCCCGCACCCTTCCCGCCCGAATCACAGTGTTTCCTAAGCCATACGACATCTTCCATTTACTTTTTCATTACATATTTTTATTATTTAAAGCCATATCAAACCTATTCTCATCCTATTGGAATAGCGTTTGATTAGCGTTAGCTGTCAAGGAACCCTCAATAAACAGTAACGTAAAACATACGCATCCCCCTGTAGAAAACAGGGACAGACCGGCAGGACGGCAGGAAAACTTTTTCCTTGCCGCCCCCTCCGCCTGTCTCATTATTTATAAAGTGCCTTGCCCGACTCCTCCCCCCTGCCAGGCGGTTTACAGCATCCCACTACCCAAAAACGCCTTGTTCCTAAGAGATAAAAATGCTTTCTTTATGGTTTTTATTACTTCTACAACTTATAAAAAACTTTGTTCACCCCAATCAAACCTTATTCCAATAGGATTTGATTAGGGTTTGAATAGGGTTTGATTAGGTTCATCTGTCTCTAAACCCTCTCTGAACTCTCAGTAAAAGGATAGAAAAAATAGGGATTAGGGCGAGGCTTTTGCGGGAAAAACAACAATAGAGAACAAATCTGTTTATTTTTCAATCTTTCATTGTTTTATCCAAAAACAAGCCATATCTTTGTTGGTGTCAAGGAGTCAGCACTGTTTGCGCAAACGTTTTATCGCGATAACATTTGAATATGACAACTCCATTTATCATGAAAAGAATATTGTACATACCGCTCATTTGCAGCCTCCTCTTCGGGGGATGCGACAAGGAGAAGCCCCCGACACGTTGCAACATCCATTAGCACAAGGGACATGGAAAGAGGTGCCGTGTTCCGTCACCGTTAATTTTACGGGCTATTCCAACAACGGCGCGGCATGCAACAACGCTTACTACATCTACCGACATGATTTCCAGTACAACGGCTCCAAGGATACATCCTACAACACGTTTTTACCGCTTTGTGGGCACGCCAGCCATAGAAGAAACCGCCCCTTTCCCCGGCAGGGCACGGGAAGGAGCGGTGCTTTTCGCTGCCGGCAACAAGCTCTATTTCGGGCTGGGGGAGCACCGCAGGCTTTCGCATGCAGCGGAACAATTGGACGACTTCTGGGTGTTTGACA
>DXFT01000146.1 GCA_019114285.1 Candidatus Odoribacter faecigallinarum
CCTTCTTGTAATCCCAGATAGATCGCGTATCTTTGCTCACGGGTCAATTGATGATACATTGCAATACAAAGTTAATTGATCTTGGGGGAGGCTGAGGCTTCCCCTTTATTTTTTTCTGTATTGCCGAATGACCCTTGACGAGCCGGTTTCCACCCTTCGCCCTTTCCGCTACGCTGCAAGGACGAAGGGTGGAAATTGCACTTCTATTTTGAATCTATATATTAATTGCATTACAGGAAGGAGATGATAAGGAGTTGATAAGGTAATAAGCAGGAAATATGAAGGGAATATCCTTAAGCTAACCCCTAGTTACCCCCTAGACAACCCCTAGCAACCCCACAAATACCCCTTGGCTGCCCATCGGCACACAAGGCAAAACGGAAGACAGAGCGCACCTCCTCCCACAAAAGGGAGGGGGCATGCCTCCGGGGAAAAAGGGATGCAAGCCCGGGCAAGGGAATATTTCCGGAATACGGCGGACAAACCAAGAAGATTACCTATCTTTGCAGACGGATAAAAAGAGACACCATTTTTTCAAATGAAATACCAAGCAATGAAAAAGAACATAGCCGTCATCGGGGGCGGCAATTCCTCCGAGTATGAAGTGTCGCTGCAATCAGCAGCGCACGTGTTCGCCGAGATAGACGGGGAACGGTATAACAAGTACCTGCTCATCCTGAAAGGCAGGGACTGGCACATTGAAGAGAACGGCACGCAATATCCCGTGGACAAGAATGATTTCTCCTTCACACGCAACGGGGAGAAGGTGTGCTTCGATTATGCTTATATCATCATCCACGGGAATCCCGGGGAGAACGGCATGCTGCAAGGCTACCTGGACATGATGGGCATCCCTTATTCGACGTGCAGCACGCTGTGCGAGGCGATGACGTTCGACAAATACACGTGCTCGAATTACGTGAAGGCGTTCGGCATCCAGACCTCAGACCCTATCTTGATTAAACGGGGAATGCCCTACGACCAGGAGGCGATACTGACCGCCACGGGGCTGCCTTGCTTTATCAAGCCCAACGCGGAGGGTTCAAGTTTCGGGGTATCGAAAGTGAAGAGCCGGGGGGAATTTGACGCTGCCATGCAGAGGGCGTTCGAAAAATGCCCGGAGGTGCTGGTGGAAAGCTTCCTGGACGGGACGGAGTTCACGTGCGGGCTGTACCGGGCAGGGGGCAGGAAGGTCATTCTGCCGGTGGCGGAGGTCATTCCCAAGAAAGAGTTTTTCGATTACGAAGCCAAGTACAACGCTAGCATGTCGGATGAAATCATCCCCGGGCGGTTCAGCGAGGAAATCACGGAGCGCATCCAGGATATGGCATCGGAAGTATATGACCTCCTGCGCTGCGAGGGGATTGTGCGGATAGACGGTTTTGTGTGCGGAGAGGAAGTCGTCATGCTTGAGGTGAACACGACGCCCGGCATGACTGCCAACAGCTTTATCCCGAAGATGGTCAAGGCAATGGGCGCTAACCTGCGCGACGTGCTGACGGAGATTATCGAGGACAAGCTCCATTCCACCCGCTAAATCCCAAGGGATGAGACGCCTGTTGTTATTGCTCGTCTTTTTCCCTCTGGCAGCGGAAGCCCAATTGTGGCTTGCGCGGGACACCATTTCCGCACGGGACAGCATTACCTTGGTCTTCAGCGGGGATGTCATGCAGCACGACCCTCAAATCCAGGGAGCCTGGGACGAGGAGAAAGGGGATTACGATTATATGCCCTGCTTCCAATACATCCGCCCTTACTGGGAGGAGGCGGACGTGGTGATAGCCAATCTGGAGACGACACTCTCGGACAGGGGGTTCAGCGGCTACCCGCAGTTTTGCGCGCCCTGGCAGTTGGCACGCGACCTCCGGGAGTCAGGGGTGGACATCCTCACCACGAACAACAACCATTCCTGCGACAAAGGCGGGAAGGGCGTCCAACGGACTTTGCATTATCTGGATTCGTTAGGGATGCCACACACGGGCACGTATGCCGACACGGCAGCGTGGATTGCGGAAAGCCCGCTGTACATCCGCCACGGGCAGTTCAAAATCGCCCTGCTCAGTTATACTTACGGGACCAACGGGCTGCCGCCGGGGAAAGGGCAGGTAGTCGGCATGATAGACACGTTCCACATCGCACGGCAGATTGAAAAAGCCCGTCTGGACACTGCCACCAACATCATCGCCTTCATGCACTGGGGCATCGAGTACGACACCCTCCCCAACGGGGAGCAGAAAAGGCTCGCCCGTTTCCTCCACGCCCGGGGGGCGGACATTGTCATCGGTTCGCACCCGCATGTGGTGCAACCCGTGGAATATGAAATGCGGGCAGGGGACACCGTGGGGGTGACCGTGTATTCGCTGGGAAATTTTGTTTCCAACCAGAGCCAGCGGCGGACAAACGGAGGCATCAGCCTCCGACTGAAGCTCGAACGGCAAAAGGGAAAGACCCGCTACCGGATGGATTATGCAGGGCATTATGTTTACCGCCCGATAGAGGAAGGCAGGAGAAGGTATTATGCCATCCCCTTGCCGGACGCGCCCCGGCTTTTAGGGAAACGGGACAGTGTGCTTTGGCGGGAGTTCCGCGAAGACACGGAACGAATTATCGGGGGCGTTGCCGGAAAATGGAAATAAATAAGTAAATTTGCATTCCGATAGGAACAAAGAGAGTTATTACCAATATACGAAAAATATGAAAATCGCAGTTATCGCCCATGACGGGAAAAAAGCAGAGATGGTCGCCTTCTTGAACAGGCACATGGATTTCTTGAAATCAGTCGGGATTGAGATTGTGGCAACCGGCACAACCGGCAAACACGCTCAGGATTCCGGACTGGAAGTGGAAAGATTATTGTCAGGTCCGCTGGGAGGGGACGCGCAAATTGCGGCATTGGTGGCAGAACACAAAGTGGGAATGGTCATTTTCTTCCGTGACCCGCTCGGGAAGCATCCCCACGAACCGGACGTGCAGATGCTGATGAGGGTATGCGACGTGCACAATGTACCCATCGCCACGAACCCCGCCACGGCAGAACTCATGCTGCGCGGTTTCCTTGCCATGCACCCCAAAGCATAAGCAAAGGAAGGGCTACGGATTTCCTTAATAAATGCATTTGTTTTCGTTAATATTCATTTAAAGCCAATGGAAACATTTGCATTTTTCTTTTTATTACCTATTTTTGCCCAAAAGTTTTAACCGTAAACAACCAGAAAATGGGAGCATTAAAAAAAATCATCACGTTCTGCTTCATGTTTTCAGCCTGCATGACCATGCTGGCGTTTACGGTCGTCCCTCATCATCACCATGAAGCCTACATCTGCTTCAATTCCCAACATTGCTGCCAGGACATGCCGGTTCCCCCGCACACCCATGACCAAAACGAGAACGGGGAAAACAGTTGTGTCAGCCATCTGTTCCAGACGCAAGTCGGAAGAAGCCAATCGGCGGAGGAAGAAGAGGGATACAGTCCTGCCCAGGCAAACGGGCTGCCATTTTTCTTGCCGCCCTGTCCGCCGGCACTGAAATTACTTTTCCAGACACAAGCCACCCGCTCTCCCATTCCATACGAGGAGAGCCTGCACACGGTCACATTATGTGACAACAAAGCCGGAAGGGCTCCTCCCGCCCTGCACTGATTGTCTCCGTTTCCCCTTTACCAGCCGGGAGACACAGGCATGTTGCAATCGGATTGCAACAAGTGTTGATTTATTTTGCAAACAAAACAAACAAAAAACTATTTTATACAATTATGAAAACCGTATTATTCCTCATGATGTTAGCCATGAGTTTTTATGGCTGCAAGAATACAGCCAAACACGAACACAGCCACGAAACGGCTGAAGAACACGCCCTGCATGCCCACGACGGGCACGACCACGCCCACGAAGGACATGACCATGCCGCAGAAACCGGCGCACACGCCCACGAAGGGGAGGAAGCCGGACACAGCGATGAAATTATTTTCACGAAAGAACAGGCAGCCCGCACAGAATTTGAAGTACGGGAAATACAACCAGGCACCTTCCACCAAGTCATCAAGGCAACAGGACAAGTGCTTTCCGCTCCGGGAGATGAATCCGTGATTGTAGCCACCAACAACGGGGTTGTCTCCTATGCCGACCACGACCTGGCAGCCGGCAGCCCTGTCAAGAAAGGCGAACCGCTGTTTTACATTGCCACTAAGAATTTAGGGGACGGGGATTATTACGAACGCACCCGCGCCAATTATGAAAAGGCAAAAGCCGAATACGAACGCGCCCGGAAGTTAATTGAGGACAAAATCATCTCGCAGAAGGAGTATGAAAGCATCATCCTCGCTTATCAGGAAGCCAAAATCTCCTTCGATGCCATTTCCGGCAAAAACTCACAACAAGGTGTAGGGGTCACCAACCCGCTGGACGGATATGTCAAGACCATCAACGTGAAGGACGGTGAATACGTCACCGCCGGGCAAGCCATCGCCACCGTATCTCAAAACAAACGGCTTGTGCTCCGCGCCGATGTCTCCGAAAAGCACTACCAGGCACTCCGGAATATCACGACCGCCAACTTCAAAACCCCGTACGATAACGAGGTGCATGAACTGGGAGCACTCTCCGGGAAATTGCTTTCCGCCGGCAAGTCTGCCTCAGACAATACATTTTTTATCCCGGTCACTTTTGAATTTGACAATAAAGGCAATGTCATCCCCGGCTCTTTTGTGGAGGTCTATCTGATTTCCTCCCCGATGGAACAAGTCATCAGTGTGCCGGTCAGCGCATTGACCAACGAAATGGGTTATTTCTATGTTTATAAGCAATTGGATGCAGAAGGCTACCAGAAACAGGAAGTACAGGTGGGAGCCAGCAATGGGAAAGAAGTTCAAATCCTGAACGGCATCCAGCCCGGCGACCGCATTGTCACGAAAGGGGCATATCAGGTGAAAATGGCATCCGCTTCGGCAGCCATTCCGGGACATACACATGAACATTAACCGATAAATCGTATTCTATGTTAAACAAGATTATACAATATTCTTTGCACAACAGACTGCTGATATTATTGGCATCGGCAGCACTGCTG
This sequence comes from Candidatus Odoribacter faecigallinarum, assembly GCA_019114285.1. Taxonomy (GTDB): domain Bacteria; phylum Bacteroidota; class Bacteroidia; order Bacteroidales; family Marinifilaceae; genus Odoribacter; species Odoribacter faecigallinarum. The sequence goes on from DXFT01000146.1 coordinate 5,065, forward strand.
GTATGGGGAGGCATTACCGCCAGCCACATGGAGGTGGATGTGTTCCCGGATTTGAATGCCCCCACGGTGGTAGTCATGACAGAGGCACAGGGCATGGCGCCCGAGGAAGTGGAACGTCTGGTCACTTTCCCGATAGAAACAGCCGTCAACGGTGCTACCGATGTACGACGCGTACGCTCCTCTTCAACAACAGGCTTCTCGGTGGTCTGGGTGGAATTTGAATGGGGCACTAATATTTACACGGCACGGCAGATTGTTTCCGAGAAACTTGCCACCGTCGGAGATGCCCTCCCCAACAACGTGGGACAACCGACCTTGGGACCACAGTCCTCCATTCTGGGAGAAATGATGATTATCGGCTTGACCGCCGACACAACCTCCTTGCAGGACCTCCGCACCATTGCCGACTGGACTATCCGCCCACGGTTGCTGTCCACCGGCGGGGTAGCACAAGTTGCCGTCATCGGCGGAGACATCAAGGAATACCAAATCCTCCTCGACCCTGCCCGCATGAAGCACTACGGGGTCAGTCTGGATGAAGTGCTTCCCGTTGTGGAGAACATGAACCAAAATGCCACTGGAGGCATCCTCTATGAATACGGCAACGAATACATCGTTCAGGGTGTACTCGCTACCACCCATGTGGAGGAAATCGGCAAAGCTGTGGTCAAGACAGTCAACGACCTGCCCATCACCCTGTCGGACATTGCCGACGTGCAAATCGGCGCCAAAGCCCCCAAATTGGGTCTGGCTTCTGAAAAAGGCAAACCGGCTGTGCTGGTCACCGTCACCAAGCAACCAAACACCAATACACTGGAACTGACGGACGAACTGGATACTTCCATACAGGAACTGCAAAAGACCCTGCCAGCGGACGTCCGCATTTCAACGGACATTTTCCGGCAGTCACGTTTCATCAACAGCTCCATCAACAACATCCAGAAGTCCTTGTTCGAAGGAGCCATTTTTGTGGTTATCGTGCTGTTCTTCTTCCTGATGAATGCCCGGACAACCCTTATCTCACTCATCGCCTTGCCGCTCTCCATGCTGATGGCAATCCTTGTGCTCCACGCTTTGGGGCTTACCATCAATACCATGAGTCTCGGCGGCCTTGCCATTGCCATCGGCTCATTGGTGGATGACGCCATTGTGGATGTGGAGAATGTATATAAACGGCTGCGGGAAAACCGCCTGAAGCCCAAGGAAGAACGCATTCCGCTTCTGCAATTGGTATTTGAGGCATCCAAGGAAGTGCGTATGCCTATCTTGAACTCCACATTGATTATCGTCGCCTGCTTCCTGCCGCTGTTTTTCCTGTCGGGCATGGAAGGGCGCATGCTGATTCCGCTGGGCATCGCGTTTGTAGTCGCCTTGTTTGCTTCCACTGTCATCGCCTTGACCTTGACCCCGGTATTGTGCAGTTACCTGCTGACCACCGAACGTGCGCTCAAGAAAATCGAGAAAGAGCCTTACGTGTCCCGTACACTGAAAAAAGCCTACCGGCATGCCTTGGGTTGGGCGCTCCGCCATAAAAAGGTGGTTATCGGTACGGCAAGCGTATTGCTGGTAGTCTCCATTGCCTTATTATGCATGCAAGGGCGCAGTTTCCTGCCCCCGTTCAATGAAGGTTCCTTGACTATCAACGTCAGCACCATGCCTGGAGTCTCTTTGGAAGAATCAGACAAAATGGGACGGCTTGCCGAACAAATGCTGATGGAGTTCCCGGAAGTCCAGACGGTTGCCCGCAAGACGGGACGCGCCGAACTGGACGAGCATGCACTGGGGGTCAATACCTCAGAAATCGAAGCCCCCTTCGAACTGAAAGACCGCAGCCGGGATGAGTTCCTTGCCGCTGTGCGTGCGAAACTCGGCACCATCAAGGGCGCCAACATCGAAATCGGACAACCCATTTCCCACCGTATCGATGCCATGCTATCCGGCACACAGGCAAACATTGCCATCAAGCTTTTCGGTCCCGACTTGAACAAATTGTTCAACCTTGGCAGCCAAATCAAAAACTCTATCCAAGGCATTGAAGGCATTGCAGACCTTACCCTCGAACAGCAAATCGAACGCCCGCAACTGCAAATCCAACCCAAACGGGACATGCTCGCCAAATACGGCATCACTATGCCCCAATTCTCTGAATTTGTCAATGTGGCACTTGCCGGGAAAGTCGTGTCACAAGTCAATGAGGGAGGGAAAGTGTTTGACCTGACTGTCAAAGTCAATGACCAGTCACGCGCCACCATGGAGGACATCGGAGAACTGACCCTTGACGCCAACGGCAAGAAAGTGCCGCTACACTATGTGGCAGACATTCTCCCGTTGTCCGGTCCCAACACCATCAGCCGCGAAAACGTACAACGCAAAATCGTGGTTTCAGCCAATGTGGCAGGGCGGGACCTGAAAGGAGTGGTCAATGACATCCGCAAGACCGTGGATGAACAAATCACTTTGCCGGAAGGCTACCATGTGGAATATGGCGGGCAATTCGAAAGCGAGGCTGCCGCATCACGCACCCTCTTCCTGACCTCTCTGATTTCCATACTGATCATTTTCCTGATCCTGTACCATGAATTCAAGAGCGTGCCACTGTCAGGCATCATCATGCTGAACCTGCCCCTGTCCATCATCGGCGGCGTCATCAGCATCTGGCTTACTTCCGGCGTCATCAGCATCCCCGCCATCATCGGGTTTATCTCCCTGTTCGGAATTGCCACCCGGAACGGCATTCTGCTCGTGGCACATTATAATCAGTTACGTGAAGAAGGGAATGACCTCACGGAAAGTATCATTCACGGTTCACTCGACCGATTGAACCCGATTCTGATGACCGCACTGACTTCTGCGCTCGCCTTAATCCCGTTGGCAGTAGGCAGTGACCTCCCCGGCAATGAAATCCAAAGCCCGATGGCACAAGTCATTCTTGGCGGGTTAATCAGTTCTACCCTCTTGAACGGATTCGTTGTGCCGATTGTCTATTACCTGCTCAGCAAAAGGCAATTGGCAAAACAAAGAGTAATGAATAGGAAACAGTAAAAACACACGAAACCATGAAAAAATATGCAATATTATCCCTGCTGTTGGCAAGTTGCTGCTATTTTCCCGTCCGGGCACAATCCGGCATCGCGGAAGTGCTGAAAAGCATCGAAGCCAACAACAAGACCCTGCAGGCAGGACAACAACTGAACGAAAGCCAGAAATTAGAAGCCAAAACCGGCAAATTCCTGCCCAACCCGACAGTTGAACTCAACCAGTTGTGGGCAGACCGAAACGTGGGAGGCAATTCATACGAATTTGCCGCTGTGCAGTCCTTTGACTTTCCGACCACTTATTTCAACAAAAACAAGTTGTCGAAACTTAAAATCAACACTGCCGACCACCAATATGCCGTCACCCGTCAGGAAATCCTGCTGAAAGCCCAACAAACCTGCCAGGAAATCATTTACCTCCGAAAACAACATGCTTTATTGGAGAAACGCCTGCACAATGCTGAACAATTAGAACAACTCTATCGCGAACGCCTGGCTCTTGGCGATGCCAACCAGATGGAATACAACAAAATTCAATTGGAAAAAGTCAATGCCAACAACGCCAGCCGCCGCAATGCGGCAGCCCTACGCGCACAACTGGAGTTGCTGCAATCACTCAACGGCGGTCTTCCCATTGAGTTCTCCGACACGGCGTATGCCATGCCAACCGCCCTGCCGGCATACGAAGAATTGGAAAGCGCTTACCTGGCTGCCGACCCCAACCTCAAGAGCCTGAATAGCGAATCCGAATCGGCACAACGCGAAATCAAGGTCAACCGTGCCCTTACATTACCCAAATTTGACCTTGGCTACCGACGCAACGGAGGCTCTTCAGAAACCCTCAACGGCTTCCGCATCGGTATGTCCATCCCCCTGTGGGAAAACAGGAACACCGTCAAACAGGCAAAAGCCAAAGCGGAATATGCCGTGCTCAACCTGGAAGACAACACCCAGACCCTGAAAGCCACGCTAAGGGATTTGTACCTGCAAGCCCAAGCCTTGGAAACTTCCTGCAACGAATACGCACAGACCATTTCCATGCAACGCACGGAAGATTTGCTAAACCGGGCACTCATCTCCGGACAAATTTCCATGGTGGACTATTTCGTAGAAATCTCCTTGCTGTACGACAGCATCCAAAACTACCTGGATGTGGAGAAAGAATACCAAAACGTCATGGCACAATTGCTGCAATATCAGTTGTAAAAACCAGACAATAAAGAAGTCCCCCGGAGCCAGCTCCGGGGGACTTCTTTTTAACTTTCCGACTTACCCCACCCAAGAAAAACAACAATGAAAGTTCCATAAACGTTCACAAAATTAGAACGAACTCCTGGAAAAACCTAAGATCAAAACAGTTCATGAAAATCGTGGATGACAGGCGCTTTTTTTACCAGACGCTGTTCATCATTGTGTCCGCCGGCGTATAAAAGACAACCAAAACCTAAACTGGTCGCCACTTCTGCATCATGCAACGTATCCCCAATCATCAAAGTCTCTGCCGGAAGGATGCCGTAGTCTCCCAACATGCGTTTACCCCGCTCCACCTTACCGGCAGCATAGATGTTATCTGACCCGCAAATTCCCTCAAAATAACCGGCAATCCCAAAATCCCAAGCCATCTGCTTCAACAAATCTTCCCGCAATGCAGACAAGATGTATTGCCGTCTGCCTTGTTGCCGAAAACATGCCAACACTTCCCTCACTTGCGGATTCAAGTCCAGGTGACCGGCAAATTTATCGTATGTCTCGACGAAATCCACAGAAAGGTCATGCATGGATTCTTTCGCAAAATCAAAACCCAATCCCCGATAAAAATTCTCTACCGGAAAACCAAAACGGGCTTTGTATTCTTCCCGGGACAAAGATACAAGTCCCCGCCTCTCCAGCATGTCCGCCAACGTCTGAACCCCTGTATCCACATCATCCAGAAGGGTGCCGTTCCAATCCCAAACGATATTCTTATATGACAGGTTTTTCATGATACCATCATCTATAAAAAGCCTCCGCACCTGGCCAATTTAATTTTTGGCGAGCCAAATCTTCCGGATAAATCATATAAACGACATCTGCTTCTGTCGCCAATTCATTTTTTTCATTAAACAATTCCACATGTGCCGTAACCAAACGCCGGGAAACGTCCGTCACTTTCGCCCGAAGCCAGATTTCCCCACCATCTGTGCGGACAGGACGACGATACTTGACATTCAATTCCGTAGTTACCCCTGCAGTTTTTTCATGTGAAAATATCGCCCAACTGGCAATCTCATCTATCAATGTCGCCTGTATGCCTCCGTGAAGCACATGGAAAAAGCCTTGGAAATTCTCCGATGGCATCCAATGGCAGGTCACATATTCCCCTTCATCGACAAATTTACAACGCAAACCCCACGGATTTGACGGCGAACAACCAAAACAATTGTAACCCTCCAAATCCGCATAAGCATTGTACATTTCCCGTTTTTCCATATTATTCCATGTTTTGTGCAATCAAATCCGCACAAGCCTGCATTTCTTCAGGAGCAAACTGCTTTTTCGGATTGCAGAAATTCAAATCATTACCACTATTCAACGGCACCAAATGGACATGCGCATGCGGTACATCCAGCCCCAATACTGCTACGCCAACCCGTTGGCAAGGAATACATCTGCCAATGGCTTTCGCTACCTTCTTGGCAAAAACCATCAGTCCTGCCAGCTCCTCATCCGACAAATCAAAAATATAATCCGTCTCCTTTTTGGGAACAACCAATGTGTGACCTTTCTGCAAAGGATTAATATCCAGAAAAGCATAATAATGTTCATCCTCCGCTACCTTGTAGGAAGGAATCTCACCACGCACAATTTTAGAAAACAAAGATGCCATCGCATTACAAACTAATATCCATAATCTCAAATTCCATCTCTCCGGCAGGCACTTTCACAAGCACTTTATCGCCCCGCTTTTTACCAACCAAAGCCTGCGCAATCGGCGTATTGATAGACAATTTGCCAGCTTTAAAATTCGCCTCAGTCTCAGACACCAAAGTATAAGCCATCACCGCTCCGGTCTTTGTATTTTTAATGGTTACTTTAGTCATCATCTGCACTTTTGAGGTATCAATTTGTGACTCATCAATCACCCGGCTATTGGCAATCGTGTCTTTTAACTGCGCTATCTTTGCTTCCAACAATCCCTGCGCGTCTTTTGCGGCATCATATTCCGCATTCTCCGAAATATCTCCCTTTTCAATCGCTTCACCTATTGCTTTTGAAATCTTAGGTCTCTCTACATTTTGCAGCCGGTCTAACTCCTCCTGCAATTTTTTCAAACCCTCTTTTGTTACATAATTACTCATAATCGTTAGTATTTAGCGTTTTTCTTTATACAAAAAAATAAATGACACTTATCCTCCAATAAGTGCCTTTATTAAAAAGAATCCCGAATTCAATTATTACCGGAATTCCTCCCTCGGACACAAAGGTAATGCCTTTTTTTCAAATAGCAAACTTTTCTGTCAAATTTATCTGGCACGCAGATACAAGAACTGCCCGGCAACTTACCGGGCAGCATAAAATAAAGAGTTGTTTTCGATTATTTTGTCAATTCAAATTCGAAATCTGCCTCAGAAGGAGGAGTACATTGACCACCCGTGCAGGACATATATTCAATGTAACCTACCAAAGTTGCCTTGTCAGCGGTCAACTTCACCCGTTGCACAAAAGTAACTGTCCCTTCAAAATACTTCAAATCCATGTCAAATGCATCGCTATGCTCGGTCTTTGCCTCTGTTGTTGCCTTCAGTTCTCCAACCAACTCGATGCCCGTAGTTTCATCCTCATCCATATTAAATGTAGTGGGGAGCGGACCGCCTTCCGGCAATTTAGCATCATACAAATGCCATGTAGCATCAATAGTAGCCTTGCATATAATATCATATACGCCGTCACTTACTTTCTTCTGTGTAATCTCCCATTTCACCGGATTGACAATCTGGGCAGATACATTTGTTGCAAATGCTGCAACCATGACCATTATTACAAATAACTTTTTCATTCTTGATAATTTTAATGAGTTACTATTTTCTGTAATCACAAAGTAAAGCAATAAATCCCAAAAATAATGTTACATCCCTGTTAAAAGTGATTTAAAGTGTCTTTTTCACCTCCACTTCCTGATAGCATTCAATGACATCGCCTACCCGGATATCATTGTAATTTTCTATATTCAATCCACATTCAAATCCTTTCGCCACTTCTTTCACATCATCCTTGAAACGCTTCAACGAACCAAGCACGCCGGTATAAATCACAATGCCGTCACGAATCACACGCACCTTGGCATTCCGGGTAATCTTGCCCTCACGCACGATACAACCTGCAATCGTACCGACTTTCGATATCTTGAAAGTCTCCAGCACCTCGACAGTGGCAATGATTTCCTCCTTGATTTCCGGAGAAAGCATGCCCTCCATCGCCGCTTTCAACTCTTCGATTGCCTGGTAAATGATGGAATACAAGCGTATATCGATTTGCTCTTTTTCTGCCAATTTGCGGGCTCCCATGGACGGACGTACCTGGAAACCAACAATAATCGCATTGGAGGCCGCAGCCAAGAGGACATCCCCTTCCGTGATTTGCCCCACCGCCTTATGAATAATATTGACTTGTATCTCGTCAGTTGACAACTTAATCAACGAATCTGCCAAAGCTTCGATGGAACCGTCCACATCACCCTTGATAATCACATTCAATTCCTGGAAGTTTCCAATGGCTATACGCCTGCCGATTTCATCCAATGTGATATGCTTCTGGGTTCGCAATCCCTGCTCCCGCTGCAACTGTTCACGCTTGTTCGCCAATTGCCGGGCATCTTTTTCATTAGACATGACATTGAACTTATCGCCAGCCTGGGGAGCCCCGTTCAATCCCAATATCAGCGCCGGCTCGGAAGGACCTGCCTGCGTCATCTTTTCGCCACGCTCATTGAACATCGCTTTGACATGGCCATAATACGGACCTGCCAGCACGACATCCCCAATCCGCAAAGTCCCGGATTGCACAAGCACGGTCGCCACATAACCACGTCCCTTGTCCAAAGACGACTCAATAATAGAACCGGAAGCCTTCTTGTGCGGATTAGCTTTCAAATCCAGCAATTCTGCCTCCAAAAGCACTTTCTCCAAAAGGTCCTCGATATGCAATCCCTTCTTTGCCGCGATTTCCTGGCACTGGTACTTCCCGCCCCATTCTTCCACCAGGTAATTCATATTGGCAAGCTCTTCCCTAATCTTGTCAGGATTAGCCCCCGGCTTATCAATTTTATTAATGGCAAAAACGATAGGCACGCCTGCCGCGCTCGCATGATTGATAGCCTCCACCGTCTGTGGCATCACGCTGTCATCTGCAGCAATGATAATAATGGCAATGTCCGTCACCTGGGCTCCACGGGCACGCATGGCAGTAAACGCCTCATGGCCGGGGGTATCCAAAAATGTTATGGCACGTCCATCAGCCAATTTCACATTATAAGCGCCAATATGCTGGGTTATACCTCCCGCTTCGCCTGCAATGACATTTGTCTTACGAATACTGTCAAGCAAGGAAGTCTTACCATGGTCAACATGCCCCATGACAGTCACAATCGGAGGACGGGGCACCATATTTTCGTCATTATCTTCCTCTTCCTCCTCAATCGCTTCCTGAATCTCAACGCTGACAAACTCAACACTGTAGCCAAACTCATCTGCAACCACATTAATCGTTTCTGCATCAAGCCGCTGGTTGATGGACACAAACAAGCCCAAAGCCATACAAGCCGAAATCACCTCCGTGGCGCTGATATTCATCATGGATGCCAGTTCGGCAACTGTAACAAACTCTGTCAACTTCAGCACCTTCTTTTCCTTCTCTTCCTGCTCCAGCTCTGCCTGCATCTTCTGATGGACAGCATCACGCTTCTCTCTCCGGTGCTTGGACGACTGCGACTTGCCTTTGCTGCCCAACCGTGCCATCGTGTCTTTAATCTGCTTTTCCACATCCTCATCCGAAATCTCCGCCCGCTCCACCTTCTTTTTCTTCAACTTCTTCAACTTCTTCCGGCTCTCTTCCATCTTGGAGGGTTTACCGCCCGGACCGGAAGCGATATTCTCAATCTGCACTTTCTCATCCTGTCGATGGATACGCTTCCTTTTCTTCTTCGTATCCAACTCATCGTCCAAATCTGCCCCGGAAAAGGCAGCAACGTCATCCTGCTTGTTCACAAACTTGTTCGCAACAGGCTTATTGCTCTTCCGCTGTTCCTTACGGTCCCGTTCCCGCTCTTGCCGGCTCTTTTTGGGAGGACGCGTGCGTTGATTAATCGCATCCAAATCAATAGAACCCACGACCTTCACATCTTTCAATGCCGGCTGGGCTACTTTAAAAGGCACCTCCGCAACCTCCTCTTGCTGCTCCTCCTCCTGCACATTCTGGGGTTCTTCCCGTTTCTCCTCTTGCTCCTCCTTAACGGCAGGCACCTCTGCCGGTTCGGAGACAGGCTTCTCCTCTGCCACAGGCTGAGGCGCCTCCACTTTTTCAGGCTGGGGGACTTCCTCCTCCGGTTTCCGTTCCTCTGCCAATTCCGCCTTCGCCTGCTGTTTGGCAGGAGTTTTAACCTTCTTCTCCGGTTTATGTTCCTTTCGGGCAACGGGAACCTTGGCAACCTCTTCCTGCTTTTCCGGCTCCGGCTGCTTGCGTTCCGGATTCAAATCTATCCGATCCACAATTTTAATATGATTTGCTAATTTCACCTCATCCTTTACAGAAATGAAATCATCTTTAGGAGCCGCTTCTTCCGCCCCGGTCGAAATCTTACCGGAATCATCAATGACAACCGCCTCTTTTTTCTTCCTGGAATCTTTCAAATTAATGGAAGATGATTCTTTTTTCACCTTGCTGTCGGTCGAAAAAGCCTTGGCAAGCATATCATACTCTTCGTCCGTCAGTTTGGCGTTCGGGTCGGAGGATATTTTACTTCCTTTATTATGCAGGAACTCCACAATCGTGGAAAGCCCGACATTAAATTCTCTCGCTACTTTACTTAATCTTACTGCCATATATTGAATTAGAAAATTTACTTTTGGAGTACTACTCTTCAAACTCTGCTTTCAAGATTTTAAGCACATCACGAATGGTCTCGATTTCAAGGTCTGTACGGTTCTCCAGCTCCTCCTCGCTCAACTCCAGCACGCTCTTTGCCGTATCACATCCCACACGCTTCAATTCATCGATAACCCATCCGTCAATCTCATCTGCAAACTCATCCAGATTCACATCCTCTTCCTGCTCCTGGTTCAGTTCCCGGTAAACATCAATGTCATAACCGGTCAGCTGGCTCGCCAACTTGATATTCAATCCGCCTTTCCCGATAGCCAGCGACACCTCCTCCGGCTCCAAATAAACATTGGCTTTCTTATGCTCCTCGTCAATCTCGATATTCTTGATTTTCGCAGGATTCAAAGCACGGGTGATATACAACTGCAAATTATTCGTATAATTAATCACATCGATGTTCTCGTTGCGCAACTCACGGACAATGCCATGGATTCTCGAACCTTTCATGCCGACACAAGCCCCGACAGGGTCAATGCGGTCATCATACGACTCCACTGCCACCTTCGCACGTTCGCCCGGCACACGGACCACATTCTTAATCGTAATCAGCCCGTCAAAAATTTCAGGCACCTCATTTTCAAACAACCGTTCCAAAAAGATAGGTGAAGTCCGCGACAAAATAATATAAGGGCTGGAATTACGCATCTCCACCCGGATGACCACCGCCTTAATCGAATCCCCCTTCTTAAAGAAATCGGCAGGAATCTGCTCCTGTTTCGGCAAAATCAACTCATTCCCCTCTTCATCCAAAATCAACATCTCCCGCTTCCAAATCTGATAAACCTCCCCCACGACAATCTGACCGACTTTGTCCTTATACTTATTGTAAATATTATCCTTCTCCAATTCCAATATCCGCGCGGACAAATTCTGGCGCAACGCCAGCACGGAACGCCTCCCGAAATCCTGAAATTTCACCTCATCGGTCACCTCCTCGCCAATCTCATAATCCTCATCTATCTTCCTTGCCTCACTAAGGGCAATCTCCTGATTGGGATTGACCAACTTATCATCCTCCACCACGGTACGGTTCCTCCAAATCTCCAAATCCCCCTTGTCAATATTGATAATAATATCAAAATTCTCATCCGTACCATATTTTTTCACCAACATGTTCCTGAAAACATCCTCCAGCACCCTCATCAAGGTAGCCCGGTCTATATTCTTGAATTCCTTAAATTCAGCAAACGAATCAATCAGATTAATGTTTTCCATTTTAACTTTTACAATTTACATATTTATTACTATTTACTTTTCCATTCAAGCCGAAGCCACTACCAGACTACGACATCCCTTATTTCCTTGACATTTCCCCGCCGGATAGTTTCCTCCACCTTCACAAGCTGCTTCTTCTTGCTGCCCTCCACCGCACGCTTCTCCTCCCATTCCAGCACCACCGTGTCCGCGTCAAATGCCTTCAAAATCCCCGCGACATTCTTCCCTTCCTTCAACTTCACCTCCACCTTCTTCCCTATATTCTTGGCATACTGTTGCTCCACCTTGAAAGGATAACCGATGCCCGCGCTGGCAACAGTCAGTTCAAAATCCTCCTTCTCCCGGTCCAACCGCCCCTCAATCTCCCGGCTGACCTCGACACAAGTCTGGATATTCACACCAGCCATCGAATCAATCAACAACTCAACGACATTATCCCTTGAAACTTTCACATCCACCAGAAACAAATCCCTGGCAGCAAGGACAGGCTCCGCAATCGCTTTAATATCTTCTGTTTTCATCATGACACTAATCAATAGTTACGAACTGGTAAAAAGAAGAGGGGACTGCTGTCCCCTCTGATAAGCCGCGCTAAAACGCTGCAAATATAACAAAAATCCCCCCAACTGCCAAACAAACAGCAAATATTTTCATAAAAACACAAAAATCCCACCCCCTC
>DXFT01000020.1 GCA_019114285.1 Candidatus Odoribacter faecigallinarum
TGCGCCGCCTGCTCCAGCAGGCTGTCCTTGCCGCCGCTGCAGGCAAAAAACATTGCAACCAATACTGTCCAAATCACGCTTGCCCTTTTTTGCATGTCTTTGTCTTTGGGTTAATCATCGTGATTGCAAAGATAGGGGAAAATAGTTTTGTGCCTAATTTGTGGCGACAAGTTTTTGTGAAGAGGAAAGAATAAGAAGGTGTGCTTTTTGACACACCTTCGATAAAGTGTTATGCTGAGTTTGGGTTTTACTCCAATACTTTTTTGATTTGCCGTTTGGCGAGTGTCAAGGGGGCGAGGGAGCAGGGACCGTTAATGCACCCGCCGTCGCATGCCATGACCTCCACGAATTGGGCAACCGGCTTTTTCGCCATGGTTTTCAGCAATGCCTGGTTCTTCTTGTCTAATCCTTCGATGTGCTCGTTGGTGTATTTGTCGCCGATGGCGTGGACCACGGCTGCCTGCACGCCGCCCGCCTGGGCGAAGCCGCGCCCGTATTTGGTGACGTCGCGGTTGAGTTCCTTCTCGCTGCAGTTGTCCACGTCGATGTTGTAGGCTACCATGAACGCGCCCAGTTCCTCAAAGCTCATCACGTAATCCACTTCCGGCACGGAGTCCGCCTCATGCCGTTTGGCAAGGCACGGCCCGATGAATACCACCTCGGCGCCGGGATATTTCTCCTTGGCGTAACGGGCGGCATAGACCATGGGGCTGCGCGTCTCCGAGACGAAGGGCTTCAGCATGGGGGCATGCTTGTCCACCCAGCCGGTGTATGCCGGGCAGCAGGAGGTGGTCATGAAGGCTTGCCCTTCCTGCATTTTCTCCTCCAGTTCCTTGGCTTCGTTGGCAGCGGTGATTTCTGCGCCCAACGCCACTTCGACCACATCGTCGAAGCCGATTTGCTTGATGGCTGCCAGCACTTGCCCCGGCGTGGCGTTGAATTGCCCGTAGATGGCGGGGGCGGGGATGGCGATGACTTTCTTTTTCGGGTTACTGAGGCTCTTGTGTATGTCGATGATTTTGGAACGCTCCATGATGGCGCCGTAGGGGCATGCCTGCATGCACTTCCCGCAGTAGATGCACTTGCTTTTGTCGATGTGCTCCACGCCCTCGGCGTCCTTGCTGATGGCTTTGACCGGGCAGACGTCCTCGCAGGGCACGGGCGTGAAGACAATGGCATGGTAGGGGCACACCTTCTGGCACAGCCCGCAGCTCACGCAGTCCACGCTGCTGATGCTCGCCTTGCCCCCGATGAAGGAGATGGCGTTCTTGGGGCAGTTCATGACGCAGGGGCGTCCCTCGCAGCCCCGGCAAAGGTTGGTCACGGCATATTGCGACTGGATGCAGGCGCTGCATGCTTCGTGTACGACGGAAAGGATGTTCTCCTTCATGTTTTTGTTCGCCATCGCCATGCGGGCGAAGTCGGACAAATGAATCAAGTCGATTTCTTCGTCGGTGATTTCAAACCCAAGGATAGAAATAATTTTGTGTTTCAGGATGTAGCGGTCTTTGTGGACGCAGCATCTTATCGGCCGTTTGTTGCGCGGTCGCATTTCCACGGGGATGTACTTTACCTTCGTGATGAGTTCGTCTTCTTTTAATAACTTGACAATCCGGATTAGCAACTCCCGTTTGGTGAGCATCGCAAAATTATCGTACAGCATGTCTGATATGTTCTTTTATGTTTTGTAATATGATTTTTTCCATTATTTTGGGCGTCAAAGATAGATAATTTCTACATCTTTAAGGTATTTCATTTCCAATAAATCTTTGATTTTTTTGACAACATTGCGCCTAATCTCCAATTCTACAGGGAGATTGGGGTCTTGGTGGGCAACGTTGATGCGCGTCCCCACGATGAAGGTGATTTTGTCACTGTCCTGCAGGAGGGCAACCAGTTCATGGGCGGGTCCGTGTTTCTTTTCGCTGCTCCCTTGGGCAAGGAGGCGTTCCACTTTGCTCAAGGTGAGGATGCCTTCCGTCACCAGGTCAATGCCTTCCATATAAGACACGGGGGGAAGTTCCTTGTCCGTCATTTCAAGGCTGACCGTAAGCGGGCGCTGGAGTTCCCGGGAAACGATGGAAGCGGTTGTCCCTCCGCAGAGCACCCGTTTCCCTTGGAAGTCCCGCACTTTTTCTGCCAGATAGCGGTCTTTTTGTTCATCGTAAGGGGGACCCGTGCATATCAACAGGTTGCGTGGCGTGCGGCGGTAAACCACGCAGCAACTCGTGTCGTCCAGCAACTTGTAATTGTCATTGCGCTCAGCCCTCAGCACGATTTTGTGCGCCATTTCCTTGGCGGAGATTTCAGGTTGCTCTTCCAACAAGGCGGAGAGATAAGCCTGGACGCCTTGGTCCCAGCCGAAAGGCATCGTCGGGGACCCCATGCCGGACTGGCTTACGCCGTCGGAATAGCAGACCAGGCGGTCTTCCTTTTCGAGCTTGAACTCAGAGACCCACAAAAAAGTGTCCCCCAGGTCGGCGCGTTGCACCGTCAGCTTCTCTTTGGGAATATCAATGAGCTTCCCGCCGCGGAAGAGGCACACGGGCGGGGTCTCGTATTCAATGACCTTCGTATTTCCGAAACAGTCGATGTCAAAGATACAGAAGGTGGAATAGCTGATTTTGCGCACCATGTCCTGGGGCAGGGTGTTGATGATGGAAAGGGCGGTCTGGAGGATGCTCTCGTTCATCGCGATGTAATTCATCGCCATGGTGACAGTCATCGTGGAAAGCACGCTGGCTTTGATGCCGCTGCCCAGGCCGTCTGACAAGACACTGATGATGCGCCCTTCGTCTTGCAGTTTCCTCGACATGAAGCTGTCGCCGCAGACCATGTTGCCTGCCTTGTTCTTCTGGTAGCAATCGACTTCAATAAATACTTCATTCATGGTGGTTTGCCTTTTGGTGGTTCGCCTGGTTTGTCTTGATTTGTGCCTTGGAAGAAACACTGTTCATGACGGCGCGGAGCGTGGCGTCCGTATAGGCAGCGTTTTCACCGAGCAGGCAAGCCACTTGCTGTACGGTTTCCATATATTTGCGGATGACCTCCTGGGTTTGTTCCAGCATCCATTCCTGCCGGACAAAAGGCTCGTGGAGGTCTTGCAATATCCCGAAAACCAGCCGGTTCGGCTGGATGTTGTAAATAGACAGCAGCCAGACCTTTTCCCCGTCGCGGATTTGCTTCTCGCTGATTTCCTTCCCCGTGGTCAATACCGTGCGGAACAGGTCGGCAAACGGGCACACATCCTCCAGTTGGATGCCGGCAAGCCCGGGCGACGCCTCGTATATCAATGCCGTTTCCTCGCCCAAAATGTTTGCGCAGAAATGGTTCATGTCCGATACCTTCAAATCCTTGTCCACGAGAATGACTCCCGCCGGGATTTTTTGCAGCAGCACCGTCGCTTTGTCGTGCGCGACCTTGCGCATGTACGATACGCACATGTTCTCCTCAGCCCGCCCGTCCAGCATGGCAAGCGCGAAATCCCGGCAACTGTCATAGCCGCAGCCGCTGCAATTCAATTCATCTTCCGGGCAGGTCTTGCCGACAGCGGCGAGCGCCTGCACGATTTCCGCCTCGGAATACTTGGGCGTATGGCAGGGCGATGCCACATAACGGGCGCTGATGTCCACCCCGCTGAGGTCATCGCGTTCCCCTTCGGCAGGTCGGCGGAGACTGTTCTCAATGCTGTAACGCTTCAGGGCAAGCGACCGTTGGCTCAGCTTGGCAGGGCCATTGATACACCCCCCCTTGCAAGCCAGCAGCTCCAGGAAAATGGAATCTTTTTCACGCTTGGAATCCAGGTTCTTAAGCACCTCTTTGATATTATACAAATCAGAGAACGCCATCTTGGCAATCTTTTTCCCCTCAATGCCGGGCAGCATGCCCCCCTCAAAGGGATAAAGGGCGCCCACCCCGGCGCTCCAGGGGACAAAATGGTCCTCCGCTGACGGCTCCAGCCTTTCCGGGTGGATGTTTTCCCTTTCAAACCAATTCTTCAGGTCTTTGAAAGTGATGGCGACCTCCACCAGATTCCTGTAACGGTCCGCCTCCAACTTCTTGCAAATGCAGGGACCCGCAAAAACCACCTTCACCTCCTCCCCGTAATGCTGCTTCAATATCTTCGCATGGCTGAGCATGGGGGACAACACGGGAGTAATGGACCCCGCGTATTGGCTGGAATATTTGCGCACATATTCCACGACCACCGGGCAGGCGGAAGAAATATACACGCCGGGAGCGGAGCTTTGCAGGTACTCCGTGACGCGCGAAGACACCAGCTCCGCCCCGATGGCAGTCTCGGATACCGCTGCAAAGCCCAATTGCCGGATGGCTGCGATGAGCCGTGGTGCTTCCATGTCGTCAAACTCCGACACCCAGGAAGGCGCCAGCGACAGGATGACCTTTTCCTGCTTGCCCAGCAACAATTTCGTGCGGCTGATGCCGTCCCGAATCTTTTTGGCGCCTGTGGGGCATACCTGCGTGCAATGCCCGCAATAAACGCACCGTTCCTCAATGATATAAGCTTTATTGTCCTCCACTTGAATCGCCTTCACAGGGCACTCCCGCACGCACTTGTAACAATCCTGGCAATTCTCGGGTTCCGTATAAATAGGCTTCAAATCCGTTGTATGGTTCATAATGGTTTACATGTTAGAATTATCCTCATTTCTCAATTCTTCCAGAATGCGGTAAAGGCTGGAAAGGTTGACTTCCTTATAGATTTTGTCATCAATGCGCAGAATGGGGCCCTCGCTGCACAAATTCTCGCACAAATGGCCCGAGAAAGCGATTTCCGCTTCCAATCCGTGCTCGGCAATATATTTCTGTATGACACTCAGATGGACATTATTCCCCCTGGAATAACATGAACTTCCGAGACAAATACGAATCCTATGCATAACTTGTTATTAAATAATCCGAAATACCAGCCCCTCTGCGGCTGTGTTCTCACGTGGCAAAGATAGGCAAAATATTGGAGAAAGCCACCCCTTCCCGTCACAGTTGCCCGTATTCCCTTTTCTTGCATTTTATCCGGTGGTTCCCAGCGTCTTGCTCCCGTCCTGCTCCCGTCCAGCTGCTAAGACAACCTTATATCATCCTTAATTCAACCTTAATGCTACGAT
>DXFT01000147.1 GCA_019114285.1 Candidatus Odoribacter faecigallinarum
TTCCTGAACCATCCGGAGATGCAATACAGTTACGTGGTGGAGTTCAAGTACGTGAAGCACGACGCGGGGGAGGGAGAGGTGGCAGCCAAGTTGGAGGAAGCACGTGAACAGTTGCGTCAATATGCGGGAGACGGGAGGCATGCGCAGGCGAAAGGTCACACGAAGTTGCGCTACATCGCCGTGGTTTACCGTGCCTGGGAATTGGCTGCCTTGGAAGAGGTGAAATGCTGAAAGATAGAAGGCAACAGGCAGGATTCGCTTGCTTTCTGCCGTATCATTTACATATAACCGACGGATAACTAACATTTGCCGACGTGTGGAAAGTGTTAGTGGTGTGGGAATGAGGTGTAAGAAAGTAAATCAATCTATCATGCTACTTTGGACAAAAAATAGAGGAGCAAGTGTTATCGCTCCTCTATTTTTGTGCTTCCCGTTAAAAGACGGGCAATCGGGCAGGTTATTTTTTGATGTTGGGTAATTCAAGACCGTAGCCTTTGATTACGTCTTCACGTTTTAACCAGATACCGAGTATGAATGCCAATACCCCGAAAGAGGCAAAAATAATCATAGGTACGGTGTAGTCGTAAGCCGGGAGGGTTTCACCTGCCGCCATGGCAGCTTCCCTTGCTTCGGCGATACCCGGATTGGTGGCGTTGAGCACGTTGCCAATGATTTTAGGAACGAAGCAAAGCCCGATGTTTTGAATCCAGAAGATAAGGGCGTATGCGCTGCCCATGATTTTGGGTTCAATGACTTTCGGCACGCTGGGCCACAAGGCTGCCGGTACCAAGGAGAAGGATACGCCTAAAACAACGGTAATCAGAAAGGCAAACCATTTGGCAGGATATGCCGGTAAGAGGAAGGCGTATGATAAGTGGCAGGCAATCATGATGAGCGCCCCGTACATGAGCATGGAGGCCCCTTTGCCTTTGTAGTCGAGGTAAGAACCAAGCAGGGGCGTGAGTATCATGGCGAGGATAGGGAACCAGCGGAATATGTTGGCAGCTTCCTCTGTGGGGATTGACAGAGTGGATTCGAGGAAGTTGGTGGCATAACGCTGGAAGGGGAAGATTGCCGAATAGTAGAGCACGCAGAGCAGGGCAATCAGCCAGAACATTTTGCTGCCGAATATGTATTTGATGTCACTGAATTTGAATTTATCTTCTTCGGGCGTGGTGCTTGCATCGATACCCATTTGTTTGTCGAGTTTGCGGTCCATGAAAGTGAATACGATAAAGTTAATCAGCCCGATGAGGAGCAGTGCCGTGCAGAATGCGATGGGCGCAACTACAGAACCGTCGAATTTGTTAGCGAGCAGCGGGGAGAGGGATAGTACGGCGAATACACCCAAACGGGCAATTGCCATTTCAAGCCCCATGGCGAGTGCCATTTCTTTGCCCTCAAACCAACGGGCTATGGCACGGGATACGGTGATTCCCGCCATTTCACATCCACAGCCAAAAATCATAAAGCCCAAACAAGCCAATTTGGCATTTCCGGGGAGTGTCGTCCACCAAGAGTCAAGCCAGTTGCAAAGCCCTGAGCCTTGAAAGGCATCGCTTACGGCAATGAATTTAATGGCCGCGCCTACTACCATCAAGGATGCGGACAAAGTTCCCGTGAAACGGACACCGAATTTGTCAAGGATGATTCCGGCAAGGATGAGGAAGCCGCATACATTCAGTATGTACTCAGAGGCAGCGTATGTGCCAAATACATCGGGTGTCCAACTGCGTTTGGATTCAATAAGGGTTTGTAATGGCGACATAACGTCGACGAACATGTAGGCGAAGAACATCATCAAGGCGATGAGTATCAAGGCAGTCCACCGGGCAGCCTTGGAGTCGCGCAAAGTCAATTGAATTTTTTCTGTCATAATGTTTTATTTTAATGTTATGTATTTGCATCACGGTGCGGTCAAAATTATAAGAAATAAATCAGAAAATGTCCTTGTGAGAAGATTCTTTTTAACCCTGTTTTTAGATTTAACATCTTTTCGCAAACGGTTGCTTGGCTTGCCGGGCGGGAGAGTTTGTTGGCAGGTGTTAAATAAACGGAATGTTTGGGGGAATGTTTCCGAATGTAGAAATATGGATGTATTTTTGTCTAAATCCATGACAGTATGAAAAACGTTTTTTGTTTCTTTGTTTTGTTGTTCTGTTTGGGAGGGGGAAAGTGCTTCTCTCAACAGGTCTTGTCTTTGTTTCAGTCTTTAGATTGGGAACAAGCCAGCCTTGTTGCAGCGCGTGAAAATAAACTGGTGTTTGTGGAAGTGGGGGAGGGTGATGCTGGAAATACGTGGGATTTGTTGGATAATTTTGATTTGGTCCAGGCTTTGGAACGGCAGGTTATAGCAATCCGTGTCCATGTAAATAGTCCGCAAGGGAGGACGTTTTTGCCCCGGTTGTTGCATTATCCCTATCCTTGTTATGCTTTTTTCATGCCATACGGAGATTTGGTAGGAGTGGTGGGGCTGGAGCAAGTGAAAGAAAGACCGACTTGTTTGTTGGAAACTTTGGAAGAAGCGCGGACTTTGGCCAAAGCAAAACAGGAGAGCAGCAGGACAGTCCGGTTTGTGGATTTGACTTTGCCGGAGGTACTCTCTGCAGCAAAGGAGGAGCGTAGGAAGGTATTTGTTTATTTTGCCGAGCCGTCGGAGTATCGTTCTTTGTGGATGGAACGGAATGTGTTTGCTTTGAACCGGGTGGCGGATGTTTATAACCGGGAGTTCTTGAATGTAAGGGTATTGAGGACGGAAACGGGGGATTGGGAGAAGAAGTACGGGATTCACGTAGCAGATAGCCCGGCCTTGTTGTTTTTGAATGCGGAGGGGAAAATGCTTTACCGGTCATCGGGATGTTATGATGCGGACGGAGCGATTGCCTGTGCGAATGCCGCATTGGAGAAGGCAAAGGGGATTCCTTTCAAGGAGTTGGAGGATGTTGCGGCGTTGCATGAGGCGTCGAAGGAGGGGAAATTGTTATTTGTGGATTATCATGCCGATAACAGGGTACACCAGGAGTTGGCAGAGCATGTGTTTACAGACCCTGAGGTGACGGATTATTTTACGGGGCATTTTGTCAATGTTAGCCGGATAGCGGAGGAGAATGTATTGTTGTTTTTGAATTGCCAGGGGGAAGAATTGCACCGGGTTTGTTCGGTCCAGGATGCCGGGGATTTGTTGGCTGAGGCAAGGAAAGCCGTGGAAGGAAGAGGAGTGGGCAGTTTGCAGGCGCGATACCGGCAAGGCGAACGCGATGCCCGGTTTGTAGAGGATTATATTGTTGCGCTTGCCCGTGCAGGCAAAGGGGAGGAGGCATCGGAAGTTGTTATGGCATATTTGGAGCCCCTTTCTCCCGCATGCTTGAAGGAAGACAAGTATTGGCAGCTTTTTTATTCGTATGGGAAAAGTGCGGCTCCTGCCTTTTTGGATTATCTGCTGGCACATCGGGGGGAATTGTTTGAGTTATACGGCAAGGATGCCGTACTGGAAAAAATAGCTGAATTATGGACTGCCGGAGCATGGGCATTTCAGAAAGACGGGCAATTGGATGAGGAGGGTTTTAAGCTTTATTCCAGGCGTTTAAAGAAAGAAAAGGTGGATGGGTGGTATGCCATTGTCCGTAATGCAGGTTTAAAACTTGCCGAGCAGCGGGGAGATTGGAAGACTTTTATTAACCTCGCCGAGGAGAAGTGGAAGGAAGAGGAGGTGCCGGACGTGGAATTGTACCGTTGGGCAGGGGAAATCAATACTCATTGCCAAGATAAAAATGTCCGTTATAAAATGGCACAGTGTTTAGCCGGGCGGGTGGCTGTCATCAATCAGAAAGAACATTTGACCGGGAAAGTGGATTTGACTTCGTACCGTGGATTTTTTGAAAAGATGATAAATGATTTGCTGCAAGGGCAATAGGAAGTTACGGGGCGAGACTTCGTAGTTTTTCTTCCAGCGCAAACATTTCGTCCCGCAAGCGTGCAGCTTCCAGGAAATCTAATTCCTTTGCCGCTTTTTGCATGGCGGTTTTGGTGGCTTGTATTTTTTGTTGGAGCTGGGGTTTTGTTAGATATTCTGTTGAAGGAGATGCAACCAAGTGTGCCACTTCTTTTTCCGGGGAAGTGTTTTCGGTGGTAGGTGAAAAAGTCAAATCCACGGATTTCTTGATTTGTTTGGGGATAATGTGATGCTCCTCGTTGTATTTCAACTGTTTCTCTCGCCTATAATTGGTTTCATCAATGGTTTCCTGCATGGAGCGGGTAATTTGGTCGGCGTACATGATGACTTTGCCATGGACGTTGCGGGCAGCCCTGCCGACTGTCTGGGTTAGGGAACGGGTGGAACGCAGAAAGCCTTCTTTGTCAGCATCGAGGATGGCGACTAACGACACTTCCGGCAAATCAAGACCTTCGCGCAGGAGATTGACGCCGACAATAACGTCGATGACGCCTTGGCGGAGGTTTTCCAAGATTTTGATACGTTCCAGAGTGTCCACGTCGGAATGGATATATTGGCACAGGATGCCAATGCGGTCTAAGTATTTGGTTAGTTCCTCTGCCATTTTTTTTGTTAGCGTGGTGACTAAGGTGCGCTCTTTGGCGGCAATGCGTTTATGGATTTCGCTAACCAGATGGTCTATTTGATTTTGCGAAGGAACGATTTCTATGACAGGGTCGGGGATGCCGGTAGGACGGATAATCTGTTCCACAACCACGCCTTCTGCTTTGTTTAATTCATAATCTGCCGGCGTTGCGCTGATGTAAATGGTCTGTCCTGTTTCTGCTTCAAATTCATCAAATGTCAGGGGGCGGTTGTCAAAAGCAGCAGGCAGCCGGAACCCGTATTCCACTAAAGTCGATTTGCGGGCATGGTCCCCTCCGTACATTGCCCTGATTTGCGGAATGGTGACATGCGATTCGTCAATGACCATCAGGAAATCATCCGGGAAATAGTCTATCAGGCAAAATGGGCGGACACCTGCCTGTCTGCCGTCAAAATAACGGGAATAATTTTCTATGCCGGGACAGAATCCCAATTCGCGAATCATCTCTAAATCGTATTTGACTCTTTCTTCCAGACGGTTGGCTTCTGTCATCTTCCCGGCATCCTTAAAAAAAGCTACCTGTTTTTTTAAATCTTCCTTTATTTCTTCTATTGCCCGGGCTATTGTTTCTTTGTCCGTAACGAATAAATTTGCCGGATAGATGTCCAGGGTGTCTAATCTGCCTGATGTTTTGGAGGTTGCCGGGTCGAAAGAGGTAATGCGGTCTATGGTGTCGTCCCAGAACTCAATCCGGTATGCTACTCCTTCAAATGTTTCGATGGCAGGAAAGATGTCCACCGTTTCTCCCTTGGCACGGAAGCAACCCCGTTTAAATTCAATCTCGTTGTTATTGTATAAGGCATCGACCAAACGTCGTAACAGCGTGTTGCGATTGATGGTCATTCCTGTTTTTAAATGGATGATGTTGGAACCGAAGGCGCGGGGATCTGCCATGCCATATAAACAGGAAACAGAGGAGACGACAATGACATCCCTCCTGCCGGAAAGCAGTGAGGCGGTTGTACGTAAGCGCAACTTGTCGATTTCCTCGTTGATTTCCAGCTCTTTTTCAATGTAAGTATCGGTTGTCGGCAAATAAGCTTCCGGTTGGTAATAATCATAATAGGAAACAAAATATTCCACGGCATTGTCCGGGAAAAATGCTTTGAATTCCTTATACAATTGGGCTGCCAGGGTCTTGTTGTGACTGAGCACCAATGTCGGACGTTCTACTTGCTGAATGACATTGGCTATGGTGAACGTCTTACCGGAACCTGTCACTCCCAACAATACCTGATACCGTCTCTCGTCAGTGATGCCTTGCACTAATTGAGAGATTGCTTCCGGCTGGTCCCCCGTCGGCTTAAATTCCGATATCAGGTTGAAGGGCATGTTACAACTTGCTCATGAATTTCACCGGGTTGATAATGAAGCGGTCGTGGACGGCGTGTCCTACAGCCCCTTTGTCATCCCATACCTCTATTTCAAAACGGATGCGGCGTCCGTCAATTTCGCTTACCGTCGCTTTGCAATATACCTTTTGACCGACTGCCGTAGCTTTCACGTGCTGGACGTCGATGGCAATCCCGACAGTGTCGCTGTCTGTGTCCAATAGACCTTCCAAAGAGCGGATGGCCGTGTTTTCCATCAAGGCAACCATTGCGGGGGTGGCAAATACTTCCAAATGACCGGAACCATAACTTGCCGCCGTGTCACGGTTGCTTACTGTAATTTCCTGTGTGAATGTTGTTTTTCCTGCTTCTATCATGGTTAAAATTCAGATGTAAAATGAAAAATCAAATGTTTATAATTTTCTTGTGCCATTTGCAGCATGTATTGCGAGTCGGCTAAAAATACATCCCTGCCTTCTTTGTCTTTTGCCATGTATTGGGCTTTGTGTTTTTTAAAGTCTTCCAATTCATGGTTGTCCAAAGCCTCAATCCAGCACGCCTTATATAGGTTGATGGGTTCCCACCGGCAAGCTGCCCCATATTCGTGTAGCAGACGGTATTCAATGACTTCGAATTGCAAGGCGCCGACAGTGCCAATGATTTTCCGGTTGTTGAATTGGTTGATGAATAATTGGGCAACCCCTTCATCCATCAGTTGGTCGATGCCTTTGGCGAGTTGTTTCGATTTCATGGGGTCGGCATTTTCGATGTATTTGAACAATTCCGGGGAGAAACTGGGAATCCCTTTGAAATGCAACTTTTCCCCTTCGGTCAGCGTGTCTCCTATTTTGAAACTGCCTGTATCATGCAGACCGACGATATCTCCGGGATAAGCCTCGTCAATGACGGATTTCTTGGATGCCATGAAGGCGGTCGGGGTAGAGAACTTCATCATTTTCCCGTTTCTGACATGCAAGTAATTGGTGTTGCGTTTGAAGATGCCGCTACATACTTTGACAAATGCAATGCGGTCCCGGTGATTTGGGTCCATGTTGGCATGGATTTTAAAGACAAAGCCGGTGAATTTTTCCTCTTCCGGGTACACCAGGCGTTCTTCCGTCTCGCGGGGAAGGGGGGAAGGCGCGATTTCAATGAAACAGTCCAATAATTCCCGGATACCGAAATTGTTTAATGCCGAGCCGAAGAATACCGGTGCCACGTGGGCTTCCAGGTAGTCCTCGCGATTCAGTCCGGGATAGACTTCCTGTACCAATTCCAAATCTTCGCGCAATTTGGCAGCAGCCCGTTCGCCGATATGTTGGTCCAATTCTTCCGAATGGATGTCTTTTATTTCGATGCCCTCGGAGATTTTCTGGATGCTTGGGCTGTAAAGAATCAGGTTTTGACGGTGCAGATTGTAAATGCCTTTGAACGTATCGCCGCTTCCGATGGGCCAACTCAAGGGGTTTACTTTAATCTGCAATTCTTTTTCCACATCGTCCAAGATGTCAAAAGGGTCATGGGCGGGGCGGTCGAGTTTGTTGATAAACACGATGACCGGGGTTTTGCGCATGCGGCACACCTGCATCAGTTTCCGTGTCTGGCTTTCCACTCCTTTTGCCGCGTCAATGACAATGATGACGCTGTCGCAAGCGGTCAGTGTCCGGAACGTGTCTTCTGCAAAATCCTGGTGCCCTGGGGTGTCGAGGATGTTGATTTTAATACCGTTATATTCGAATCCCATGACGGAGGTTGCAACGGAAATACCTCTTTGACGTTCAATTTCCATGAAGTCTGACGTTGCAGTCTTTTTGATTTTGTTGGACTTGACAGCTCCTGCAACATGGATGGCGCCGCCAAAAAGCAGCAATTTCTCAGTCAAAGTCGTTTTACCTGCATCCGGATGGCTGATGATACCGAAAGTTCGGCGGCGTAAAATTTCTTCTTTATATCCCATGGTTTTGATTTTGCATTTTTTGAACGTGCAAAAGTACGATATTAATTGAATATAGGCAATATCCTCCTGCTTCATAAAAAAAACGCAAAATGGAGAAGAATGTAACCAAAAAATGCCTACTTTCGTATTGTGAAATAGTACATGCCAAATTAAATATGTTTTTATGAAAATCGTTTATACAACTTCGAACATCAGGGGTGCCATCGGGCGGGCGATACTTGCCATCCTCTTTGGAATAGTCCTTATCGTATGGCCGGAAAAAGCGTTGGGATATATCATCATGTTGATAGGGGTGGTCTTTTTGGTGACAGGAATCATTGCATTTATTATGTCCAACAGGCATCGGGGCGATGCCAATCGGAATGTACTGCCTTTTACAGGCATTGGTAGCATGGTGTTGGGGGTTATTCTGATATGCATTCCCTTGACTTTTGCTGCCGTGCTGGTGTTTATGCTGGGGTTGGTGTTGGTCGTGGCTGCCATCAGCCAGTTCTTCACGCTTTCCATTGCCCGGCAAATGGGACCGGTATCTCCTTTGTCGTACCTGTTCCCGATATTGATATTGGCAGCGGGCATCGTGATTCTCTTTAATCCCTTTGAAACTGTGCAGGGAATCTCCAAAGGGGCGTCCATCCTCTTTGGGGTCATGATTATATTTTACGGTATCACCAGTTTGTGGAACAATTATTTGTTATACAAATACCGTGTTTCGACGACGCATGAAAATCAGTTTGACCGTATAGAATCCCGGCATACTGATATCGAAGATGCGGATTACGAGGAAGTGAAATAGTGGGACATACCATAGGAAAGATGAAAGCGCCCTTTCGGGCGCAAGGATTATATGTGATTGAATTATTCTTGGAACGCTACCGGCTGGAAATATTCCGGGCGGTGGAAGTCGGGTTGGGGGGTGGAGATGGGCGCCCAACTCAAGTAATGGGGGGTGGAAAGATAGTCCCCGCATTTGTATAAGTTCATCCTGGCATGCAGTCCAGACCACTTTCCCAAATGGTGGACGAATAATGAAC
>DXFT01000148.1 GCA_019114285.1 Candidatus Odoribacter faecigallinarum
AATGCCTTAAACCGTCCGGGCGACATTGTCTCCCAATCTTTTGCTGTCAAAGCCATCACGTCCGGAGAGGGCAGGAAATCGGGTATATGGTGGTCTGCCACCCCCTTGTTCCAAGGACAAACTTCCTGGCAAGCATCACAACCGAAAATACGATTGCCTGCCAAACGCTTCAATGCTTCCGGATATTCCCCCTTGTTTTCAATGGTCTGGTAAGAGATGCACTTGCGGGCATCCACTTCACCGGCAGTCAATGCCCCCGTAGGGCAAGCCTCCACACAACGGGTACAAGTACCGCAATAAGAAGCGGTAAAAGGCTGGTCATAGGCATCAAATTCTGCCGTAACCATCAGTACCCCAATAAAACAATAAGAGCCCAAGCCCTTCCTTATCAACAAAGTATTCTTTCCCTGCCATCCCAAACCGGCACGCCGCGCCCACGCATGTTCCAAAACGGGAGCAGAGTCCACAAAGCAACGCCCCCTCACTTCCGGAGCAAGGGAACAGAGCGAGTCCAACAAAAGCCACAGACGTTTCTTTATCACCTCATGGTAATCTTTCCCCCTGGCATACAAAGCTATCCGAGGGACATCCTCGGACTGGCGGCAAGAAGAATAATAATTCGTCAAAGTCACTATCACCGACCGCACCCCCGGCACCAAACGTCCCGGATTTTCACGCACCTCCATATTTCTTTCCATGTAAGCCATTGAACCCTGCTTACCCGCTTCCACCCAAGCCTTTAAATACCCGACCTCCCCAGACAACAAAGCGGCAGGCGCAACACCCACCGCATCAAACCCCAACCGAAGGGCAAGTTCCTTCACCGTTTCCCGCTCCAGCACCATGCCTTCAAATATCGAACCCCAATTCCAAACGGGCAGTCTCACTCATCCGCTCCGGTGTCCACATCGGTTCAAAAACCAAATTCACGGTAACCGACTTGATGCCATCCACTTCCATCACCACGTCATGCACCTGTTGCACAATCTCATCGGCAATAGGACAACCGGGTGCCGTCAAAGTCATGTGAATGACTACTTCCGAAGGTTTAGGAAACTCGATGTCATACACCAACCCCAAATCCCATATATTTACCGGGACCTCCGGGTCATAAACGGTCTGTAATTTCTCAATTATCAAGTCTTTAATCAAATTCTCACTCATAAACTCAGTCTTTTGGATTATTCTGTTCTTTTGCCACAGCAGCAAGGGCATACATCTTGATTTGCTTCACCATGGACAACAAACCATTGGAACGGGTCGGGGACAAATGTTGAGTCAATCCGATTTCATCAATGAAATGCAGGTCGGCATGTACAATGTCTTCCGGCTTCTGTCCTGAAAACACCCGTACCAACAAACCGGCAATGCCCTTGGTAATAATGGCGTCACTGTCTGCCGTAAACCACAACCTGCCGTCTTTCATCTCCGCATGAAACCACACCCGCGACTGGCATCCCTGTATCAGGTTATCCTCCGTCTTGTGCGCTTCATCCATTCCCGGCAAATCGTTACCTATCTCTATCAAATAAGCATATTTGTCCATCCAGTCGTCATAGACGGCAAACTCTTCCACAATCTCGTTTTCTATCTCCTGTATTGTCTTCATATCCATTCCCTTATTTCATACCAAACATATTAGCCACCTTCTTCAGTCCCTCACACAAAATATCTATCTCTTCCCGTGTATTATACATTGCCAGTGAAGCCCGTACCATTCCCGTCACCCCATAATGCTGCATGGTCGGCTCAGCACACAACTGCCCCGTGCGCACAGCAATTCCCTGCTTGTCCAACAAAATACCCGTATCGGAATGATGAATATCCCCCAACGCAAATGAAATCACAGAAGACTTGGATGCAGCCTCCCCGAAAATCCGCATGCCCGGTATCTCCTTCACCCGTTCCGTGGCATAAACAAACAATTCATGCTCGTATGCAGCAATCTCCCTTAAGCCCAAATCCGTCACATATTTCAACGCCTCCCCCAAACCTATTACCCCGATAAAATCAGGCGTACCGGCTTCAAACTTAAAAGGCAACTCATTATATGTCGTCTTTTCAAAACGGACCTCCTTTATCATTTCCCCGCCTCCCTGCCAAGGTGGCATCTGCTCCAAAAGGCACTCCTTGCCATACAATACGCCCACGCCTGTCGGACCGTATATTTTATGCCCGGAAAACACCAAAAAATCACAGTCCAACGCCTGCACATCAATGGGAATATGCTGGATTGCCTGGGCAGCATCCACCAACACCTTCGCCCCTACGGCATGCGCACGCTCAATGATTTTACCGACCGGATTCACCGTCCCCAGCACATTGGACACGTATGCCACCCCCACCAACTTCACCTTTTCCGTCAGCAAATGCCCGAAAGCCTCCCAATCCAACTCCCCATTATCCAAAAAGGGAACCACTTTCAGCACCGCCCCCTTCCTTTCGCAAAGCATCTGCCAAGGCACGATGTTCGCATGATGTTCCATTTCCGTCACCAAAATTTCATCCCCGGGCTGGATAAAAGCCTCCCCGAATGAATAAGCGACCAAATTAATGGACTCCGTCGTGCCCCGCGTAAAAATGATTTCTTTGTCCGATGCGGCATGGATAAACCCACGCACAAGTTCCCGCGCCTCCTCATTGGCATCCGTACAACGGTTGCTCAAAAAATGCACTCCCCGATGGACATTGGAATTGTAGCGGTAGTAATACTCTACCATCTTCTCCACCACCCGGCGGGGACGTTGTGCCGTCGCCCCGTTATCCAGGTACACCAACCGCTTGCCATACACCTTCTCTCCCAATATCGGGAAATCAGCCCTTACTTTTTCTACATCAAACATGGCATCTTATTTTCTACATTGCATCATACAATTGTAACACTTCGACAATTCCCCGCGCAGGCGTTTTTCCACCAACATGTCAATTTGTTCGCGCAACGGTTCCAATTTCACCCGTTGGATAATGTCATGCGCAAAACCGAACATCATCATCATCCGCGCCTCATCCACGCCAATACCCCGCGAACGGAGATAGAACATAGCCTCCTCGTCTATCTGCCCAACCGTCGCTCCGTGGCTACACTTCACGTCATCAGCATCTATCACCAACTGGGGCTTGGAATTTACCCGCGCAGCATCAGATATCAACAAATTGTTATTCGCCTGATAAGCCTCCGTTTTCTGGGCATCAGGGCGAACCCGTATGCAACCGCTGAAATTCGCCGTCGCCGCATCATCCAGCACCCCTTTGAAATGCTCATTGCTTCGACAATGGGGCACGGCATGGTCTATAAACGAGAAATTATCCACCACTTGGTTCTTGTCCAAAATATAAATTCCATACAGACCGGTTTCTGCACCTTCTCCATTCAAAGTCACATACAGGTTGTTACGGATAAAACCGCCATACAACGTCACAAGCGTACTGTCAAATACCGTATCCCGTTGCCCGGACACCAAGACGGAATTTATCTGGGATGCCCCCAGGTATTGGTTCTGCACCTGGTAATAATCCAAACTGGCATTATCCTCCAAAAAGATTTCCAACAAATTGTTCATCAGAAAACATTGGTTGGAAAGCGTATGGTCGCATACCAGCAAAGTCGCCTTGGCATTCTTGCCCAAAATCATCAGATTCCTCTGGAAACCCATCAAGTCCGCTCTGGCACGCAACAAATTAATAATCTGGAGAGGACGTTCCAACACCACATCATCAGGCACATAAATAAACACTCCATCCTGTGCAAATGCCGTATTCAATAAAACCAGCCCGTCCTTCCGCGCACCCAAGGCATTCCGGTTATAATATTTCAAAAACAAATCCGGATATTTCAGGCTTGCCTCCCGCAGGCTGCACACCACGACTTCCTCCGGCAACCCCGGTGCCAGGTTACCGTCAAACCACCAGCCATTAACCGTCAGTATCGGGTCTGTCACCAAATCCGTCACCGAACAACGGAACACCTCATTCAAATCCACATCCTGCCGCAAATATTTCAGCATCACATGGTAATCCCTTCCGAACACAGGCAACAGCTTCGCATAAATATACTCCTCCTTCTTCTCGGGAATTCCCCCCATCTCCATAAATTGCCCGAAAGCCGAATCCCTCACCGCATTCATTCCCATTCCACATCCCGCCTTCAGTTGCTCCTGCCCATCTTGAAACAATCGGGCAAAATCCGCATTTATTTTTTCCAAGTCATTCATCTGCTTACAATTTACAAAACAACACCCAATCACATTCTCCCTACTTCCTCCTTAATCCAATCATAGCCTTTCTCCTCCAGCTCTGCCACCAACTCCTTGCCGGCAGTTTTCACTATCCGCCCGTCATAAAGGACATGCACCACGTCCGGAACGATATAATCCAACAAACGCTGGTAATGGGTAATCACAATGGCAGAAGTATCCGGACGCTTCAACTTGTTCACCCCATGGGCGACAATGCGCAACGCATCAATGTCCAACCCCGAGTCCGTCTCGTCCAATATCGCCAATTTCGGTTCCAAGACAGCCATCTGGAAAATCTCATTTTTCTTTTTCTCCCCGCCCGAGAAACCCTCGTTCAAGGACCGGTTCAGCAACTTGCTGTCTATTCCCACCAATTCCATCTTCTGCCGTATCATTTTCAAAAACTCCCCGGCAGGATAAGGGGGCTGTCCCCGATACTTACGGATTTCATTGACCGCCGTCTTCAAAAAGTTCACCGTACTCACTCCCGGTATCTCCACCGGATATTGGAAACTCATGAAAATCCCCTCCCGGGCGCGGTCCTCCGCCGGCAATGCCAGCAAATCCTTGCCGTTAAATTCCACCTCGCCCTCTGTCACCACAAAACGCTCACGCCCCGTCAACACGGATGACAACGTGCTTTTCCCCGCCCCGTTCGGTCCCATAATGGCATGAACTTCGCCATCCTTGATTTCCAAATCAATCCCTTTCAATATCTCTTTGCCGTCCACTGCGGCATGCAAATTCTTAATCTTCAACATAGCCTTATCTATTAATATATTACACTTGTCAGCCAACAGAACCCTCCAAACTGATTTGCAGCAATTTCTGCGCCTCTACAGCAAACTCCATCGGCATCTTATTCAAAACATCGCCTGCATACCCTTTAATAATCAGCCCCACGGCATCCTCCGTCGAAATTCCCCGCTGGTTACAATAAAAAATCTGGTCTTCCCCGATTTTCGAAGTCGTTGCCTCATGCTCCACCTGGGCAGTGGAATCCTCTATCTCCAGGTAAGGGAAAGTATGCGCGCCGCACTTATCCCCCAACAGGAGCGAATCGCACTGCGAATAATTCCTTGCATTCTTGCATCCTTTTACCACCTTCACCTTCCCGCGGTAAGAATTGCTGCTGTGACCGGCGGAAATGCCCTTCGACACAATGCGGCTCCGCGTATTGTTCCCGATATGTATCATCTTCGTACCCGTGTCCGCCTGCTGGTAATTATTCGTCACCGCCACGGAATAAAACTCGCTCACCGAATTATCCCCCTTCAACACGGTACTCGGATATTTCCAAGTAATCGCAGAACCCGTCTCCACCTGCGCCCAAATCAACCGGGCATTCTCCCCACGGCAAATCCCCCGCTTCGTCACAAAATTATAAATGCCGCCTTTCCCGTCCTTGTCGCCCGGATACCAATTCTGCACCGTGCTGTACTTCACCTCGGCATCCTTCTCCACAATAATTTCCACAATCGCGGCATGCAACTGGTTCTCGTCCCGCTGCGGGGCTGTACACCCCTCCAGGTAACTCACGTATGCTTCCTCGTCGGCAACAATCAGCGTCCGCTCAAACTGCCCCGTATTCTGCGCATTGATACGGAAATACGTGGACAATTCCATCGGGCAACGCACCCCTTTGGGAATATAAACGAAAGAACCGTCACTGAACACTGCCGAATTCAATGCGGCAAAATAATTGTCCGAATAAGGAACCACCGTACCCAAATACTTCTTGACCAAATCCGGATGGCTTTTTACCGCCTCTGAAAAAGAACAGAAAATGATTCCCCGCTCTGCCAGCGTCTCCTGAAAAGTCGTCTTCACCGACACACTGTCCATCACCGCATCCACGGCAACCCCCGAAAGCGCCATCTGCTCCGTCAACGGGATTCCCAGCTTGTCAAACGTCTTTTTCAGCTCCGGGTCCACATCCTTCCAATCCTTCCCCCCCTTCTGTTTCGGGGCTGCATAATATACAATATCCTGATAATTGATAGCCGGGATATCCAAATGCGCCCATTGCGGCATCTTCATCCCCAACCATTTCCGGTAAGCCTTCAGGCGAAACTCCAACAACCACTCCGGCTCTCCCTTCTTGGCGGAAATCGTCCGGATAACCTCCTCGCTCAATCCCTTGGCTATCGTATCCGTCTCTACATTTGTCACAAAACCGTACTTATATTCACTTCCGGTTACTTCTTCTATAATATTATCCATAAATCCATTCTCTATTAAATGCCGATGCGGGAAACCCAACCTCAGCACCTTGTTTCCATTTGCAAAATTAAAAATATTTCCGGACATTTAGGGAACAGTCTCCCCCTATTTTCACGCTTTCGTACGACCTTATATTCACCTGCGCCTGCTGATGAAGCAATAAATGATGGAAATGCAGGCCCCAGTTGGGCTATACATCCGCCGTCCTTCCGTCGGTGCTCCTTCGGTGCTCGTCCGCTCCGGACCGAGCGAGCAGCGGAGGAGATGCGGGGGAAGGTCGAAGCATCCATAGACCAACCCCAAGAGAACGGCAAGCGAACAAGGGGACGACAGGAACCGATATCAAGGGGATATGGGGGTCAAATCAGGCAACACTTCAGT
>DXFT01000149.1 GCA_019114285.1 Candidatus Odoribacter faecigallinarum
GTTACAAGTACAACAAGGACTGGGAGTATGCCCCATACGGTATGCCCTCACAAACTCTTCCACAACCCTATCCCGGAAAAATTCCCTCCCGTCACGAACGACCAAAGGTATAGACAAACGACGGCAAAGCGCTTCCACCCCTCGCAGATCATCCTCCCCCCACAGGGACAAATGGACCCCCACCACCTCCCAACCCTGTTCCTGCAAACGCAGGGCTGCAGCAAAACTGTCTATCCCACCGCTCATACCTACTGCAATCCGCCTTGCCATAAAATAAAACTAAGCAAAGAAAAGATAAGCCACCACAATGGCAGCGATAACACCTGCCAAATCAGCAATCAAACCGCAAGGAATCGCGTAACGGGTATTCCGGATGCCCACAGAGCCAAAATAAACGGCGATAATATAGAAAGTCGTATCCGTCGCCCCTTGGAAAGTGCAGGCAAGACGCCCCGCAAAAGAATCCGCCCCAAAAGTAGTCATCGTATCTATCATCATACCACGGGCACCGCTGCCGCTCAAGGGTTTCATTAAAGCCGTAGGAAAAGCATCTACCCACGAAGCATCAAACCCCATCGCAACAACCAGGTTCTCAATTCCACCCATCAGCACATCCATCGCCCCGGAAGCCCGGAATACCCCTACCGCCACCAAAATGGCAATCAGGTAAGGAATGATTTTCACGGCTGTCGAGAACCCGTCCTTTGCCCCCTCGATAAAAGCGTCATACACATTTATACGCCGCCATGCCGCCATGCCGATAAAGGCAATGATAATAGAGAAAAGAATAACGTTGCTTGCCACATTGGATGCCCGGGTCAGGGCTTCCCCCTCAAGGGATGAAAAATACCATATCACCCAAGCGATAACCGCCGTAACTGCCCCCAAATAAGCCAGGATGACTTTATCCCACAACTTGATGCGCTGGTAAACCGCCACCGCAATCAACCCTGCCAATGTTGAAAAATAAGTCGATATCAATATAGGTATGAACACATCCGTCGGGTCTGCCGCCCCCAATTGAGCCCGATAAACCATGATGGAAACAGGAATGACCGTCAGCCCGGAAGTATTCAACACCAAGAACATGATTTGGGCATTGGACGCCTTTGCCTTGTCCGGGTTGACCTCCTGCATCTGCTGCATAGCCTTCAATCCCATAGGGGTCGCAGCATTATCCAAACCCAGCATATTGGAGGCAATATTCAGCATCATGGAACCATGTGCCGGACTGTCTTTCGGCAAATCCGGGAACAGCCTTCGGAAAAAAGGGGCAATGGCGCGTGACATCACGTTCACCGCCCCGCCCCGTTCACCGATTTTCATGATGCCCATCCACAAAGTCAATACCCCGGTCAATCCCAATGAGATTTCAAATCCCGTCTTCGCCATCTCAAAAGCGGAATTCATCATCTCGCCAAATATCAACGCATTCCCCCCTATCAACCATTCCCCCAACGCGACAACAAAGGCAATGACAAAAAAGGCAATCCAAATATAGTTCAATACCATAAGCGCGTTACAATCCCTTGTAGGCTTTCAGCGTATTTTGCAACAAAGACACAATAGTCATCGGACCTACCCCGCCCGGGACCGGCGTAATATAGGAACATTTCGGTGCCACTTGCTCAAAATCCACATCACCTACAAGACGGAACCCCGATTTCGTCTTGTCCGAAGGCACACGGTGAATGCCTACGTCAACCACCACAGCCCCCTCCTTCACCATATCGGCAGTCACAAAATGGGGTTTCCCCAGCGCCACCACCAAAATATCCGCCTGCAAAGTAAAATCTTTGATATTCTTCGTACGGCTGTGGCACAAAGTCACCGTACAATCACCATAGTCTGCCTTGCGCGACATCAACACCGCCATCGGCGTGCCCACAATATTGCTCCGTCCCAGGACAACACAATGCTTCCCGCGAGTTTCTATTTGGTAACGCCGCAAAAGTTCCACAATGCCCGCAGGCGTTGCCGGGAGATAAGTAGGCAACCCAGCCACCATCTTGCCCACATTGCAAGGATGGAACCCGTCCACGTCCTTCGCCGGGTCAATCGCCATCAGCACCTTGTCTTCAGAAATATGCTTAGGCAACGGGAGTTGCACGATATACCCGTCCACATCGGCATCACGGTTCAACTTGTCCACCACTGCGAGCAACTGCTCTTCGGTCATTTCCGCGCCATAGCGCAACTCCGTGCTCTTGAAACCCACTTCCTGGCACGCCTTTACTTTGCTTGCCACATAAGTTTCGCTTGCCGGGTCATTCCCGACCAACACGGCAACCAAATGGGGAGCCCTGCCCCCCTGCGCCTTTATACGCCCCACTTCATCCGCCAACTCCTGTTTGACTTGGACGGCAATCTTTTTCCCATCAATTAATTCCATAACCTATCTGTTTTTATACCATTATCGTCTCATGCCCGGCATGCGGCGCATCAACTTACTGCCGCCGGACAGCATTTTCATCATTTTTTTCGATTCATCAAACTGCTTCAGCAGGCGGTTCACCTCCTGCACCGTCGTCCCGCTCCCCTTGGCAATGCGTATCCGCCGCGAACCGTTGATAATTTCAGGATGCTCCCGTTCCTTCGGTGTCATGGAATAAATAATGGCCTCCACTCCTTTGAAAGCATCATCATCTATCTCCACATCTTTCAATGCCTTGCCAACTCCGGGAATCATGGACGCCAACTCCTTGATGTTCCCCATCTTCTTGATTTGCTGTATTTGGCTCAAGAAATCATTAAAATTAAACTGGTTGCGGGAAATTTTCTTTTGGAGTTTCTTCGCCTCTTCAGCATCAAACTGCTCCTGCGCCTTTTCCACCAAAGAAACAATGTCACCCATACCCAGGATACGGTCAGCCATACGTTCCGGATGGAAAGCGTCAAGCGCCTCCAGTTTCTCTCCCGTACCAACATACTTGATAGGCTTATTGACCACCGTCCGGATAGAAAGCGCGGCACCGCCCCGGGTATCACCGTCCAGCTTCGTCAAAATCACCCCGTCAAAATCCAACCGGTCATTAAATTCCTTGGCTGTATTCACGGCATCCTGACCTGTCATCGCATCCACGACAAACAAAGTCTCTGTCGGTTGTATCGCAGCCTTGATGGCAGCAATCTCACGCATCATCTCCTCATCCACCGCCAAACGCCCGGCAGTATCGACAATCACCACGTCAAAGGAATTTGCCTTGGCATACTTGATGGCATCCGATGCTATCTTCACCGGGTCTTTCGTCGTCTCGTCGCTATACACCGGCACATTGATTTGCTGCCCCAACACCTTCAACTGCTCAATGGCGGCAGGACGGTAAACGTCACAAGCCACCAGCAACGGACGCTTGCCTTTTTTCGTCTGCAACAGATTGGCAAACTTCCCGGAAAAAGTAGTCTTACCGGAACCTTGCAAACCCGACATCAGGATAATTGCCGGATTGCCCTTGATATTTACCTCGACATTCCGTCCCCCCATCAACTCCGCCAACTCATCATGCACGATTTTCACCATCATCTGCCCCGGCTTCACGGCAGTCAGCACATTCATACCCAGAGCCTTCTCCTTCACCCGATTGGTAAAATCCTTGGCTATCTTATAATTCACATCGGCATCCAAAAGCGAACGCCTCACCTCCTTCAGCGTCTCCGCCACGTTCAGCTCCGTGATTTTGCCTTGTCCTTTTAATATCTTAAACGACCGTTCTAATCTTTCCGATAGATTCTCAAACATAACCTGTCAATAATTACTATGAATAATATTTTTATTTCCCAATATTCTTCAGCACCACAAAAGTCCTGTCAATAAGCGAATTATCCACCACCACCGTAAACTCGTTCGTCGAAGAAATGACCTCCGTCAAATTAATGCCTTCCCACGACAATGCCTTCATGATGGTATAATAAAAACCCGCCTGCATGCTATTCCCCTTCGGCAATTTCAACGTCACGGACGAAAGCCCCTGCTGTTCAAACAAACAAGTCTCTTCCCTGAAAAACTCATTCACCAAATCCGAAACCACATCACTAATGACCAAGTTCGTCTCAAAAACCCCCTGCACCATGGTATAAAACACCTCATCCCCTTTCGACAAATGCTTCAACACCTCAATATGGCAATCCAACAACGTAGAAGAATTTTTAAACGTATAATCACACAGATTGCTCCGCAAGATGATATCCCCCATATTGCTCAGCAATTTATTCAACTGCACCTGGTCCCTCACCTGCAAATAAGGAGCCAACCTGTTTAATGCCATGACAATAGCCCCTGTATTCACCTCCCGCTGCAATGCTTTCTCCACCTCCGGCTGCAACTGCCGCGCCAAAGAGGACACATTAATAATACCGGCAGCCAATGACTCCGACAAATAAGGCCTTCGTTTAATTATCCCCTCTACAACATGTGAAACACTAACCATACCATTAAGATTTAATACACAAAGATAATGATTTTATTTTTCCATCGCCATCCGTTGCCGCACCACCTCAAACATCATCACGGCGGCAGCGGCAGAAACATTCAGCGAATCAATCTGTCCCCGTTGCGGAATCTTCACGCGGTCAGTCACGACATTCAACAACTCCTCGTCTATGCCTTTATCCTCCGAACCTAAAACAACAGCAACAGGCACCGTCAAATCCACAGCCGTATAACACTTTTCCGCTTTCTCCGTAGCGGCATAAACCCGGACCCCCCGCTGGAATTTCAACTCACGCACCACCTTTTTCAGGTTCTGCACCCGGCACACCGGCACATGATACAACGCGCCAGCCGATGTCTTCAGCGCATCGGAAGAAATCTTCGCCGAATTCCTGTTGGGAATCACCACGGCATCCACCCCCGCACATTCCGCGCTCCGCACAATGGCTCCAAAATTCCGCACATCCGTCACCCGGTCCAGAATCAACACAAAAGGCACGCGCCCCTTCATCTCCACCTCGTCCAGCACCTCCTCAAAATCCCGGTAAGGCACAGGGGCAATCTCTGCCAGCACCCCTTGATGGTTCCTGTCCGCAAAAGCCTTGAACGCCTCCTCCGGCACAAACTGGAACGGAATCTCCCGCTGGCGGATAAGGGTAAACAACTGTTGGAACAAATCACCCCGGCTTCCCTGCCTCAACATCACCTTGTCTATCTCTTTTTCCTGCTGGATAGCTTCCATCACAGCCCGGATTCCAAAAATGCATTCCTGCTTATACTTTGCCATATTTATCACAAATTAGCCTAAAATTCAACACTGACGCGCAAATATAGTGAAAGTCGAGCGCAATACGAAAAAGAACCCGTTCTTTTTTTATTGCTGCACAACCCTTTCATTTAAAACAATTCAAAATTCCTTGTTTTTTGCGCAATATGTCGGACTTTTCAGTAGCTATACCCGGACTATTCAGAATAATCAGTGGCGTATAATTATCTTTTCCTTATCATATCTCTTACCTTTTTATCTGATTAAAACATTATTTCAACCTATTCTTATCCTATTCTAATAGGGTTTGATTAGGGTTTGAATAGGGTTTGATTAGGTTTAGCTGTCTCGGAAAGGTCAATAAAATGTAGCGAAAGAGTCATGGGAAACTGGGACAAGCCCGCACATCCCTCCTAACGCTTTTATTAGGGACTATATTATTAGTAATAGTATATATGGTATGGTGCAATCACTTCAGCACATCATCCACGTGGGTATAATTCAGTAATTTAATTTCCCCGGCAGTATTTTCAAATGTTCCTGCATAAACAACAGCTTTTCCCCGTATAGGAGCTTTAATCCAACCATCAAGTTGTTTTAAGACCTTTTCAAAATCCGGATGGTAAGTCATTGCCGATTTTATCTCGATCCCATAAAAACCCGAGTCTTTTTTTAACAACAAATCAACTTCGTTCTGGTTTGAATCCCGATAAAAATAGAGGTTACCTTCTTTCCCCTGGTTATATCGCCGTTTCAATGCCTCCATTACAACAAAATTCTCGAACAAGGCTCCCCGCATCTTATCAGGCAAAATTCGATACACAAATAGGAATCTGTTAGAAACAAGCTATTTATAAGCTTTTCTCAAAGAGTGAGGTAATGACTTGGCAACGGTTGCTAATTCTGTGATATGC
>DXFT01000150.1 GCA_019114285.1 Candidatus Odoribacter faecigallinarum
CCGGGGCATGTGGGGGCTGCGCCTGTGCAGAATGTGGGGGCTTACGGGATGGAGGCGGGGGATACGGTGGAAGCGGTGGAGGCGGTGGATTTGGAGAAGGGGGAGAGGGTGCGTATCGGGGCGGGGGAGTGCCGTTTCGGTTACCGGGACAGTGCGTTCAAGAGGGAATGGAGGAACCGTTTTGTGGTTACGCGGGTGTGGTTCCGGTTGTCGAAACATCCGCGTTTCCGGTTGGATTACGGGAGCGTGAGGGCTGAGGTGGAGAAGCTGGGGGGAGAGGTGACGCCGGGAAAGGTGCGGGAGGCGGTTATCCGCATCCGGGAGGCGAAGTTGCCGGATGTGAAGTCGGTGCCGAGCGCGGGGAGTTTCTTCAAGAACCCGGTGGTGGAAGCAGGAATGGCGGAGCGTTTGGCGGAGGAGTACCCGGGGATGCCGTTGTACCGGTTGGAGGACGGGCGTTGCAAGCTGGCGGCGGGTTGGCTGATTGAGCAGTGCGGCTGGAAGGGGAAGTCGCTGGGGCGTGCGGGGGTGTATGAGAAGCAGGCGTTGGTGTTGGTGAACCGTGGCGGGGCGGATGGCATGGAAATTGCACGTCTTGCGAATGAAATCAAGAAGAGCGTGTTCGTGAGGTTCGGGGTGTGGATTGAGCCGGAGGTGAATGTGGTTTAGTTTGTAAAACATATTGATATGGAAACGGGAAAGTACATAGAGAAGGTGAAGATTTTTCGCCATTATACGAATTACAAGGGGCGGCTGTTTGTGAAGGCGTTGTGTGATTTGTTCAATGACGTGGCGCAGGTGCAGACGGAGCAGGAGGGGGTGGACGTGGAGACGCTGAATGCGGAGGGGGCGACGTGGATGTTGCGGAGGTTGCATATCCGCTTGCATAAGATGCCTGCCTTGAACGAGGAGGTGAATTTGGAGACTTGGCCGTCGGGGATTGACCGGCTGTTTGCCTTGCGTGATTTCCGCATGGTGCGGGAGAACGGGGAGGAGTTGGTGAGGGCGACCTCGGAGTGGATGTATATTGATTTGAAACGGAGGCGCCCGTTGAGGCAGCCGGAGAAGGTGGTGCAGATGAGCCTAGGGCATTCGATTCCGCGGGTGGAGCTGGAGCCTATTTTGAACGAGAAGGAGTTTGCGATGGTGCCGGAGGGCGGGCGTTATTTTGACGCGACGTTTGACAATATTGATTTTAACGGGCATGTGACGCAGGCTTCGTATATGCAATGGCTGACGAATGCGCTGCCTTTTGAGTTCCTGAAGGCGCATGTGCTGACAGATGTGGAGGTGGTGTACTTACGTGAGATTATGCCTGATACGTCGATTTATTCCACGTATGAGGTGGTGTCTGCGGATGAACCGGTGACAGTTCTCCACCGGATTCAGGACAAGGAGGGCAATGCGGTGCATTGCATCGGCAAGACGGTGTGGGAAAAACGATGAACGATTAATGATTAACGATGAGCGATTTTCACTCATCGTTAATCCTTAATCATTTATCGTTACTTAATATTTCAGCCATTTGTAGAGTTCTTTCCAAGTGACTTTCTTGCCATACATGAGTATGCCTATCCGGTAAATTCGCCCGGAGAGCCAGGTGAAGAAGATAAAGAAAGCGACCAAAAGCCCCATGGATGTTGTAAGTTCCCAGGCGGGCACGCCGAAAGGCAGTCGCACCAGCATGACGATGGGGGAGGTGAAGGGAATCAGCGAACTCCAGAATACCAAGGAGGATTCGGGGCTTTTCATGGCAGTGAAGCCGATGTATAGTCCCACGACAAGGACGATGGAAAGCGGGGTGAGGAATTGTTGGGAGTCTGTCTCGTTGTCCACGGCTGCGCCAATGGCTGCAAAGAGAGAGGCATACAGGAGGTAGCCTCCGATGAAGTAGAAGAGGAAGGCTGCCAGGAATTTGAGTATGAATGCCGGGTCAATGGTCATGGCAATGTTACGGACGATTTGCAGTTGTTCGGCATTTAGTTGGCTGGTACCCGTGAGTGTGCCCATGTCACCTGCAGCACGGAGGGCTTCCATGTCGATTTCCGGCAGGAATGCCGCTTGCATGCCTATGATGAGTATTGCCCCGAATGCTACCCATATCAGGAATTGTACGAGTCCGACCGCTGCCACCCCGATGATTTTGCCCAGCAGGAACTGGAAGGGCTTGACGGAGGAGACGAGGACTTCGATGATGCGGTTGGTTTTTTCTTCAATGACGCCTTTCATGACCTGGGAGGCATACATGAAGATGAAGAAGTAGATGACCATGCCGGCAGCCAACCCGAGGATGGAGGCTATTTCAGAAGAACTTTCTTTGGCAACGCCGGTTTCTTCTGATATTTTCAGGGTCCGGACGTGGACAGGTGTGTGTGTCGCTGCAAGTTTCTCTTCCAAGTCCGGGATTTGGGTCCGGGCGATGACGCTGTCGCGTTTGATGCTTTCGATTTTTTCCTGCAATTGAAGGGCTATTTCGTTTTTCAAGTCCATGGGGACTTGGGAAAAGGAGTAAACGGGTACTTCCGGGTTTTCCATGACGTCGGCATTGAGCCAGATGACGGCATAGTAGTTGTTGGCATTGAGGAATTCCGGTGCGGATTCTTCTGTGATGTCCGTGCCGGTGTAATCGAATGTCGTGTTATTGATTTGTTGGAAAGGGCTTTCGATGGCGGAGCGGTTGACTACGGCAATTTTCCTTTCCTGGGTGTCGTCTTTTAGGATAATCCACAGGAGAAATGCGTAGAATAATGCCATCAGGATGGGGACGATGAGGGTGACGACCAAAAAACTTTTTTTCCGTACCCGGGTGGAAAATTCACGTCCTATGATAATGAGCGTCTTGTTCATGTCTTATTGCTTTTCTTTGACTAATTTGATAAAAATATCATTCATGCCAGGGATGATTTTCTGGTAGGAAATAACGTCTGCCTTGTCTATCAGACGACGGAGCAGGGTATTGACCGGGCATTCTTCCAGCCGTTGTAGGATGATTTCATGTTGTCCGTCCTCTATTTTTTCAGACAGGATTTCAAATTCCGTTCCGATTTCTTGCTGGAGTTGGAATTCCGGTTGGTATTTGCATATCAGCTGGTAGGTGTTGTT
Organism: Candidatus Odoribacter faecigallinarum; assembly: GCA_019114285.1. Taxonomy (GTDB): domain Bacteria; phylum Bacteroidota; class Bacteroidia; order Bacteroidales; family Marinifilaceae; genus Odoribacter; species Odoribacter faecigallinarum. Next base: position 3,103 of record DXFT01000150.1, read on the forward strand.
GGCGTATTTGTTCCGTATTTGGTTGATGGGTCCTTCTATAATTTTGTGTGAGCGGTTGATAAGGGCGATGTGGCTGCAAATTTCTTCGACAGACGCCATGTTGTGGGTGGAAAAAATAATCGTCGTACCTTTGTCACGCAATTCGAGAATCTCCTTTTTCAGCAATTCGACATTGATGGGGTCAAATCCGCTAAAGGGTTCGTCGAAAATCAACATTTCCGGTTCGTGCAGCACGGTGGTGATGAATTGGACTTTCTGCGCCATACCCTTGGATAGTTCCTCCACCTTGCGGTCCCACCAGCTTTCAATTCCGAATTTTTCGAACCAGGCTTTTAGTTGTTTGATGGCATCGTGTTTGGTCATGCCTTTCAGGCGTGCCAAGTAAACAGCTTGTTCGCCGACTTTCATTTTTTTGTATAATCCCCGTTCTTCGGGCAAGTAACCGATGCGGTTCATGTCGGCAGGCACGAGTGGATGTCCTTTAAAAAAAAGTTCCCCCGAGTCGGGACCTGTGATTTGGGTGATAATCCGGATGAGCGAGGTCTTTCCGGCTCCGTTGGGTCCTAATAATCCATAGATGGCTCCTTCCGGAATTTCTATGGATACATCGTCCAATGCCCGATGGTTTGAATAGTTTTTGACGATGTGCCGTGCTATAAAAAAACTCATATCCTATATTTGTGTCAGTGAAATATTATGAAAAAATGTACCAACTTTTAAGAGCATGATGCTGCAAAAATGTTGGTACATTTTGATTCAATTTTTGAGGTTAAGCATTTTCACCCTCTTCCATTTCAATCATCACGGCTCCTTTGGGCAGTTTGTCACCCGTTTTAACCTTGATGCTTTTGATTTTTCCGGCAAAAGGAGCTGTCACCTTATTGTTCATTTTCATTGCTTGGAGTGTCAACAGATTGTCTCCCTCTTCGACCTGTTGTCCTTCTTTCACATCAATGTGCATGATGGTGCCTGGAATATGCGAGGTCAATTCATAGGGATTGGGTTCTTCCCATTTTTTCCTGTTTCTCCATTTGTCTGTCAGGCGGGTTTTGTATTCCACGCCGTTCAGCATGAATTTTTCAAATTTTTCAGTCATGTTACTTACCTCCTTGGGTTTGTTACTATTAATATATTATTGATGCTTGCCGGTTATTAGAACGGAGGAATTCCGTGTTTCTTGGCAGGCGTCATGACTGTCTTGTTGCCTGATACTTCAATGGAGTGTTTCAGCAACATGCGTGTTTCAGACGGTTCGATAACAGAGTCGATGTATCCTTTGGAAGCTGCCACGTATGGATTGGCAAATTTTTCCCGATATTCAGCCACTTTCTGTTTGCGCATTTCTTCCGGATTGGCGGCTTCTTTGATTTCTTTACGGAAGATGATGTTGGCAGCCCCTTCCGGTCCCATAACGGCAATCTCAGCAGTCGGCCAAGCAAACATGAAGTCTGCCTTCAGGTGGCGTGAGTTCATGGCAATGTAACCACCGCCGTATGCCTTGCGCAAGATGACGGTAACTTTGGGCACGGTGGCTTCACTGTAAGCATACAGCACTTTTGCCCCATGGCGGATAACTCCCATGTGTTCCTGTTCCACTCCGGGCAGGTAGCCGGGCATGTCCTCGAATGTCACGAGCGGAATGTTGAATGCGTCGCAGAAACGGATAAAGCGGGCAGCCTTGTCGGCAGAGTCGCAATCTAATACGCCGGCGAGAACCAAGGGCTGGTTGGCAACAAATCCGACTGTTTCTCCGTCAATACGTCCGAAGCCGATAACGATATTTTGTGCAAAGTTTTCCTGTATTTCAAAGAAGTCAGAATCATCAGCTACCGCTTTGATGATGTCGCGCACATCGTAGGGCTGGGTGGGGTCTGCCGGGAGTATTTTTTCAATGTTGTATTCAGCTTTCGGTCCTTTGGCGGGGAAGGCTTTTGCCTTGCGTTGGTTATTCCAGGGAATGAAGGTCAACAGTTTTTTGATTTGTTCAAAACATTCCTGCTCTGTGGAAGCGAAGAAATGGGCATTGCCGCTAATGCAGGCATGCACACGTGCTCCGCCTAATTCTTCTGTGGTTACTTCTTCTCCCAATACGGTTTTTACGACTTCCGGACCTGTGATGAACATTTTGGAAATGTTGTCCACAACAAAGATGAAGTCCGTCAATGCGGGAGAGTAAACCGCACCTCCGGCACAGGGACCTAAAATCACGGACAATTGTGGAATAACGCCGGATGCCTGGGTGTTGCGGAAGAAAATGTCGCCGTATCCTGCTAATGCATCCACGCCTTCCTGGATTCGTGCGCCACCGGAATCATTGATGCCGATGATGGGCATCCGCATTTTAATGGCATGATCCATGATTTTCGTGATTTTACGCGCATGCATCAGTCCTAATGAACCGCCGGCAACAGTAAAGTCTTGTGCATAAATAGCAACAGGTTCTCCGTAAACCGTTCCGGTGCCGATAACTACACCGTCTCCGTGGAGAACCTTTTTGTCCATATCAAAATCTTTGGATTGGTGTTCTACGAACATGTCGTATTCATGGAAAGAACCTTTGTCAAGAATGCTTTCAATTCGTTCGCGGGCAGTGAGTTTACCCATTGCTGCCTGTTTCTTAATGGCATCTTCGCCACCACCTTGAAGTACAATCTCTTTTCTTTTCCTTAAGTCAAGAATATTCCTTTTCAGTGACATAGTCATTTATTTGGTTAATAAATTGTGTATTCCCTATGAGAAATAATATCCCATTGAAACTGCAAGGTTAAGCAAAAAAAATGACTTATGAAATACTTGGAGTGTATTTCATAAGCTATGTCCTAATAGAATAAGTAGTTAAGAGACGGAATTTAACATTTTGTTTTTGATTTTTTACAGTCAATGCCGTCTCTTTTTTGTCTTTTTTATTCTTTTTCCTCCAATGGGGAAATGGTCCCTGAATAGGAAATCTGTGTCCGGTTGTTACTGATGAGGTTGATGGAGCAGTTATATCCTCCCATGGATTCGATAGAAATTTGATAAAAGTCGTCCTTGCCGGGTACTTTAAAACTAAAGGTTATTTTCCGGTTTTTCTTCTTTTCTGTAATATCAAATTTTACTTCTTGCATGGGAGCATCGAATTCTATGCCCCCGCCTTCACCATAAGGCAACCGATAGGCACGTCCAAAAAAGGGCAAGTAACCTTCTGCAATGGAATCCCTTACCGTGATTTTCCCTCTGGGATTGAACCGGGAGACATCCCTCCCGCTTTGCGGATACACTTGGTTAATCTCAATGTTGAATTGACGGCCTTCGATTAATTGCCGGGTTCCTTCCCATTCTTTAGCCGCTTGTGCTGCTTTCTCCTCTTTGGATAGTTTCTGGGCTTCTGCCGGTTGAATGAATGCTAACGGTAGAAGCATGATTAATAAGTACATGGTTTTCATATTCTCTCTGTTTTGGTTTATATTAGTGTAGAATACAAAAAGCGTACCAAACTGGAAGAGGGTTTAATCGCTTGTCTTTCCGGCAGTGACAATATAAAAATCATCAGGGTTCCAATAGCGTTGGGCAAGAAAGAGTAATTCTTCGTTAGTGGTTGCGCTGATTTCTTGAATGAGACGAAGATAGATGCTGTTGTCCATGCTGTAGTTGAGTTTGTGTTTCAAGGCATCGGATTGGGCAAATACGCCGTCAAGCTCTCGAAGTAAATCGCCATGGAGGTAACTTTTAACCAAATTGAGTTCGTCTTGTGGAATTGGTTCGGTACGGAGCCGTTCCACTTCTTTTAATGTTTCCTGGATAGCGGCTTGGATATATTGGTTATTGATTTCGGCGGCAATACACCAATAACTGCCTTGGGGCATGGAAACATTGAAGGAATTGATGCCGTAAGTATAACCTTTTTCTTCCCGGATGTTGGACATTAATCGTGAACCGAAATACCCTCCAAGCACTGTGTTGAGGAGGAGGAAACGGGCATAGTCGGGATGGTCGAGCCGGACGCCTGTTTTGCCCATCCGCAAACTGGTTTGTGCAGCATTGTTTTTCTGGACATGGTAATAGCCGACGGGTGCGGGAGCGAACGGAAGTAGATTGCTCTCGCCGGAGTTTTTGGGGCGGGCGAGACGTGTAAATTCACGGGTAACTATTTGGAGCAGGGTGTCGCTGATATTGCCGCAGAGCATGATGCGGCAGTTGCCGGCATGGATGTGTTCTTGGTAGAAATGGAGGACTTCCGTACGGGTGACCCGGTTATAATCTTCCGGCGACACTTTATTGGCGTATGGGTGGGAGGCCCCGAAAAGGAGGCGGGAGAACTCTTTGCGTGCCATATAGGATGTCTTTTCTTGGTTGACAAGGAATTCCTGCCGTTTATTGGTCAGGAAAATATCAAGTTCCTTTTCCGGGACAATGCTTTCCGTGAGCATTTCCACCAGCATGTTGAGGGTGGGTTCGGCATATTTTGACAAGGAAATCAAGCTGAGCTCGGATTTGTTCAATCCACAATTGAAATCTATATATGCGCCATAGTAGTCAAAAAGGTCGGCAATCTCTTCTGAATGATGGTGCAAGGTGCCTTCATTGAGCATATTGATGGCGGTAGAGGCAATGAGGGGGCGGGATTGGTAATAGATGCCCGCCTCAAAGATGACATCTATTTTGAATACTTCCTGTGCAGGGTCGTGGATATAGACCACCTCGATGCCATTGGGTAGCATAAAGCGGTTATAAGGAAGAAGTGCCGGTTCTGAAAGGGGGGAGAGCAGGGGAGCTTTGTTTCTTTGTACCATGTTTCTTTATTTTGTCTTTTTCAAATAATACAATGTAGAACTGTTTTCGCGTCGGAATATGTCTTGTGCCGTTGCTTTTATCATATTGACGCTGATATCGCGGTAACGTGAAGCCTCGGTGTTGATTAAATGAATGTCTCCGAGGTATTCAAAGAAGGCAAGGTTATTGGCTTTGTTTTGGTAGTTGATTTCACTGTATGCGATGCGTGCTTCTGTCTTGTTGATGATTTTTTGTAATTCGCGTTCAGTGATAGGGCTGTCTATGAACTTGCTGATTTCTTCGTCAATAGCGGCTTCTGCCTTTTGGATGTCCGTGCCTTCGGAGAGTTTTCCGCTGAAGATGAACAGCCCCGGGTCCATATCGCCGGTGACGTAAGCGTCAATACCTGAAAAGAGACGGGAATTTTTAATGAGATTGACATATAGCCGTGCCGACTGCCCGTTTGAAAGGATATCGGAAATGGTATCGCAGATATAAAAATTCCTGCTGTCCCTGCCTTGCATGTGGAATACTTTGTAGATGGCGTCGGCAGGTACTTCGTTGTCTTCGGATACGAGACGGCGTTCTTCTGTTTGGACAGGTTCTTGCGGTATCCGGTCTTGGAAGGCATGCGATGGAGGTATGTCTCCGAACCATTTCTCAACGAGACGGAAGGCGTCCTCCTCCTTTATATTGCCGCTGATGGCGAGGATGGCATTGTTGGGAGCATAGTAGCGGTGGAAGAATGCTTCCACGTCTTCCAATCTTGCCCGTTCGATGTGTTCCGGCGAGACGCCGATGGTTGCCCAGCGATAGGGATGCACTTTGTAAGCCAAGGGACGAAGTTTTAGCCAGATGTCCCCGTATGGGTTGTTGAGGTAACGCTGCTTGAATTCCTCAATGACCACTTGCCGCTGGACTTCAAGAGCATGTTGTGAAAACTGGAGTCCTGCCATGCGGTCGGATTCCAGCCAGAGGGCAGTCTCAATGTTCGCGGCAGGTATCGTAATGTAATAATTCGTCAGGTCATTGGTGGTATAGGCATTACTTTCTCCTCCGGCAGCTTGGACATGCCGGTCGTAGTCGGGAATGTGGAGTGAACCTCCGAACATGAGATGCTCAAAGAGGTGGGCAAAGCCGGTTTTATCCGGCTGCTCGTTCCTTGAACCGACTTTGTACAGGATATTGACTGAAACGAACGGGGTGCTTCGGTCAGTATGACAGATGACGGTCAGTCCATTGGAAAGTGTCGTGCGGGTAAATGAAATCATGGGCGTTTAAAAATCATATTGGTCTGACTGCTTGAATTGTTCTAAGCAATACCGGTAATCCTGTATTAAATCTTGCATGATGTCTGCCACGCTTTCCTCTTTGTCAAGCATGGAGGCAATTTGTCCTATTTCCAATTCTCCTTCCTGTAAATTGCCTTCAAAGATACCTTGCTTTGCCCGTCCTTTGCCCAATAGTCCTTTGAGAGTGTCGGCATCGGCACCTTCAGACTCAAGTTGTTTGACTTGTTCATAAAATTCATTTTTAATCAGCCGTGTTGGGGCTAACTTTTTAAGGGCAAGCATGGTTCCTCCTTCGGGAGTGTCAAATACCCGTTGCTTGAAATGGGGATGTGCGGATGATTCTGTGGCGATGGCAAAACGGCTGCCTATTTGTACGCCTTCAGCCCCTAAAGCCAGGGCAGCGAGCATCGCTTTCCCCGAGGCAATGCCTCCGGCGGCAATGAGGGGAAGGTGGCAATGCTTTGCCACGTCGGGAATCAGGGCAAGGGTTGTCGTTTCTTCCCGCCCGTTGTGTCCTCCTGCTTCAAAACCTTCGGCAACAATGGCATCACAACCTGCTTCTTCGCATTTGCGGGCAAACAGGGCGCTGCTGACCACATGCACCACAGTCATGCCGTGGGCTTTGAGCGTAGAGGTCCATTTCTTGGGGCTTCCTGCAGAAGTAAAGACGATTTTGACCTCTTCCTGGATAAGGATTTCCATCAAGCGGTCTATTTCCGGATAAAGGAGGGGCACATTGACCCCCCAGGGCTTACTGGTTGCCGCTTTCATTTTGTGAATGTGCTCGATAAGGGTATCCGGGTGCATGGAACCTGCGCCAAGCAACCCTAATCCGCCGTTATTGCTTACAGCAGAGGCGAGCCGCCACCCGCTGCACCAGACCATCCCTCCTTGGATAATCGGATATTGTATGCCGAATAATGTGGTAATTCTGTTCATGTTCTTCTTATTATTGTAGTCTGCGAATATAGGTAAATTTTGTTAGGAAGATACAGGGGAACTGTAAATTTTTGCACTTTGGCTGGATTAGTCCTTGTAGTGGAGGTTCTTCATTTACGCTTTAACCCCTGTGTTTGTTATTCTTTTATTGAGGTCTTTGCAAACTCCTTGTACTCGCATTAAAATCACAATTATAGATAGAAAATGAAGTCTTATAACAGCTAAAATCATGAAAATATGGACAAACATAACTTCTTTTTCTTATATTATCTCTTTATTTGACACAATTGGACATAATGATGTGCCGAGCATCGAGCGGAAAATACGTTCTGGTTGTTGGTGGTGGATGTTTCTGATGTCCGATACCTGTTGTTGTCAAAGGTTATTCAGGGGGTGTTCCCATTTTTGAGAGAGGGATGATTTAGGTTTGCTTGAGGGTTGAGAGACAGCTAACGCTAATCAAACGCTATTCTAACGCTAATCAAACGCTATTGCAATAGGGTAAGAATAGGTTGAAACTATTGCTTGATAGGGTAAAATTATCATGAAAATGTATCGGAAATGTATGTCATATCATAGATATTATCCTTTATTGCTCTGTTTTTTCCCGATTCCCTTGCGGAATCTTATTTCAGCTAATTCCGGAAAAAGGACTGAATTAAGGAGGGGCAGTTTGCTGTTGTTTAGAAGAAAAATACTATTTTTGTAAAGTGTCTTTAAACAACTTGAGTAATATTTCGATAGACAACCGCTTTGCGAGCATTTGCGGCATCACGGAGGAGGAGTTGCGTCGCGATTTCCAGGAGGACATCCGGGAGTTGGGCGAGGCGAACGGCATGACGGCGGAGGATGCTGCCCGGAGTTTGAAGGCGTGGTTCGACGGCTATCATTTTTCCAAAACGGGGGCAGATATTTATAATCCGTTCAGCTTGCTAAACACCTTTGCCAGAAGGGAGTTTGGCAGTTATTGGTTTGAGACGGGTACGCCGACTTTTTTGGTGGAGGTACTGAAGCGGAACAAATACGACTTGCACCGGCTGACGGAGGA
>DXFT01000151.1 GCA_019114285.1 Candidatus Odoribacter faecigallinarum
TATGCCGTGAATCCCTTTACGGGCGAGGCCATCCCCGTATGGGTGAGCGAATATGTGCTGGCAGGCTATGGCACGGGCGCCATCATGGCAGTGCCTGCGCATGACAGCCGGGACTATGCCTTTGCGAAGAAATTCGGTTTGCCCATCGTGCCGGTGATTGACAACGGGCAGCCGATTGACCTTTCCGAGAGTTCGTACGATGCGAAGGAAGGCAAAATGATAAACAGCGGTTTGATTAACGGCATGGAAGTCAAGGAGGCGATTGCCTTTATTGCCGGCGAAGTGGAACGGCGGGGCATCGGGAAGAGCAAAATCAATTACCGCCTGCGGGATGCCATCTTCAGCCGCCAGCGGTATTGGGGCGAACCCTTCCCCGTGTATTACAAGGACGGGATGCCTTACATGATGGATGAATCGAAGTTGCCCTTGGAGTTGCCGGAAATCGACAAGTACCTGCCGACAGAGAGCGGCGAGCCGCCATTGGGACGGGCAAAGAATTGGAAAACCGAGGAAGGTTATCCGATAGAGCTGAATACCATGCCGGGATTTGCGGGCTCCTCCGCCTATTACCTGCGCTATATGGACCCCCATAACAATCATGCCTTGGTGGGCAAGGAGGCTGATGAGTATTGGCGGAATGTCGATTTGTATCTGGGAGGAGCGGAACATGCCACGGGGCATTTGATTTATTCGCGTTTCTGGAACATGTTCCTCTATGACCTCGGAGTGGTGTGTGAGCCGGAGCCTTTCAAGAAGTTGATAAACCAAGGGATGATTCAGGGGCGGTCGAATTTCGTATATCGCGTGGTGGGAACCAACACGTATGTTTCTGCCAGTTTGAAAGACCAATACGAGACGACGGAAATCCATGTCGATGTGAATATCGTACACAATGACATTTTGGACATGGAGGCGTTTAAACGCTGGATGCCCGATTATGCCAATGCGGAGTTTATCTTGGAGGACGGTAAATATGTGTGCGGCTGGGCTGTGGAGAAGATGTCCAAATCCATGTTCAACGTGGTAAACCCTGACGACATCATCGAGCAGTTCGGTGCGGACACCTTGCGTTTGTATGAGATGTTCCTCGGACCGTTGGAAGCCCACAAACCGTGGGACACCCAAGGCATTGACGGGGTATATAAATTCCTGCGGAAGTTCTGGCGTCTCTTCATGCCGGGCGATGAGTTCCGTGTCAGCGAGGCGGAGCCTACCCGCGAGGAGTTGAAGGTATTGCACAAGACATTAAAGAAAGTGGAGGGGGATATCGAGACCTTTTCTTTCAATACAACCATTCCGGCATTCATGATTTGCACGAATGAATTGACAACCTTGAAATGTGATAAACGGGCTGTATTGGAACCGTTGGTAGTGGCAATCGCCCCCTACGCTCCGCATATTGCCGAGGAATTGTGGTACCGTTTGGGGCATGACACCAGCGTGACTGTGGCGACTTTCCCTGCTTGGGACGAGCAGTACCTCGTGGAGGACAGCTTCGAGTATCCGGTGTCTTTCAACGGGAAGGTACGCTTCAAATTACCGATGCCTGTGGATGCTTCCAACGCTGACATTGAGGCTGCCGTAAAAGCTGCCCCCGAAGCTGCCAAATGGATAGAGGGCAAGACCATCCGCAAGGTCATCATCGTCCCGAAGAAGATTGTGAACGTCGTTGTTTCTTAAATCCGAAGGGAAGTGATGGGGAGAACTAAATATAGTTTGGGGAACGTCGGTAAGGCAATGGTATGCCTTTGCTGGGGACTGTTGTTGTTGTCTTGTAAGACCGAGGATGCAGGTGGCTATGTCTTGCCGGAAGCGCCGGATTACGGGAGTGCGGAAGCATGGTACACGGAATTGGAGGACGGTAGAGGGGTGGACGTGTTCTATGTGGCGCCAACGTGCATTTGGGATTGGGTGAACGAGGACGGGGAAACGGTGCATTTCGAGGATATATATGATGCGGAGCAGCGGGAAGCGTTGCGTCCCTCGTTGGAACTGGCAGCGGATATATTCGGGGATTTCTGCCGGTTTTATGCCCCTTATTACAGGCAAATCTCTTTGGAGTCGTGGATGGAGGGGGAGGATACGGTGGAGGCGCGTTTCCCGTATGCCATGGCAGATGTGAAGCGGGCGTTCGATTATTTCTGTAGCCACCTGAATGAGGGGCGTCCCTTCATTCTGGCAGGCTTCAGCCAAGGGGGAAAGGCGGTGGTGGAATTGGTGAAGGGGATGTCGGAGGAGATTTACGGGCGGATGGTGGCAGCGTATGCCATAGGTTATAAAATCAGTAACGAGGAGTTGGCAGCATGCCCGGCATTGCGTGCTGCGCAGGATTCCACGGATACGGGGGTGGTGGTTTGTTATAACTCAGTGGCAGAGGCGGGGGCGATGTGCCCGGTGCTGTCACCGACGGACGTGTGTATCAATCCGCTGAATTGGCGGACGGACGGAGAGCCTGCTCCGCTGAATGATTCCGTGACTGTGCGGGTGGATACAGACCACCATGTATTGCTGGTGGAAGGGTTTGACCCGATGC
>DXFT01000152.1 GCA_019114285.1 Candidatus Odoribacter faecigallinarum
TGTACGTGCTTTTCGATTTTGAATGCCTGGTTGTTTTGTTTCAGCATCATGCAGATATACACGTCCAAAGACTCGGCTGCCTGGGCAGCTTTTTCATCGTATTTGCCGTCCACGGTGAATTGCGGGTCGTAGGCATTCTTGACCCACCTGCCTTCGTATTCCTTGTATTTGTCCACGTCAATGCAGGTCTGTACGAATGTCTCGTCTAATTCATCCATGCGGTAGAATTTTCCTGTGAGGTCAACCATCGGGCGGGTTTCTCCTTTCTTGTTGAGCATGAAAAGAGAAGGAATACCGGCAGCCTTTGCCACGAAAGCGTCATCCGCACCGAAGGTCGGGGCGATGTGTACAATGCCTGTACCGTCTTCTGTGGTTACATAATCTCCGGAAATAACCCGGAATGCTTTTGCCGAAGCATCCTGCCAAGTTCCGTCTTCTTTGATTTCAATGGGCTTTACCCATGGTATGAGTTGCTCGTATTCCATGCCTACCAACTCCGGACCTTTGTATTCTCCTACAACCTTGAACGGCACTAATTTGTCGCCCGGTTGATAGTCTTCCAAGGCAATGCCTTCCGCTTTCTGGTTGAAGTGGGCATAAAGCAACGCCTTTGCCAATACGACGGTCATTTTCTCGCCTGTATAGCTGTTGTAGGTCTGCACAGCGACATAATCAATTTTCGGACCTACGCACAATGCCGTATTGGAAGGCAGCGTCCACGGGGTAGTCGTCCAAGCCAGGAAATAGGGTGTGCCCCACGCAGTCATTTCCGGTTTCGGGGTCTTGATTTTGAATTGGGCGACCACTGTCAAGTCTTTTACGTCACGGTAACAGCCCGGTTGGTTCAATTCATGGGTGCTTAGTCCCGTCCCTGCCGCGGGGGAATACGGCTGGATGGTGTATCCTTTGTATAAGAGCCCTTTGTCGTAAAGTTTTTTTAGCAGATACCACAAAGTTTCGATATAGCGGTTGTCGTATGTGATGTAGGGATTTTCCATGTCCACCCAATACCCCATTTTTTGGGTCAGGTCTTCCCATTCTTTGGTGTATTTCATGACTTCCGCCCGGCATTCTTTGTTGTAATCAGCCACGCTGATGGTCTTGCCGATATTTTCTTTCGTGATGCCCAATTTCTTTTCCACGCCCAATTCAACTGGCAACCCGTGGGTGTCCCAGCCTGCTTTGCGTTCCACTTGAAATCCCTGCAGCGTCTTGTAACGGCAAATGACATCCTTCAGCGTCCGTGCCATGACATGGTGAATGCCCGGCATGCCGTTGGCGGATGGAGGCCCTTCGTAAAATACGAAAGCCGGATGTCCTTCCCGTGTTTTCAAGCTGGCTTCAAAAGTATGATGTTTTTCCCAGGTCTCCAGCACTTCCTTATTTACCTGTGAAAGGTCTAAACTTTTGTATTCAGGAAATTTCTCGTTCATTGGTTCGCGTTTTAAATGATTATTATTAGCGTGTTTTTTTAACAAGGGGCAAATATACTAATTTTTTGCAGTTTGTATATCATCAGCAATGACGAATCTCGCAGTCAACCGGCTACGTTGCTCCACATAGATTTTTTTGCCTGCTGTCATCCGTTCAATAGCCTCCTCGGTGTAATGGCGAATGGTCAGCATGCGTACGTTCTTGTTGTACAACACCTCAAATTCTTTTTGCAGTTCGCTGATAAATGGATTGAAGATGCTTTCATTCAGGTCAATGCAGAAAGAAAAACTGATAGCGGAGATTTGAATCAGGTTCAGACGCAACCGATACTTTGCCAAAGTGGCGAATATATGGCTTAATTTCTCCTCGGCGATGAATGAAAAGTCCCGGGGGGAAAGTGTCAGTAGCAATTGGTTCCCTTTGTCAATGTAGATAGGCGGCAGTTTTAATTTTTCGTCCAATTCACGGATGACAGACCCGTGGCTTTCCGGGTAAAGGAAAGAACGTACATACAAAGGTATCCCTTTGTTCTGTAAGGGCTTGATGGTCTTGGGGTGGATGACTTTCGCCCCGCAGTTGGACAATTCAATGGCTTCTTTGTAAGACAGTTTGTTGATGATTTCCGTGTTTTCATAGAGTTTCGGGTCGGCATTCATGATTCCCGGCACGTCTTTCCAGATGGTGACCTCCTCCGCATCCAGCAGGTTGGCAAGCAGGGCTGCCGTGTAATCCGAGCCTTCGCGTCCCAGCGTGGTAGTCTGGTTGGTGGTGGTGCCGGCGATGAACCCTTGGGTGATGTACATGAAAGTATCCTGGAACGTGAAAGTCCGTTGGCAAAGTTGTTGCGATAGTTCCATGTTCACACAGGCGTTCCGGTAATTCTGGTCCGTAATCAGGCATTTGCGGATGTCAATGAACTTTGCCTTTCGTCCCTGCCGTTCCAGATAGGCAGCGACAATTGTCGTTGAGAGTAACTCCCCGAAACTGATAATCTGGTCGTACTCATAGTCGTATGACAGCGATGGCTCTCCGTCCAGGATGCGTTGCAATTCTGCATACAGCTTGTCGCAGGCGGCTTCTACCTCCCCGCTTTTCTCTCCGAACAGTTCACAAATAATCTGTCGGTGGAACTCCTTGATGTGTTGCAAGGCTTCTCCTGTTCCGCCGGTCTTGTTGAAATAGGCATTGCACAGCACCTCAAAGGCATCTGTCATCTTACCCATGGCAGAAACGACAATAATCAGATTTTCCCTTTGTGTATTGATAATCTTAAACAGATTCTTTACTCCGTCGGCATCTTTTACCGATGCTCCTCCGAATTTATATACGTTCATATTTTCCGTTTATTGATTTGGGGCGTAAAAATAGGAATTAAAATCGGATATGGTTAATCCTTGCGGGATAATTCTTGCAACAGTTTTTTTTGCTGGGGGAATTGTTTTACCTAAAGTTATTTATAGCAAATGATTTATAGGCATGGATAATACGTTTCTATGAGGAGTCCTTCTTCCTCAAAAGGTGCGGCAACAAAGCAAGCCCGCATTGCCACGCCCATGGCGATGTCATAGGTGCGCGTCATGAATCGTACGGGGAAGATGATAGGTTGTCTCCCGGCAAACTCCCCGTAAGCCTCGCCTGAAAGGGCTATCCGGGTGCTATCACGGTGCTATGACGGTGCTCATTTGTGCACGG
>DXFT01000021.1 GCA_019114285.1 Candidatus Odoribacter faecigallinarum
CTGGCTGCCGAAATCGACAAGGTGGAGATAGACACGGGGCTCATCCTCCGCTCGACGGAAAAGCTTTCCTCGCTTTACGATGTCGTCCTCCTGGAAGGGGCTGGCGGGCTTTACGTGCCTGTGACCCGCGACTACCTTACCATTGATTACATCCAGGACCACGGCTATCCCTTGATTCTGGTGGCTTCCTCCAAATTGGGCAGCATCAATCACACCTTGATGAGCCTGGAACTCTGCCGCCTCCGGGGCATTCGGGTGAGTCATGTCGTTTACAATGATTTCCCTGCTGACAGCGAATGGATTAAAAACGACTCCATTACCATCATCCGCAGCTATCTGCAACAGCATTTTCCGGATTGCCGCCTGTTGGAATTGCCGGTCATTCGGGACAAGGAGTGGGGAAGCGTTTCCCTGGATTTAGGTACAATAGACTGACAGGTCTGGGCATCAGCTGGAAGTATGGGGGCAATAGAACTTTTATCACCGGCAAGGGATTTGGCGGTCGGCAAGGCTGCCATTGACAACGGGGCGGACGCTGTTTACATCGGCGCGCCGGCTTTCGGTGCGCGCCGTGCGGCAGCCAACAGCCTGCGTGACATCGCGGAGCTGGTGGAATATGCCCACCGATACTATTGCCGGGTGTTCATCACCTTCAATACCATCCTTTACGATAATGAACTGCCGGAAGCGGAACGCCTGCTCCGCGAGCTTTACCGCATCGGGGTGGACGCTTTGATAGTCCAGGACATGGGCATCCTTCGCATGGACTTGCCCCCGTTTTGCCTGCATGCCAGCACCCAGATGCACAATTACGACATGGAGCGCATCCGTTTCCTTGACCGGTTGGGGTTCCAACGCATTGTCCTGGCGCGGGAGCTTTCCCTGGAGCAAATCCGTGACATCCGCCGTGAGGTGAAGGCGGAACTCGAAGTCTTTGTCCACGGTGCGCTTTGTGTCAGCCTGAGCGGGCAGTGTTATCTCTCCCAGCACCTTTTCGGGCGCTCGGCGAACCGGGGGGAATGTGCACAGCCCTGCCGCATGAAATGGTCTGTGCGCGATGCTGACGGCAAGGTATTGGTGGATGACCGTTACATCCTTTCCCTCAAGGACCTGAACCTTTCCGCCCATCTCAATGACCTGGTGCAGGCGGGGGTGGACTCTTTCAAAATCGAAGGCAGGCTGAAAGACGCAGGCTATGTCGCCAACGTGACGAATTATTACGCTGAATTATTAAATGGGCTGCCCGGTGTGGAGCGCGTTTCTTCTGGGCGTGCTATTACCATCTTCCTTTCTGACCCGGAACGTAGCTTCAACCGGGGCAGCTCTTCCTATTTTTTTGCCGGGAGGCAGCCGGGATTGGTCAACCCGGACACCCCCAAGTCCATGGGCAAGCCCATTGGCACAGCCTTGCAAGCCAAAGGCAACCGCCTGCGCGTGGAGGCTGCTGAGCCCCTGCACAACGGTGACGGGCTTTGCTATTTCCTCCGAGGGGAATTGCGGGGTATCCGGGTGAACAATGTGCAGGACGGTTGGCTTGTCTGCAACGAGACTTTGGACATACAGCCCGGCACCCGCCTGTTCCGCAATTACGACCACGACTTTGTACGGCAACTGGAAAAAGGCAAGTCCCTCCGCAAGATTGGCATCCGCATGGAAGCCTCTGCCGAAGGCGGGCATCTCCGCCTTGACGTGCAGGACGAGGACGGCAACCGGGCGCAGGTCATTTCCGGCGATGCTTTCCCGCCGGCGGGCAATCCCTCACAGCGGGAGAGGCTTTGTGCCCAGTTGATGAAATGCGGTGATACGCCTTACTTTTGTAGCGGGGTGGATTACCGGGAAGGGGAAACCCTCTTTGTCCCTGCAGCTGCTGCCAATGCATTGAGGCGCAAGCTCCTGGAGAAGTTGGACAGGGTGCGTGCCGCCAACCGTCCCGTGTTGTCCCCCATGGTGGAAAACCCGGGAATACCTTATCCTCTTCCTGTCGATTGGCGCCTGAATGTTTCCAACCGCAAAGCGGCGGACTTTTACCGTGACCACGGCGTGGCATCCCCCGTTCCCGCCTTTGAGTTGAAACCTGCTCCGGGTGTCCATGAACTCATGCGCACCCGTTACTGCATCCTCTATGAACTGGGGCGTTGCCGCCGCGACCACAAGAACGCCGATATCCGGTTTCCCCTCTATCTTTGCAATGCGAAGCATGCCTTCCCCCTCGGCTTTGATTGTAAAGAATGTTTTATGTGCATTCTGGACAAAGAATAATTTTTTACTTACTAAACTTACCTTCTGGAAGAATATATTATTACTTGAATGACAGCTAGCTCTGCCTTGTGAAACTTTGTAAAATTTATTCGCTCCCTATTGGATTTTCCTTTCCGGATACTATTTTTGTGCCCAAAAATGAACCATTAAAACAAGTAATATCATGTGTGGTATAGTTGGCTATTTGGGAGGCAGGGATGCCTATCCAGTTTTGATAAAAGGATTGCATCGGTTGGAATACCGGGGCTATGACAGTGCGGGCATCGCCATGGTGTCCGCTTCCGGTGAGTTGAACCTCTATAAATCCAAAGGCAAGGTGGCAGACTTGGAGCGCTTTGCTGAATCCAAGGACATTTCCGGCACCATCGGTATTGCCCACACCCGTTGGGCTACCCACGGCGAACCCAATGACCTCAATGCGCACCCTCACTACTCCCAATCCAAGAACCTGGCGTTGATACACAACGGCATCATCGAGAACTATTCCGTTCTCCGTCTGGAACTCGAGAGCAAGGGCTTCCGTTTCCGCAGCAGCACGGACACCGAGGTCATCGTTTACCTCATTGAATACATCATGCAGACCAACGGCGTGGACCTCTGTACTGCCGTCCAGTTGGCGCTTCACCAGGTAGTCGGCGCCTACGCCATTGCCCTGGTGGCAAAGGACAACCCTGACCAAATCATCGCTGCCCGCAAGAGCAGCCCTCTCGTCGTGGGAATCGGGGAAGGGGAATACTTCCTCGCTTCAGACGCTACCCCCATCGTGGAATACACCGACAAGGTGGTTTACCTCAATGACGGGGAAATTGCCGTCATCCGCCGGGACGCTCCCTTGAAAATCGTGGACCTCGACAATGTGGAGATTACCCCTGAGGTCAAGCGTCTTGCCATGAACCTCAGCCAGCTCGAAAAGGGGGGCTATCCTCACTTCATGCTCAAGGAAATCTACGAGCAGCCCCAGACCCTCTACAACTGCATCCGCGGGCGCATCAACGTCGAGGGTACCAACGTTGTCCTTTCCGGCGTGATAGACAACCGCGACAAGTTCCTTCATGCTTCCCGCATCATCATTGTTGCCTGTGGCACTTCCTGGCATGCCGCCCTCATCGGCGAGCACCTCATCGAGGACCTCTGCCGCATCCCCGTGGAGGTGGAGTATGCCTCCGAATTCCGGTACCGCAATCCCGTCATTTGTCCCGGTGACATCGTCATTGCCATCTCCCAGTCCGGGGAGACAGCCGACACCCTTGCCGCCGTCGAGTTGGCAAAATCCCGTGGTGCCTTCATCTACGGCATCTGCAACGTCGTGGGCTCTTCCATCGCCCGGGCAACCGATTCAGGTTCCTATATCCACGTCGGCCCCGAAATCGGCGTGGCATCCACCAAGGCGTTCACGGGACAGGTCACCGTCCTTTCCATGCTGGCCCTCACCCTTGCCCGCCTGAAAGGCACCATCGGGGAGGACAAGTTTGTCCGCATGGTGCAGGGGCTCCAGGCCATCCCTGACAAAATCAAGGAAGTACTCGACCATGCCGATGCCATTGCCGACCTCTCCAAAATATTCACTTACGCCCACAACTTCATCTACCTTGGGCGCGGCTACAACTATCCTGCCGCCCTCGAAGGAGCACTCAAGCTCAAGGAAATATCCTACATCCATGCCGAGGGCTACCCGGCTGCCGAGATGAAGCACGGTCCCATCGCCCTCATTGATGCCGAAATGCCGGTAGTTGCCATAGCAACCACGGACAGCATCTATGAAAAGACCATCTCAAATATACAGGAAATCAAGGCACGCCGTGGCAAAGTCATTGCCATCGTCACTGAAGGCGACAGCGTTGTCCGTTCCATTGCGGACTACTGCATCGAGGTGCCCCGCGTTGAGGAACCCTTTGCCCCCCTCGTGGCTTCCGTGCCCCTCCAGCTTCTGGCATATTACATTGCCGTCCATAAAGGGCGCGACGTGGACCAACCCCGTAACCTGGCGAAATCCGTCACTGTGGAATAACTGTGTTCCCCTTAGGGGTGGACCTGCGCATCGGGGGAGATTGCCCTCCCCCGATTATCTTTAATCCTTCATCGTTAATCGTTCATCTCCATGCCGAGGCTGCCGAGGTAAAAGCTGTCTGATGCCGTGTCCTCATACTTCCCCTTGAAAAAACCATAGACGTGCGCCTTCCCGACTTGCTCCGGCACTGTCCATTCATACCTGCCCGTCCGCCGCTCCGCCTGCGTCTCCGTTGCCACCATGATGTCTTCGTCACTCTTGTCCTCGCGGATGGTGTGTACTGCGATTTGCAGCCTGTCGTTTTCGGAAAGGGGCGTGTCTCCCGCTGCCGTGTCCCACGTGATGAGCATCTTGCCCCCTTCGCCCGCTTCCATCTTCACCCACCGGGGTACAAGCAAGTCCCCCTTCGTGACCCACAACTGCGAGTGGTCGATAATCTCCCCGTTCCCGTCCAGGTTGCGGATATTGCAGCTCATGAACAGGTTATACCCGTTCATTGTCGTTCCTTCCGTCACAGACTTCCAATTGTAATAGATGAACCAGTCGAAACAGCCGTACAGGTCTGCGATGCCCTTCATCCGCGTGCGTTGCGCGGTCTGTTTCGGGCTTCTCGGGTTCTTCACCTCTCCGGGGCATTGGCGCACCCGCAATTGCCCGTTTACCTCATAAAAAATCAGGTTTCCCACCTTTCCTTTGGCATTTCCTAATACGCCTGGTTTGATAACTCCCATGTCCTTGTCGTTTTACGTGTTTTACAATCTCTTTATTCCTGTCTTCCCTTTCTTGTTCCCCGCTTGCCGTCCCCTGCGTGCCTGTTGGCATGTCCTGCCGTTGCCGTAAAGCATCCTGGGGCTTTCCAAGGGGCATGTAGGGGGTAACTAAAGGGAAGCTCCGTGGCAATAATAATCATTTTATTTGATATTTCCAAATAAAAAACATATTAATTGCATTACAGAAAGGAGATAATAAGGAGTTGATAAGGTTGTAATCAGGAAATATGAAGAAAATATGCAGAAGTTTCCCCCTAGTTACCCCCTGGCAACCTCTTAGCTGCCCCTCGGATATTCCCCGAATGCCAGATGGCAGCCCTGTGGAGAAATTTTAGTGTTCCAACGGGGAAGACTGGGGAAATTATCCGGAGGCAGGGAGGAGGGAAGGCGTTTTTTGGCGGTGAGAGTAGGGAATGTGGCATGGAGGATGTATCTTTGCGCTTGTTTAAGCGTAATTAAAATCAGTTGCAAGTATGACAAGTTGGATAATATTGATTGTGGCAGGGCTTTTTGAGTCGGGCTTCGCCTTTTGCCTCGGGAAGATGAAGGGGTTGTCCGGGACGGAGTATTGGTTGTGGGGGGCAGGGTTTCTTGCCTGCCTGGCGATGAGCATGGTGTTGCTGGCAAAGGCGGTGCAGGTGTTGCCCATCGGGACAGCCTATCCCGTGTGGACGGGCATCGGGGCAGTGGGGACGGTGCTACTGGGGATTTTCTTTTTCCATGAGCCGGCAACGTTCTGGCGATTATTTTTCATTGTCACGCTGATCGCCTCGGTCATCGGGCTGAAGATGGTGTCTTGAAGGAGGGAGGGGATGATGTTCAGGGAGATGAGACGCCGGAGGCAGGCATTGCCCGAGGGGGAGTGCGTGGCTATTTTGGAACGGATGACATCGGGGGTGCTGGCGGTGGAGGGGGACGGGGGTTACCCGTATGCCGTGCCGTTGAGTTATGTGTATGCTGGGGGAAAGTTGTATTTCCACAGCGCGCGGGAGGGACACAAGGTGGACGCCCTGCGGCGGAACGCGAAGGCATCGTTTTGCGTGGTGGAGCGTGACGAGGTAGTGGCGGAGGAATACACCACTTATTTCCGGAGCGTGGTGGTGTTCGGGCAGGTGCGGTTTGTGGAGGAGGAGAGGGAGAAGCTGGCGGCGCTGGAGTTGCTGGCGGAGAAGTATGCCCCGGGGGAACGGGAGCAGCGGCAGCGGGAAATCGCGCAGGGGTTCGACCACCTGTATGTGTTGGAGCTTGACGTGGAGTGCATGACGGGGAAGGAGGCGGTGGAATTGCTGCGGCAACGGAAGGGCGGGGGATAAACAGCATCCCCGGGAGGCCGTGGCACGCTCCCGGGGATGTTTGTCTTGTGCGGAGCAGGGGTTATTCTGTCTTTACCTGTTTCTTTTTGGATTCCTTGTACAGTTGTATTTCTGCCCATATCCCTGCGCAAAGGGCGAGGAAGCCGAAAAATCCCATGAATAGTATCAGTCCCATACGTTTTTAGAATTTGAATTGGACGCCTGCCAAGGCTGTGGCGCGGGGCATAGGGTAACCGGCATTGATTTCATAGCGCTGGGCGAGGAGGTTCTCGCCGCGTGCCCAGATGTCGAGCCAGCGGGTGGCTTGGAATCGGGCGCGGAGGTTCCAGAGCACGAAGTCCTCCGTGGTTTCCGTGCCCCGTCCGTTGGCGGGGACGGAGGTGTAGAGGCTGCCGATGTATTGGACGCCCGTGGATACGGACCAACGGTGGCGGGCATAGAGCGCGCCGGCGTAGAGTTTGTGCTCGGGGGCGGCGATGACGGGCGTTTCCATGTGGAGGAAGCTGTAGTTGGCATCGACGGACCAGGCTTGGGAAATGCGCCAGGCGGCTTGGAGCTCAACCCCGGTGTTGGAGAGGGAGCCGGTGTTCATGTTGAGGGGCGTGGTTCCCTCGCGGGGGACGGTGACGATGAGGTTCTTGGCGTCGATGTGGAAGAGGTTGACGCCGTAGGTGAGCCTCCCGTCAAGGAGCCGCTGGGAGAGGGCGATTTCATAGTTCCACATGGACTCGGGTTGCAAGTCCGGGTTCTGTGGGGGGAACATGTACATCTCGCGGATGGAGGGGTAGCGGAAGCCTTTGGAGGCGGAGGCTTTGAGTTCAATGGAACGGGGGAGGTGGAAGGAGAGCCCTGCCTGGGG
Organism: Candidatus Odoribacter faecigallinarum; assembly: GCA_019114285.1. Taxonomy (GTDB): domain Bacteria; phylum Bacteroidota; class Bacteroidia; order Bacteroidales; family Marinifilaceae; genus Odoribacter; species Odoribacter faecigallinarum. The sequence goes on from DXFT01000021.1 coordinate 7,210, forward strand.
TATCCATTCGGTGCCCACGTGGGAATGGTGGTCGGCGCGGATGCCTGCGTCGATGGTGAGGAAGGTGCCGATGTTCTGGCGGAAGTCGATGTATCCGGCTATTTCATGGTTGTGCCTTTGGAGGTAGTCGTCGTGCTCGCCGGCACGCTCGCCCTCGATGTAGTCGTTCCATTTCTCTCCCCCGAAGCGGTACCAGTCGATGCCTGCGGTGAGGCGGTTGCCCCGGAAGAGGCGGGCGCTCTGGTAGGCGGAGATGCCGAGCATGTTGTCGTGGGAGATGAAGCGGTAGAGGCGGGGGGTGCTGTTGTCATCGGGGTCGGCGGTGTAGCCGTCGTTAATCCAGTGGTCACCCCAGTTGTAGAAGAAGCTGATGGCTCCTGAGGTGCGTTCATGGTCGTTCTCGAGGGCGAAGGAGGTCATGCCGCGGGTGACGCGCTGGTCTGCATCCTCGAGGGGCTCGCTGAGGCTCCCGGGCTGGGAGGCGTTGAAGTGGGTGACGTTCACATCTGCCCGCACGTTCCAATGCGGGGAGAGTTCATATCCCAGCTTGGCGTATCCGCCGTATTGCTCGAATCCCAGGTTGCGGCGGTGTCCGTCGGTGCGGTTGTAGGAGAGGGAGAGTATGCTGGAGAATTTGCCGGCATGGATGCGGTTGGTGAGCTCGGATTCCAAGGTGTTCCAGGAGCCGTAGCCGATGCGGGCATCGGTGCGGACGCCTTGCTCGTGCATCCGGCGGGTGACAATGTTGACCACACCTCCCATGGCATTGGAGCCGTAGAGGACGGATGCCGGTCCCCGAAGGACTTCCACCCGTTCAGCCATGAGGGACTGGGCAGCGTCGGCAATGGGATGCCCGAAGAGCCCCATGTATTGCGGGTGCCCGTCGATAAGCACCATGAGGCGGGAGGAGGAGCCGCTCAAGCCGCGGAGGGAGATGCCCCCGGCTGCGCCGTCGGAGACGCCATAGCCCATGATGCCACGGGAGGTGACGAAAAGCCCGGGTACCTGTTCCGTGAGTATGGGCAGAAGGGAGGGTTGCAGGCTTTGTTCTATTTGCTGCCTCCCGACGACGGAAACGGTGAGGGGGAGGTGGCGGATGTCGGTGGCGTTGCGCGTGCCGGTGACAACTACCTGTTCGATGTCGTAATGCCGCGAGACGGTGAGGGTGTCCTTGTTGCCGGTGGCAGTTTGCTGCGCCAAGGCAGGTAGGCAGGCGATGGCTGCCGCGGTGAGTGTAAGTATGCTTTTCTTCATGTCTATTGTGTTTCTGATTACGGCACAAAGATAGTGAAACAGCGTTTTTCCCCGCGTAAACAAATTACGGTTGTTTATACCTATATTACTTCTTTTTGTTTATCTTTGCGGTTGGATTCACGTGAAATAAATAGTACTGAAGTATATGATTATCGTTTTCTATCAGAAGGACAGGACGGTGTATGCCGTGCATTATGGGATGTCCGAAAATTCCCTTGACAAGAGTAAGTTGGAATGGTTGTTCAGCGGGGCGCGCCGGTTGCCTGAAGCGGAGCTGGACGGGTATTTTGTCGGTCCGCGCCGGGAGATGATTACGCCGTGGAGCACGAATGCGGTGGAAATTACGCAGAATATGGGTATTGACGGGATTGTGCGCATCGAGGAATTTGTGCAGACGGATGACGAGCACGCCCCGTTCGACCCGATGTTGCAGGCGTTTTACAAAGGGCTGGACCAGCATATTTTTACGATAGACAAGCAGCCTGACCCGGTGGTTTATATTGAAAATATCCGGGCTTACAATGAGCAGGAGGGGTTGGCATTGAGCGGGGATGAGATTGCTTATCTGGAAGGGCTGGAGCAGAAGTTGGGCAGGAAGCTGACGGATTCGGAGGTATTTGGTTTTTCACAGGTCAATTCGGAGCATTGCCGCCACAAGATTTTCAACGGCACATTTGTGATTGACGGGGAGGAGAAGGAGAGTTCGTTGTTCCAACTGATAAAGAAGACTTCGCGGGAGAACCCGAACCGGATTGTTTCAGCCTATAAGGACAATTGCGCGTTTATCGAAGGACCGCAGGTGGAGCAGTTTGCCCCGCATACGCCGGACAAGCCTGATTTTTATGAGGAACGGGAAATAGGAACGGTGATTTCGTTGAAGGCAGAGACGCATAATTTCCCGACGACGGTGGAGCCGTTCAATGGGGCGGCAACGGGTAGCGGGGGCGAGATACGGGATAGGATTGCAGGGGGGCAGGCAGCTTTCCCGTTGGCAGGGACAGCAGTTTACATGACTTCTTACCCGCGGATGGAAGCCTCCCGGAAGTGGGAGCAGTGCATCCAGCCGAGGAAGTGGCTGTACCAGACTCCGGAGGATATTCTTATCAAGGCTTCGAACGGGGCTTCGGACTTCGGGAACAAGTTCGGGCAGCCGCTGATTTGCGGTTCGTTATTGACGTTCGAGCATGAGGAGGACGGGAAGACTTTCGGTTATGACAAGGTGATTATGCAGGCAGGGGGCATTGGTTTTGCCAACCGTGAGCAAGCGATAAAACAGACTCCGGAGGCAGGGGAGAAGGTGGTGTTGCTGGGAGGTGACAATTACCGCATCGGCATGGGGGGAGGCGCTGTTTCTTCCGTGAACACGGGGGTTTACGCGGGAGCGATTGAGCTGAATGCCGTGCAGCGTTCAAACCCGGAGATGCAGAAACGGGTTTATAATGCCATCCGTGCGATGGGCGAGAGCGAGCATAACCCGATTGTCTCTATCCATGACCACGGCGCCGGCGGGCATCTGAATTGCTTGTCCGAGCTGGTGGAGGAGACCGGGGGCGTGGTGCATATTGAGAAGTTGCCTGTCGGTGACCCGACCCTTTCGGCTAAGGAAATCGTGGGCAATGAATCGCAGGAACGGATGGGGTTGGTGATGAAGGAGGAGGATGTGGCGACTTTGCAGCGCGTTGCCGACCGGGAACGTGCCCCGATGTACGTGATTGGGGAGACCACGGGCGACCATCGTTTTGTCTTTGAGAATGCGAAGACCCAGGAGAAGCCGATTGACCTGGAGCTGAAGGACATGTTTGGCAATCCGCCCAAGACGGTGATGGTGGACAAGACGGTGAAGGAGAAGTACAGCGATTTGGAATACGATGTTGCCCGTCTGGAGGAATATTTGGAACAAGTCTTGCAGATTGAGGCGGTGGCTTGTAAGGATTGGTTGACCAACAAGGTGGACCGTTCGGTGACGGGGAAAGTGAGACGGCAACAATGCGTGGGGGCTTTGCATCTGCCTTTGAGCGATGTAGCCGTGATGGCATTGGATTATAGCGGTTACCGTGGTGTGGCGACTTCCATCGGACATGCCCCTGTGGCTGCTATGGCGGATGCGGGAGCCGGTTCCCGCCTGGCGATAGCCGAGGCTTTGACCAATCTGGTATGGGCTCCGGTGGAGAAGGGGTTGCAGGGTGTTTCGCTTTCTGCCAACTGGATGTGGCCCTGCCGGAATGAGGGGGAGGATGCCCGTTTGTATCAGGCGGTGCAGGCGGCAAGTGATTTTGCCATTGCCTTGGGTGTGAATATTCCTACGGGGAAGGATTCGCTTTCCATGACACAGAAGTATGAGGACAAGAAGGTGCTTGCGCCGGGGACTGTCATTATTTCGACGGTGGGCGAGGTGACCGATTTCCGGAAGGTGGTGGATCCGGTGTTGAAGTGCGAGCCGGAGAGCGAGTTGGTGTATATTGATTTTTCGTTTGACAAATTGGAACTGGGCGGGTCAAGCCTTGCCCAAGTATTGAATAAAGTGGGCAGGCATGTGCCTGACGTGAAGGACAGTGCCTATTTCGCACGGGCTTTTGAAGCGGTGCAGGCGTTGGTGGAGAAGGGCATGGTGCTTGCCGGGCATGACATTTCGGCAGGCGGCATGGTGGTTGCCTTGCTGGAAATGTGCTTTGCGGACAACCGTGCCGGTCTGAAGGTGGATTTGTCTTTCTTGAAGGAAAAGGACGTGATGAAGCTGCTGTTTGCAGAGAACCCGGGCGTGCTTGTCCAAATCCGGGATGCGGAAGCCAAGGAGGTTGCCGCCTTGCTGGACGATGCCGGCATTGCATACGCTTTTATCGGAAAGCCGGGACAGGCAGGCAAGTTGGACATCCGGAAAGACGATGCTTCGTGGAGCCTGGACATTGCTTCGTTGCGTGACTTGTGGTTCAAGACTTCCTATCTTTTGGACCGCCGGCAGAGTGGCGAAGAGAAGGCACTGGAGCGTTACCGGAGCTATAAGCACAATGAGTTGCGCTATGATTTCCCGAAAGGCTTTACCGGCAAGCTGAAGGATTTGGGCTTGGACGCAGGGCGTAAGGGCAAGTCGGGAATCCGGGCTGCAGTCATCCGCGAGAAAGGGTGCCAGTGCGAACGGGAGACTGCCTGGGCTTTGCATCTGGCAGGCTTTGACGTGAAGGATGTGCACATGACAGACCTGATTACCGGACGGGAAACGCTGGAGGATGTGAATATGATTGTTTTCGTTGGCGGGTTCTCCAATTCCGACGTGCTGGGTTCGGCAAAGGGATGGGCAGGAGCTTTCAAATACAATGAGAAGGCACGCATTGCTTTGGAGAATTTCTACAAGCGGGAGGATACGTTGAGCCTCGGCATTTGCAACGGGTGCCAGCTGATGGTGGAACTGGGGCTGATATACCCGGAACAGGAAGTGATGCCCAAGATGCTGCACAACGATTCCCACAAATTGGAATCGGGTTTCGTGAACGTAACTATCCAGCATAGTCCTTCCGTATTGTTGAAGTCTTTGGAAGGCTGCCGTCTGGGCGTGTGGATTGCCCACGGCGAGGGGAAATTCGATTTGCCATACGCGGAGAGCGAGTATGCCATTGCCTTGAAGTACAGTTATGATGTTTATCCAGCCAATCCGAACGGTTCGCGTTACGCCACGGCAGGCATTGTCAGCAAAGACGGGCGGCACCTGGCGATGATGCCGCACCTGGAGCGGTCTATTACTCCGTGGAACTGGGCATATTATGACGAACAACGCCCGGAGGACGAGGTGAGCCCGTGGATTGAGGTGTTTGTCAATGCGCGGAAATGGGTGGAGGAGAACAGGAAATAATCAGTTTTTTTTGATATTTATTGTTTCATGAAGATGGGGTTGCCTTGCGGGGCAACCTCATTGTTTAAATTTGAAACCTGGGTATGGATAGAGAAAAGATATATGCACAAGCCGTGGAGTGGCGGCGCCATTTCCACCGTTTCCCGGAGGTGTCCACGGAAGAGTACGGGACACAGGCTTACATTGCCGGGATTTTGGAACAGGAAGGGATAGCCTTCAGAAAGTATGGCACGGGCATCATTGCGCAACTGGGCAAGGGGAAGCCTTGCGTTGCCCTGCGGGCGGACATGGACGCCTTGCGGGTGAAGGAGGAGACAGGGCTGCCTTTTGCTTCAGAGGAAGAGGGAAAGATGCACGCCTGCGGGCATGACATGCACCTCGCCATGCTGTTGGGGGCTGTGATGCGCCTGAAGGCGGAGGAGGGAAACTGGCGGGGAACGGTGAAGGTGGTTTTCCAGCCCAGCGAGGAGAAGCGTCCCGGCGGGGCACGCCTCCTGTTGCCTCATTTGCTGGAGGAGCCTGTGCCGCGGGCTATTTTCGGGCAGCATGTCTATCCCGGCTTGCCGGTGGGGAAGATAGGTATCCGCGCGGGGGCTTTCTTTGCTTCGTCGGACAATATCAATTTTGCCGTGGAGGGGAAGGGAACGCATGCCGCCATGCCGCATTTGGGGTCTGACCCGATATTGGCTGCTGTGGCCTTGATACAGTATTACCAGACGATTATTACCAAATCCCGTGACCCGTTCGAGCCGGCAGTGCTTTCCATTACTTCCATCCATGGCGGCACGGCGAACAATGTGATTCCCGACCGGGTAGAGGTTAAGGGGACAGTGCGCACGCACAACAATGCGTTGCGTCACCATATATTCGATTTGATAAATGGGCAGTCTCCGGCGATATGCGGGCTTTACGGTTGCCGTTTCGTGCCGGACATGCCTTGGAACGGGCTGCCTCCCTTGGTGAATGACAGCGGCTTGGTGCAGTTGGTGAGGGAAGCCGCCGCGGGCATCGCGGAAGTGGTGGAGATGCCGCCCCTGACGTTGGGGGAGGATTTTGCCATTTACTTGGAGCACCTCCCCGGTGCCTTCTGGACATTGGGTGTCTGCCCGCCGGAACAGGAGGAGATGCCTCCGCTTCACAATCCCGCGATGGCACCGGACGAGCGGGCTATCCCCATCGGTGTGGATTTGCTCTTTGCCGCCTGCACCAAGTTCCTGAAGGAACAATTAACGATGAATGATTAATGATTAACGATGAATGATGCTGGGGTGTTTGGGCAACACCCCGGGGCTTGTCAGCAGGCATAATCCACGCAAGCCCTGCCTTCCTTGATGGGGGCAATCATTTCCTTTACGATGCGCTGGTGCGCGGGATGGTTGGCATACGAAGCCAGGCTCTCCATGTCATTGACAAGGGCTTCGAGGCTTAAATCCCATTCCTCGGCAGGATTGATATTGATGCCCACTTTGATTTCCTTGAGTTCACTGATGACGGCGGGCAGTTTTTCCAGTTCGCTTTTGATGGCGGACATGCGTTCCGCCTTGTCTTCCGTTGCTTTGAATTTGAAGAATACGATGTGTTTTACCATGACTTATTTTTTGTGCGAAATTACGAAAGTTTTCCAAGGTTTTGTGGTTTGGAGGGAATAAATTATAGTGGCTGAATTATTTCCTGTGCTTTGAATTGTATCTTTATTTTCATATATTTGGACTGTGCAATAAAAATGGTATATGATGAATAAGATTATAATGATGGCTTTATGCCTGTTTGCCTTTTTGTCCGTGAAGGCAACCGGATTAGACGGGGATGTTATTCATATTGATGGAAAATATTGGGGGTTGTTAGCAAAGCCAATAAATAACAATCGTTTGTTATATAAAAGGTTAATGGATTTTCTTCCGGAAAATCGCAGTATGTCAACCGCTGATTGGGATGGTTATACTGCTTTTTGGAAAATGGAAGATGGTTATCTTTATTTGCAGCATATAGAAGTAACTGTATATGATAAAGATCGGAATAGCTTGACCATTGCTTTCTTACCAGATGATTTGAAACAGGTGTTTGCTTTTTATTACGCTAATGGGAAGATTCGTGCCGATTGGTTTACCGGACAAATACGGGCAGTGCATGGAGAATTTGTGAGATATATTCACAGTGGTTTTAATCGCAATTTGGAAACGGAGCAGGTAATAGATGTGAAGGAAGGGCAGGTGTTAAGAATGGAACTTTATCATAACTATAAGAAAGACGGGTTGAAAATGGAATATTTATTTAATGAATTAGACCGACGTTTTCCGTGGGAAGAGTTTCCTAAATACCAAGCATACAAGCTTTATTTCACTATTCAGAATTATCTATTGACTGCTGATGGGCGTTTTGTGGATTGTGATATAACGATACATGTCCGGCCTACGAGGGAAGAAATACGCGATAGTGCTCATCCGTTAGTGAGGGCTTTTAAGGAAATAGCGAGATCTGTGTATCCATTGGAAGTGTATTTTATTAACGGTAAGTTTACCCTTATACATGATAAATGGACCCACCCATTTTCCATGGAAAGGACAGAGCAGATAAAGCATCGCTTTGTTTCTTCAAAAAGTATTTAAATCTTCGTTTTCTGCCAGTTGAAGTAACGGAAGTAGCAGGCACTGCCTATAAGCAAGAGCCCGTAATAGACCACCTCGCAGGTGAAGCAGGCGGCTACCGACCATTTGAACCACCAGCAGGTAACTAAGATGTAGGCGGCGTAAAACACTTGCGCCGACAATTCAATCATCAATGCCGAGCGCGTGTTGCCGGTGCCGGAAATGCCACTGAAGCAGATGTTCGACACGGCAGCGATGAGCAATGCCCCCGCTATGACCCACAAGGAAGGCACTGCCTCTTCTATGAGCGGCAGGTCATTGGTATAGACGGCAAGCATGGGGTGGGGGAATACCACCATGAGCACGGCACAGCATAAGGCGAATACCACGCTGATTTTTGCCACCTGCCGGATGATGGGGATGACCCTGTCAATGGCTTTTGAACCAATGGCATTGCTGACTAATGTATTGACCGTTGTCGAGAGTGCCTGCACCGGTATCAGGACAAGGACGTAGATGCTCCGCACCACATTGGCAATGGCAAGTTCCCGTTGCCCGATGTGTTCGATGGCGAGGAAGAATACAAACCACGTGGTGAAGGGAATGAATTGTTGCAGCATCATGAATACGGAAACGTTCAGAATGCGCCTGATGACCGGGAAATCGAGACGCAAGCGGAACTTGAGCCCGTACTTTTTCCCGTCCACCGCATACCGCGTGTAGAGCAGGAAGAAGAGCAACGAACCCGCCTCCGCCATGACCGAGGCAATCGCAGCTCCCTCCAATCCCAGGCGCGGTGCTCCGAATTTGCCGAATATCAGTATATAATCCAGTATTACGTTGATGCTTGCCATGACAATGGCATTCAAAGTGAGTACCTTCGTCCGGATAATCGCGACGTAGAATGCCCGGTACATCACGTTCACAAAGGAGAACAGCAAGCCCCATACCCGCACGGAAAAGAAATCATACGACGCCTCCAATATCACCTCCGACGAGAGCATCAATTGCATCACCGGGCGGGCGCTGAGCATAGCTCCGACCAATAGCACGATTGCCATCAGGAAGCTGAACAGGCTCCCTTGGTTGAGCACCGTCCCCAGCTCTTGGTATTTTCCTTCGCCGTTGCGCCGTGCCATCAGGATTTGCGCCCCGATGCTGAAGCCGAAGGCGAGGGTGAAGAGGCAGATATAGTAAAGCCCTCCGAGGGCGGAGGCTCCCAGTTCCACTTCTCCCACATGCCCCAGGAAGGCGGTGTCCGTCACATTGATGATGTTCTGCGCCAAAAGCCCGAGAAATATCGGGTAGCTTACTTTGATGATTTCTTTTTTGTTCTGCATTGTTTATTTGTGTGTATATCCCCAGTCTTGCAAAGCGAAGTCCCAATGCTTGTTTACCAATTCCAGGGTACGCGCTTCATATTTGTATGCGTTTTTCTTGTATCCCTTCTTCTTTTCCAGATAGGCAGCGATGTCCGTCCGGGCTTCCTCGAAGCCGGGTATGGAGAGCGTGCGGTATATCTTTTCCGTCATGCCCAAAGCGTCTGCCTCGAAGTCCTCGAACTTCACCTCAATGAGGTTCCCTTCCGGAATGAGGTGCTTGTCCCGTTCATACTTCCGGTAGAGGCGGGTATAGACTTCCAGGATGTTGGCTTCCATTTCCTCCGGCGTGATGCGCTGCAATTGCAGGGGGATGATGGTGTTATTAAAAAAGCTGCGTGTCGATTCAAACACCGTGTAGGGGTTGCGCATCAGGTAAATGAACTTGGCATTGGGGAATATCTCCAATATCTCCTTCACCTTGCCTGTGTGGGGAGGGTTCTTGGAGAGGAACTGCGTGCCTTTGGTATTCCACAGCGATATTTTCATCAACTTCAGGAAAGTTTCCCGGAACATGCGGTGCTCTTCTTCCGTTGCTCGTTCCATGGTCAGGAAGCGGTCGCAATATTCCATCATGTTCTGCGGCAGGTACCAAAAGTTATAGTAGGAGCAGGGCATCATGTTGGAGAGGGCAAACTCCTCTTCCTGCGGCAGGTCCACGTTCAGTTCCATGTTGTCCGTCGGGCGCTTGTCGGGCATCAGCCATGCCATGGTCTTCTTGAACATCGGCTGCCCCCACATCATAAGGTGGGGGAACACGGTCTGGTAAGTTGTCGTGTAGCCGAAATGCTTGTCGTGTGCCAGCACGTTATGCACGAACGTCGTGCCGCTGCGCCAGTGCCCGAGGATGAACACCGGCTCCATGTTTACTTCCGCATCCCTCAGCAGCTTGTCGTACCGCCTGTCCTGCACCCCTTTCAGCGGGCTGAGTATCCGGCATACGCCTTTCGTGAGGTAGTATTTGGTCTTGTACCCTTTCTCGATGCGTTGCCCCTTGGTTATTTCCCGGAAAGTCTTCCAATCCGCACCGACTAACGTATTGACCGGCAGTTTGCTAAACTCTAACAATCCCATGACTTTATCTTTAATCGTTCATCGTTAATCGTTTATCAGCCGCACGGCTATCCCTTGCCGGTCGAGGTCGCGAATGACTTTCTCGATGGCTTCGAAATGCTCTTGCCCGATGCCCAGGCGGGAGAGGTGTATTTCCGGAATCTCCAGTTCCTGTATGTCCTTCATCTCCACCTTGTCGATAATCATGCCTACGGCGCAGGTATTGTTCGTAATCGGGTCTATCAGGATGAATGCCCCCGTGCTCTTGTTCTTTTGGTACGGGTCGAAGAACAACGGCTTGTCCGTGGTGAAAATGACGCGGGCAATCTCGTTCAGTTCCAATGCCTCTGCCGGTGTCTGCTCCAGTGTATTGACATTCACCTTGTAGCGTATCTTGTCAATGGTGATGCGCGACAGGTTGGTGGTCTGCTTGATGAAGAACCGTTCCTTCGGGTCCATGCGCTTCTCGTCCATCCACACGAGCATCGCTTCGAATGTGCGTGACACGATGGGGAGGTTGTCCGGATGCACGAGCATCTCGCCCCGCGAGATGTCTATTTCGTCCTCCAGCGTGAGCGTTACCGCCTGCGGGGGAAAGGCATAGTCCAGTTCCCCGTCGTAGGTGACGATGGATTTCACCCGCGAGCGTTTCATGGAAGGGAGGGCAAGCACCTCGTCCCCCTTGCGCACGACGCCTGACGCCACCGTGCTGCTGAAGCCACGAAAGTCAAGGTTCGGACGCAGCACATATTGCACGGGGAAGCGGAAGTCCTCGAAATTCTTGTCGCTCCCGATGTGCACCGTCTCCAGGAACTCCAACAGGGGTTTGCCCTTGTACCAAGGCGTATTCTCCGAGCGTTCCACCACATTGTCCCCTTTCAGCGCGGACAAGGGGATGCACGTGATGTCAGGGATGCCGAGCGGCTCCGCGAAATGGCGGTAGTCCGCCACAATGCTTTCGAACACCCCCCGGTCATAGTTCACCAGGTCCATTTTGTTCACTGCCAGCACGACATGCTTGATGCCCAGCAGGGATACCAGGTAGGTGTGCCGCCTCGTTTGCGTGATGACCCCTGTGCGGGCGTCCACGAGGATGACCGCCAAGTTTGCCGTCGAGCCGCCGGTAATCATGTTGCGGGTGTATTGCTCATGTCCCGGCGTGTCAGCGATGATGAATTTCCGCCTGTTGGTCGAGAAATAGCGGTAAGCCACGTCGATGGTGATGCCCTGCTCGCGTTCCGCCTTCAGCCCGTCGAGCAGGAGGGCATAATCAATGTTGTCGCCCGCGTTGCCATAACGCTTCGTGTCGCGTTCCAGCGCGTCGAGCTGGTCTTCATACAATTTCTTGCTGTCATACAGCAGGCGCCCGATGAGCGTTGATTTCCCGTCATCCACCGAACCGGCGGTCAGGAAGCGCAACAGGTCTTTCTTTTCGTCTTGGTCTAAAAATGCTTTTATATCTAATTTTTCCATTCGTCTCCCGTCATTAATCGTTAATCTTTAATCCTTCATCGTTCATCAAAAATACCCTTCCCGTTTCTTCTGCTCCATGCTGGCGTCCTGGTCGAAGTCAATGACGCGGGTCGTCCGCTCGGATTTCGTGGTGGTCATCATCTCCTCTACAATCTTCTCGATGGTGTCGGCATCCGACTCCACGGCTCCCGTCAGCGGCCAGCAACCCAGCGTGCGGAAACGCACCTTCCGCATCTGTATCTTGTCGCGGTATTGCTCTGGGAGGCGGTCGTCATCCGGCATGATGAGGTTCCCGTCAATTTCCACCACGGGGCGTTCCTTCGCGAAGTAGAGGGGCACGATGGGGATATTCTCCATGCGGATGTACTGCCAGATGTCCAGTTCCGTCCAGTTCGACAGCGGGAACACGCGGATGGATTCCCCCTTGTGGATGCGGGCGTTGTAGAGGTTCCACAGCTCGGGGCGTTGGTTCTTCGGATCCCATTGGTGGAACTTGTCGCGGAACGAGAAGATGCGTTCCTTTGCCCGGGACTTCTCCTCGTCGCGCCGTGCGCCGCCGAAAGCTGCGTCGAATTTGTATTTGTCCAGCGCGTTCAGTAACGCCTGCGTTTTCATCAGGTCCGTATGCACCTTGCTCCCGTGGGTGAAAGGACCCACGCCCTCCCGGAAAGCCTTCATGTTCGACTCCACAATCAGGTCCCAATGGTTCTCCTTGGCATACTTGTCACGGAACTCTATCATCTCCTTGAACTTCCACTTCGAATCAATGTGCATCAGCGGGAAGGGCACCTTCCCCGGGTAAAACGCTTTCTCTGCCAGCCGCACCATCACGGACGAATCCTTCCCGATGGAATAAAGCATCACCGGATTCTCAAACTCTGCCGCCACCTCGCGGATGATGTGGATAGACTCCGCTTCCAGCTCTTTCAAGTGGCTCAATTTATATTCTTGTGTCATATATCCTTTCCTTAATCGTTAATCCTTAATCCTTAATCGTTCATCGCTAATTACCATAGGCAATATGGTCTCCAGTAATTCCTGCACGGAATCCTCCAGTGCCTGGCACGAGGTGTCGATGGAAATAAAGGGATGCTCCGGCACCTCGAAAGGGGCGGACACGCCCGTAAAGTCCTTGATTTCTCCCCGCCGGGCTCTGGCGTACAACCCCTTCACGTCCCTTCGCTCGCATTCCTCGATAGGAGTGCTCACATACACCTCCAGAAAGTCATCGTGGCCGATAATGTCCGCTGCCATGCGGCGGATGGCATTCGTCGGGCTGATAAAAGCCGCGATGGTTACAATCCCGCAATCCACAAACAGCTTTGCCACCTCCGCAATCCGCCGGATATTCTCCGTCCGGTCTGCTTCCGAAAAGCCCAGGTTGTTGTTGATGCCGCTGCGGATGTTGTCCCCGTCCAGGATGCGGCACAAGATGCCCCGTTTGTACAATTCCCGTTCCAGCGCAATCGCCAGCGTGCTCTTCCCCGAGCCGGACAGCCCCGTCAGCCAAATCATCGTCCCCCGCTGCTTCAACAGCCGTTCCCGGTCTTCCCGTTGCAGCATCTTTTCAAAAATCGGATAAATATGTTCCGTCATAATCTTATTAATTACTATTTTACAATAAACCACGGATTCCGCAGGTCCTCTTTGTTATACGTCAATGGTGTCGTGCCGTCCTCCCGATATACATCCTTCCCTGCCGCCTTCGCGATGGCATGCCCTGCCGCCGTGTCCCATTCCATCGTGGGAGCAAAACGCGGGTAAATATCCGCGCTCCCTTCTGCCACAAGGCATATCTTGATGGAACTGCCCACGCTTGCCAGGCTCACTTCCCCGTGTTCCTTCTCCAACCGGGCAAGGAACGCTTCCGTTTCCGCATTCAGGTGCGACCGCGAAGCCACGACCACAAACCCCTTCTCCTTCCGCTCCAGCGGCAAACGCACGGCGCGGCTCTCCATCTCGGCAAAATCCATGCCATTCTCCCACCGGACATCCTCCACCTTCCATGCCCCATCCTTTAAAGTCCCGTAATACAGGGTGTTCCGCTCCGGGATATAGATTACCCCCAAAGCAGGGCGTCCCTCGTACACCAACGCGATGTTTACCGTAAACTCTCCGTTGCGCTTGATGAATTCCTTTGTCCCGTCCAGCGGGTCCACAATCCAGACAATCTTCCAGGCTTCACGCTGTGCGAAATCCACATGTTTATTCTCTTCGCTGATGACGGGGTAGGGCGTTTTCTCGAGATAAGCCATAATAATCTCGTTCGACTTCCTGTCCGCTACGGTCAGCGGCGAATTATCCGCCTTCCGCTCTATTTCAAAATCAGCTTCCGGGTCATGGTAAATCTCCGAAATCTTCTTTCCGGCTTCCAGGGCTGCCCTGATTGCTGTTTCCAATAATGAATTCATATTGCTTTACAAGACTACAATTTTTTGCGTGCCTGCAAAGGTATCAAAATTTCTGTCATGCGCCAACTTCTGCATTTATAGAAAATGCTCAGCCCATGCGGCAGGATGTGTTTCCTCCGTCTCCTGCCTGGAACCACCCCGATGCAAACCCGACGCAACCCAACCACACGAAGTATATAACTTAGAACTACTTATCTGTTAAAAACAAATCACCTACGTTTTAAAACGTAAGTGAAACGTAGATGAAACGTAGGTGATACGTAGTTGATTGCCGTATATCCTTGACAGGCATGCCGTTTGATATTGACATAATATGGCTTGCACAAAGGGGCTCCGAATAGGGATGGGAGAGGGGGTGTCCATGTTTTCCCCTGTGGTTTGTGGGAGAAAACATGTGCTATTGCGGTTTGCCGATACCGGCAAAAAATATTATCTTTGTGATAACATAATGGGGTTTAAACGAAGCGTTATGATAGAACAGGTTGAAATTAAAAATTATAAGTCGATAAAGAAATTGGTATTGCCTTTGAATAAGTTGAATGTATTGATTGGTTCGAATGGTGCGGGCAAAAGTAATTTTATCTCATTCTTTGAATTGACCAAAGCTATATATGAGCAGCGTTTTGGCAGCTATACTTTGTCTAAAGGTGGTATTGACAATCTGTTGTATCAAGGCAGAAAAGTATCTTCTTTTATAGAGGGCTTGCTCGATTTTGATAATAATAATGCTTTTTTCTATGAAATAAAGCCTGCGCAGTCTAATAAGGGGTATATAGAAAAAACCGGGGATTGTTTCAATAATCAGCATAAGCCGGGAAAAAATTATGCGGAATGGAATCAAACCTTGTGGGATTCTGCTGTTGAAGAATCTTCCTTGATGCAGAATCCCCGTTGGAGGGCAGGGTATTTGAAAAAATATTTGAGCAGTTTTGTGGTATATCATTTCCATGATACGAGTGCGACTTCTCCCATGCGAGGAGATTGCAACATCAATGACAATGCTTTTTTGCGTGATAACGGTTCTAATTTGGCTGCTTATCTTTATTTTTTAATGCAAAATGAGTTGTATTGGATATATGATGATTGTCCCCCTAAAATTTATCCTTATTGAATGGAAAAGGCAGGCTGTCGTCTTTATGTTTTTAATCCCGACTGTGAGTTGGCGATAGCGGACGGGGGGCGTTTTTATATGCCTCCGGCGAATATTGTCCGCATGGCGGAGGATTTGGCGTATCTCCCGGCTTATTTGGGGGAGGAGGGGGACGGGGTGCTGGTGCCCCGGGCGGTGCCTTGCGGTTTTAACGGGGAGTTGGGTGTCCCGGTGCGTCCCGTGATGGAGGGGGAGTTGGCGGACGGCGGGGAGGGATGGCATGCGGAACCGTGGGGCAGAAGCCCGAGGATGTGCCATTGGTTGGCGGCGCGCGGCATGGGGGAGGAATGGCAGGAGGGTTGGAAGGAGGCTTACAGCCGCCGCACGGCGTTGGGGGTGTTGTTGCATTTGCGGGAGGAGTTGCCTTTTGTCGGCGGGGAGGTGGTGCCCGTGGTTTGCCATAGCCTGGCGGAAGTCCACCGGCATGCCGGCAGGGGGAATTGGATTGTCAAAGCCCCGTGGTCATCCTCCGGGAAGGGGCAGTTGCGGTTGGGGCATCCTTTTTACCCCAAGGCGGACGAATGGATGGGGGGCGTGCTGAAGCGGCAGGGGTATTTGATGCTGGAGCGGCATCTGGACAAAGTGGCGGATTTTGCCATGGAGTTCCAAGCCGTTGGCGGGAAGGTGGAGTTTATAGGATGGTCGTGTTTTGAAACAGGGGAGCATGGGGAGTACCTGGGGAACCGGGTCGCTCCACAGGAGGTGTTGGAGGCGGAGTTGCGCGGCTTTTTGGACAGCCGGTGGCTCTTGGCGTTGAAGTCCTGCCTGCCGCCTGCCTTGCAGGAGGCTTTCCCTGGGTATGAAGGTTATTTGGGGGTGGACATGTTGGTTTACCGGGGAGAGGGGGGAGAGATGCGGTTGCATCCCTGTGTGGAAATCAACCTGCGTTGCAATATGGGGATTCTTGCCCTGCGCTTGCAGGAGCGTTATCTGGCACCGGGGGCGGAGGGGTATTTCTCTGTCCGTTTCTATCCCCGCGGCGGGGAGGCGTTGGCGCATTGCCTTCAGGAGGGCAGCCGGATGCCTGCCGTTTTCCGGAATAACCGCCTTCTCGGTGGTTTCCTCCCTTTGGCGCCAGTAGAGGCGGATAGCTGTTTTGTGGCAGCCTTGCACGCCAGAAGGTGAGCAGTGCCCATTGTCCGGATAGATAAAAAATGTTTCCGCATTGTTGGCAGTGTCGGGGAAATTGTGTAATTTCGCCCAATTTTAAAAATCCACAGAATTATGGCTCATTACATTAAAGAAGTATCACGTACATTTGGAGAATATTTGCTTATTCCGTCACTCACAACGAAAGAGTGCAATCCGGACAATGTTTCTTTGAAGACCCCTGTTGTCAAATTCCGCCAAGGGGAGACTTCGCCTATCCAGTTGAACATTCCTTTTGTGTCGGCTGTCATGCAGGCGGTGTCTGATGACGGGCTTGCCATCGCTTTGGCGCGTAACGGCGGTTTGTCTTTTATTTTCGGTTCGCAGCCCATTGAAAGCCAAGCGGAGATGGTGCGCCGTGTCAAGAAATTCAAGGCAGGTTTTGTAGTGAGCGATTCTAATTTGCGCCCTGACGCAACGTTGCAGGATGTGGTCAACCTGACTGCCGCCACGGGTCATACGACTCTTGCGGTGACGGACGACGGGACGGCAAACGGCAAGTTGCTGGGTATGATTACCAGCCGGGATTACCGCCTGAAGACGGATTCGCTGGATAAAGCGGTGGTTGATTTCATGACCCCGTTTGACAGTTTGATTGTCGGGCATCTGGGCATAACGCTTAGTGAAGCCAATACGATTATTTGGGAGCATAAGTTGAATTGTCTGCCGATTATTGACGAGGAGCAGCGGTTGCAGTATTTTGTTTTCCGCAAGGATTACGACAATCACCAGGAGAACCCGTATGAGCTGTTGGACAGCCATAAGAAGTTGATGGTGGGTGCCGGCATCAATACACGTGATTATAAAGAGCGTGTACCTGCCTTGGTGGAAGCTGGCGTGGATGTGCTGGTGGTGGATTCTTCAGATGGTTTTTCCGAGTGGCAGTATGATACTATCCGTTGGATAAAAGAGACTTATCATGATGAAGTGAAGGTTGGCGGCGGCAATGTGGTGGACAAGGAAGGTTTCCTTTATTTGGTAAAGGCAGGGGCGGATTTTGTGAAGGTGGGTATCGGTGGAGGTTCCATTTGCATTACCCGGGAGCAGAAGGGAATCGGTCGCGGGCAGGCGACGGCGCTTATTGAGGTTTGCGAAGCACGCCGGGAATATCTGGAGCAGACGGGCATTTATATCCCGGTTTGTTCTGATGGCGGATTGGTGCATGACTACCACATGACGTTGGCGCTTGCGATGGGGGCTGATTTCCTGATGATGGGGCGTTATTTTGCCCGTTTTGACGAAAGCCCGAGCAAGAAACTTGCCATTGGCAACAGTTATGTCAAGGAATATTGGGGGGAAGGTTCCAACCGTGCGAAGAATTGGCAACGCTATGACATGGGAGGCAATGCCAACAAGGGTGCCATGAAGTTTGAGGAAGGTGTGGACAGTTATGTTCCATACGCCGGAAAGATGAAAGATAACCTTGAAATCACGTTAGGCAAGATTAAGTCCACGATGTGCAGTTGTGGCGCCATTACCATTCCGCAGTTGCAGGACAAAGCGAAAATCACGCTGGTGTCTTCCACTTCTATCGTGGAGGGAGGAGCGCATGACGTGATACTGAAGGATACGAAAATCCAGTAATACGAAGGCTATGAAAAAGATACTGCTTGCCGTAGCGGTATGCTTGCTCATGGCGGCCTGCTGGTTGGAGAAGGACGAGAAAGGTTATTTCTTAGCTTCGAACTATTGCACCGCCACCATCAACGGCAAAGAATATATCGACCGGGAGAGTTATGCCCTGCCCAAGGTGGGGCATTCTCCCCGTGCCGAATGGTATGAGCAGTATTTTTGGGAGGACAACGTGGCAGTCGATTCCGTGGGAATGTTGATTGTCCATACCTATTTGAAGCCCGACAAGGGCAACAATAACCCGGAAGAATACGGATTGCATTTGTACATTAAGGACTTCCGTTGGGATGAACCGGTGGAAGGACAGGAGTATGCTTTCACCGCAATTGCGCTGGAGGAGACGTATGTGCCTTTGGATACGTTGGTCAATCGTGTGTATCGGGAAAACATCAGCCTTGCCTTGTTTGATGTGGGTGGCATAGGGACAATCCGCTATGTGCCGGCAAGCGGTACCATCCGTTTCAGCCTTCCCGAGGGTGCAGAGAGCAATGAGGATGCTGGCTATTGGTTTGAAGCCAATATCACGCTTCGGGCAGAGGGGAATGAACCCATTGATTTCCGGGGATATATGTACGCTTATTGGTAGGCGTTGCGAGAAAGTTTAGATTATTAAAATGAGCAGTTTATGAAAGTAATCTTTTTGTTTATAGCATTTTTGGCTTGTTATCCTCTCCATGCACAGGAAGACGAGAGGTGGGTGCAAGCTATTGCCCGGGCTGAGCAAGATACGGAACGTTATATCCGTGAACGGATTGAGGCAGGTTGGTGGTACAAGGGGGAGGATACGTTGCATGTCATGCTGGTAAGAGACACCATGCGTATCGAGCAGGCTGTCCGTTATTTTAGTGAGCAGGTAAAGACTACCGCCGACATGCGTTCCATGAATCATTTCCTATTGGATGAGTATGATAAATTGTTGAACAAGTATTACAACCGGTTGCGTGGCAAGTTGTCTCCTGCCCAAAGGGAAGCCTTGCTGAAAGCCCAACGCGAGTGGTTGAAGTTCCGTGATGTTGAGGGAGACTTCATTTATAAACTAATTATAGATAATTATGGCACAATGGGACCTGTTTTGATTGGTAGTGATTGCGTGGAGTTACTTAAGAATAGGGTGTTCCAACTGTATTCTTATCTGCAATATATGGATTGAAGGAGGAGGGACTTTTGTGGTATTTTTAGATTGGGTTCAAGGGACAAGGGTGTTTAGGATTTGCTCTATGACAGGGGTGATGTCCTGGTTTTTATGGATAAGGATGGGGGAGACCCCGGCGGCTTCGGCGCATTCCACATCCCGCCGGCTGTCGCCGATGAACCAGGATTGCCGCCTGTCGATGTGAAATTCTTCCACGGCGAGGTTTACCAAGTAGGGGGAAGGTTTCCTGCATTCGCATGCCTGGACGCTCTCGTGATGGGGGCAGTAATAGATTTTGGTGAGCTGTATGCCCTGTTTTGCCAGCTCGCTGCACATATAGGTATGCACCCGGTCCACGTCCTCGCAGGTGTAGATGCCTTTCGCCACGCCGCCCTGGTTGGTGATGACAAAGAGCAGGTAGCCGGCATCCTGCAAGCGTTTCATGCCTTCCACGACGCCGGGATTGAAAACAAAGTCTTCCGGTTTATAGATGTAATAATGCCCTTCGTCGGAATTGATGGTGCCGTCGCGGTCGAAGAACACGGCTTTGTGTAGTGGTGTGCTTTCCATTTTCAGTGCATGATTTTAAAAACTAATTCTTTTAATAATTCTCCCTCCGCGGTGCCGGCATTCCCCACGCCTTTGGACATCATGTCGTATTCCCGGAGCAGGGAAATGATTTTGGCGCACTTCATGGCGTTGTATGCCTTGCCGCCCTCTGTGTACTCCTTCAGGAAATAAGGGTTTATGCCTAAAATCTTCGCTATTTCCTGTTGGTTGGTCACCTTCCTTTTCTCGTAGTGGTACGTCAGCAGGTTGAGAAAATAGCTGAACAGCGTGCCGATAATCAATACCAAGGGATTGTTTTTAGGGTTCGATTCAAAGTAATTGACTATGAGGTTGGCTTTTACGTAATCCTTGCGGATGATGGCGCTGCGCAATTCAAAACTGTTGAAGTCCTTGCTGATGCCTGTATGCTCCTCCACGAGGGCTTCGTTGATTTCGCCCCCCTTGGCGAGGTGGAGCGCCAGTTTGTCAATTTCATTGGCAATGCGGCTCAGGTCCGTGCCGAGGCTGTCCGCCAAGATGCCGGCGGCTTTGGCGGTGATGCGGTAGCCTTGCTCTTTGCAATATCCGGTAATCCATTCCGGTATTTTGTTGTCGTAAAGTTTGGCAGATTCAAAATAGACACAGTTGGAAGAACTTTTTAATTTCTTGAAGACACTTTTGCGCTGGTCGGGCTTCTTGTTTTTGTAGGCAAGGACGAGCACCGTTGCCGGTTGGAAGTGGTCGATGTAAGGGGTCAGGTTGTCGAAGTCTCGGATGTTCTGGGCTTCACGGACAATGACCACTTGGCGTTCCGCCATCATGGGGAAACGCCGGGCTGTGTCGGTCACCGTGCCCATCGTGATGTCGTTCCCGTATAGGACCGTCTGGTTGAATGCTTTCTCCTCCTCCGGCAGGATGTTGTCTTCCAGCAGGCGGGTCAGGCTGTCGATGAAGAAAGGCTCTTCCCCGCACAGGAAGTAAATCGGCTTGTACTTTTGCGCCTTAATATCTCTTCTGATTTCGTCGTAAGTCATGTTTTTTGTCTTGGCGAAGCAAAGGTACTATTTTTCTTGTAATTTTCCTGTTGGATTTTCCGGACGATGGCTTCGATTTCGGCATCTTCGCCATTGGGGTCGTAATCGGCTTTCAGATTATGCCCGAAAAGCAGGGCGATGGATTGCCAGAAGTAAGCATTGACCGCACCCCGGTATTCCCGGATGTGGGAGAAGGACGTGTTGTTGGTCTCGCGGTATATCAGCCGGATAAGAATGCGCCCTTGTGTGATGGTGAGGCGCATGAGGGGGGCTTTGAACGTTTTCATCAATTGGGCATATTCTTCCTTGATAATTTTGCGCCGTTCAGATTCTTTATTGGTCTGTGCCAATTTGTACTCAATCTCACTGATTTTGGAGGCAGCTATACGGGCATAGGGATAGACTTTGCGGACGTTGTATTCCAAACGGACATTCCGGCGTTCCTGACGGTAATAACGGGCGGCGTGCCTGCCTTTCCCGATGGCATTGGCAGCATCAAGGGTGAAATGGGGCAAGGTGTCGCCGTTCAGGATGACGGCTGTGGTGACCTGGCTGTTTTGTGCCAAGCTGCCGGTAACTGCCCCAAGAAGCAGGAATGCCGTTATCCATATTTTGATTTTATCCAGCACCATAAGGAATTTGTCTTTATCACACAAAGGTATTAATAAAAAGTGAACCGGGAAAAAGATTGTACTTTAATCTTATTTCCAATGTGTGGCTCTTTTGAGATGTCCTGCTTCCGTGTTTGACAGGGGCAGGAGTTGAAGTTCCAAATGAAAGGGGCATGGGATATGTTGAAGAAAAATTGGTTTATGGATTTCATTCATCCGGTTTTTATCGTATTTTTGTGGTGTGAAAATGAAATAAGGATAATTTGAAATAGCAGGCTGTTCTATCGCTGTTCCGCAAGGAAAAGAGGAAAGTCCGGGCAACATAGGGCATCGTGCTTCCTAACGGGAAGGCATCCGCGAGGGTGCAGGAAATGTAACAGAGAACAACCGCCCCGTTCATGCGGGGCAAGGGTGAAAAGGCGGGGTAAGAGCCCACCGGGACTGCAGGTGACTGTGGTTGCCGTACATCTCACGAGTTGCAAGGCCATGTATATCGGCGATGTTGGTTTGCCCGACCAATGCCGAGGGGTAGGCCGCTAGAGTTGTAAAGTGATTTGCAGCGTAGATAAATGATAGAAACCGCAAGGTACAGAACCCGGCTTACAAGTCTGCTATTTCTTTTTATTAAGAAGCGGTGCATGTGTTTTAAGTGAAAAGAGAGTTATGAAATCTATACGAGAAATTTATAATATCGGTTACGGTCCTTCTTCCAGCCATACGATGGGTCCAAGCCGTGCAGCCAAGTTCTTTAATGAGAAGCATGGTGAAGTGGAGCGGGTGCGTGTGACCTTGTATGGCAGCCTTGCCTTGACGGGGAAGGGGCATGGTACGGATACGGCAATCTTGAAAGTCATGTCCCATCCGGAGCGGACGGAGATTGTATGGCAGCCGGATGTGACTTTGCCAAAGCATCCGAATGGCATGTTGTTTGAAGCCTTTCAGAATGGTGAACTGTTAGACAGTTGGACTGTTTATAGTATCGGTGGGGGTGCCTTATGGGATGAAATAGGTACGTTTGACGGGGGAGAGGTATATCCTCACACTACCATGGAAGAAGTCATGAATTGGTGTATAGAGGAGGGATGTACGTTTGTCGATTATGTGGAGAAATATGAAGGGAAGTCACTTTATCCCCATTTGGAGTTAGTATGGCAGCGGATGCAGGAGTCTGTGGAGCGGGGAATGAGGACTGAAGGCGTGTTGCCGGGGGCGTTGAAACTGGCCCGGAAGGCAAGTTCTTATAATATCAAGGCAATGCAATCGACGGGTTCTTCCCGTCCGATGGGAATGCTTTTTGCAGCAGCTTTGGCGGTTTCGGAGGAGAATGCAGGTGGCGGGTGTGTCGTGACGGCTCCGACTTGCGGGGCTTCGGGGGTGTTGCCTGCAGTGATGTATTTTATGAAGCATGACCAGAAGATGCCGGATTACCGTATTATCCGTGGTTTGATGACGGCAGGATTGATAGGTAATATCGTCAAGAGCAATGGTTCGATTTCAGGTGCTGAGGTGGGGTGCCAGGGCGAATTGGGGACGGCTTGTGCAATGGCTGCCGGTGCTGCTACACAAATATGGGGAGGAACACCGCGTCAGATTGAGTATGCCGCAGAAATGGGCTTTGAGCATAATTTAGGATTGACCTGTGACCCCGTGTTGGGGTATGTACAGATTCCCTGTATTGAACGGAATGCTTTTGTGGCACAGAAAGCAAGAGAGGCAGCTCTTTATGCCCTTTATTCGGACGGGCAACACATGGTGTCCTTTGATGAGGTGGTGAAGACGATGGTGGAAACGGGGCTTGACATGCAGGCGAAATACCGTGAGACCAGTTTGGGCGGTTTGGCTTCTGTGTGTATGAAGAAGTTGAACAGTAGACAAAGTAAGAAATAGAAAAGATAAAATACATGGATTATGAAAGAATCTCTCAAATTTGATTGCAGTAAAATTTTCCATTTTGCTAATGAAAGCGAGGTGGGGGCATTATCCACTCAGGCACATGAGGCTTTTAAGGCATTACGGGAAGGAACTTGCCCGGGGAATGATTTTTTAGGTTGGATGGATTTGCCTGTTCAAATGACAGAAGCAGAAATTGCTGACATTGGGAAGACAGCTGCTGATTTGCGGACTCGTACCCAGGTGATGGTGGTCATTGGCATCGGTGGTTCCTATTTGGGGGCACGGGCGGTCATAGAGGCTCTTTCCAATAGTTTCCATTATTATGGTCCGGCGTCCATGAAAGTGATATTCGCCGGGCATAATATCAGTGAAGACTATTATCATGAGTTGGAAGCATATCTGCAGGACAAGGAATTTGGAATCTGTGTGGTGTCCAAGTCGGGAACTACGACAGAGCCGGCGATAGCCTTCCGCCTTTTGCGGGAGCTATTGGAGCAAAAAGTAGGGCGTGACGAAGCTGGCAGGCGTATTGTCGCCATTACGGATGCAAGCAAGGGGGCATTGCGCACTTTGGCTGACCGGGAAGGTTATAAGACTTTTGTTATTCCTGATAATGTAGGCGGGCGTTTTTCAGTGCTGACTCCTGTAGGGCTGTTGCCGATTGCGATAGCCGGTTTTGATATTCGGGAATTGTTGAAGGGGGCTGCCGAGATGCGTGTCCAATGTATGGAAAGAGAGGGAAATATTGCGATGGAGTATGCGATGGCGCGTACAACTTTGTACCGTAAAGGGTACGTGGTGGAACTTTTGGCGAATTTCCATCCCAAATTGCATTATATGACCGAATGGTGGAAACAACTTTATGGAGAGAGCGAAGGCAAGGAACATAAAGGCATTTTCCCTGCCGGTGTAGATTTTACGACCGATTTGCATTCCATGGGACAATATATCCAGGATGGCAGGAGAATGTTGATGGAGACTGTAATTAGTGTAGGAAGAGCAGAACATGAGGTGGTTATCCCACATGACGGGGATAATTTGGATAAATTGAATTTCCTTGCCGGTAAACGGGTGGACGAGGTAAACAAAATGGCAGAATTGGGAACAAGGCTTGCGCATGTGGACGGTGGTGTGCCCAATATGCAAATCTTCCTGCCTGCCTTGAATGCTTTTTATCTGGGACAGCTGATATATTTCTTTGAGTTGGCGTGTGGCATATCCGGGAATTTGTTGCGGGTGAATGCTTTTGACCAGCCGGGAGTTGAGGCTTACAAGAATAACATGTTTGCTTTGTTGGATAAACCGGGGTACGAGGAGGCTTCCAAAGCAATTAAAGAAAAATTGAAAGTGTAAGTTTGAGAATATGAAAGGACAGGTTTTGACATTACACCGTTGTATATATTTCTCGGCATGGAGCCAAAAGGGGTATGCGATTTTTGCCGGTTTGGGAAAAGAGGTGAGAATCTCCCCCTTGTCGCTTTACATGTTCGGTATGGTGCTGTTGAAATCTGCCTTGAAAGGAATTATAGTCAATACGGACAAGGTGGCGGAAATGGTGGGGCTTTCCCTCCTGAAAGAAGAAATGGAGGCTTGTATGTGGAGAAGCAAGGGAGAGGTGTGCCCGTTATTGAACATGAGATTTAATTTATAGTCAAAAGGGATATGCTGTTTGAGGCAGTGTATCCCTTTTCATTTGAGAAATAGTATGATTGAAAATTTGAAAAAAAAAGTGCTTGCCGGCGGGCAGATTTCCGGAGAAGAAGCCTTGGCGTTGTCACATTGCGGGACAAAAAAGGAATTGTATCAAGCGGCAGGGGAAATTCGTGATAAGTTGGCAGGAAGGGGATTTGACCTTTGTGCCATAATAAACGCTCGTTCGGGTCGGTGCCCGGAAAATTGCAAGTGGTGCGCGCAATCTGCTTTTTTCAAAACCAACATAGAGGAATATGATTTGGTGGATGAAAGCACTTGTTTTAAGGTGGCTGATATGAACGGGAAATACGGGGTTGGGAAATTTTCCTTTGTGACCAGCGGGAGGACATTGTCCGACCGGAATATAGACCGGATATGTGAGTATGCACGGGAACTTGGCGTGAGGTATCCGGGCATGCATTTGTGTGCGTCGATGGGACTGTTGAAGAAAGAGCAGTTGCAGCGTTTGAAAGAGGCGGGAATCCGGCGTTACCATTGCAATCTGGAGACATCGGCACAGTATTTTCCTAATTTGTGTACAACACATACGACAGAAGAGAAAATTGCGACTATACGGGCAGCCCGGGAAATTGGCATGGAAGTTTGTTCCGGAGGAATTATTGGCATGGGGGAAAGCATGCAGGACCGGATAGACATGGCATTATTATTGCGGGATTTGGGAATAACTTCCATTCCATTGAATGTGTTGAGTCCCATTCCGGGAACTCCTTTGGAAAACATGCCCCCCCTTTCAGACGAGGAAGTCCTGACAACAATAGCTGTTTTCCGATTTATCCATCCCAAGGCGTATTTGCGTTTCGCGGGGGGGAGGAAATTGATTGCACATATTGAGGAGGAAGCCATTGGAGCAGGCATTAATGCTGCCATTGTGGGCGATTTGTTGACCACGGTGGGGTCGAAAGTGGCGGAAGATATGGAAAAAGTAAAGAAATTAGGTTTTACAATACAATAAATCATAAACCAGATAGTTATGAATACGATAGAGCAGATGTTAGAATTTGATAAAGAGCATATATGGCATCCTTATACTTCGACAATAGACCCGTTGCCCGTATTTCCGGTAAAACGGGCTGAAGGCGTTTATATTGAATTGGAAGACGGGCGTCGGTTGATAGACGGCATGTCCTCTTGGTGGTGTGTCATTCACGGTTATAACCATCCGGTGCTGAATGAGGCTGTCCGCAAACAAATAGAGCAAATGTCACACGTTATGTTTGGGGGATTTACACACCGTCCGGCAGTAGAATTGGCAGAAAAAGTGCTCGGGATGGCTCCCCAAGGGATGAATAAGATATTTTATTCCGATTCAGGTTCTGTGGCGGTGGAAGTTGCCATGAAAATGGCATTGCAATACTGGAATGCGGCAGGAAAGCCGGAGAAGCAACATTTCATGACCATTACTAAAGGTTACCACGGCGATACATGGAATGCCATGTCTGTATGTGACCCCGTGACCGGCATGCATAGCCTGTTTGCAGGGATATTGCCGGTGCAATATTTTGTCAACCGTCCGGAACGCCGTTTTGGGGAAGCATGCGGGGAAGAGGATTTTAAGGAATTGCGTGACTGTTTTGAAGCGCATCACAAAGACATGGCGGCGGTAATCCTTGAGCCGATTGTCCAGGGGGCTGGCGGCATGTGGTTTTATTCGGCGGATTACTTAAAGGAAGTGCGGCGCTTGTGTGACCATTACGGCGTGTTGTTGGTCTGTGATGAGATAGCTACCGGATTCGGGCGGACTGGAAAATTATGGGCAGTGGAACATGCGGGTATTGTGCCTGACATCATGTGCATCGGCAAAGCCATTACGGGCGGTTACATGAGCTTTGCCGCTACAATGGCGACGGATGCAGTTGCGGAGATGATATGCTCTCAAAATCCTTTTGTTTTTATGCACGGACCTACTTTTATGGGCAATCCTTTGGCGTGTGCCGTGGCATGTGCCTCTATCGATTTATTGAAGACATACGATTTGGAGAAAATGATAGGTGGCATAGAAAGCCAGTTGAGAAGGGAACTTGCACCTGCGGCAGCCTGTCCGCAAGTAAAGGATGTTCGTGTGCTCGGGGCAATTGGTGTTTTGGAAATGAAGGAACCGGTCAATATGGGTGTCTTGCAGGCGCAATTTGTGGAGAAAGGCATTTGGTTACGTCCTTTTGGCAAGTTGGTATATGTAATGCCGCCTTTTGTTATCCGGCAGGATGAATTGACCCGTTTGACAACCGGATTGTTGGAAATTGTACAAACAATTTGACCTTTTATATGGATAGGGAATATTATATTAAGAAATTGAATACCATTAAAGAAGCCGGGAATTACAGGGTATTGAGAAATATAGAACATAATGGTTTCTTGGTGCATGTCGATGGGAAAGAAATGTTGAATCTTTCTTCCAACGACTATTTGGGGTTGGCAAGCAATCCGCGTTTGGCAGAGGAGTTCCGTTTGGAAATGGATACGGCTGCATACGGATACAGCGCCGTGTCATCCCGTTTGCTTTCCGGTAATCACCAATATTATAAAATGCTGGAAGATGATTTGAGTGATTGGTATGGCAAAGAGGCGGCTTTGGTCTTTAATTCGGGGTACCATGCTAATATTGGTATATTGCCGGCATTGAGCAGGAAACATGATTTGGTCATTGCCGATAAACTGGTCCATGCCAGTATCATTGACGGATTGCGTTTGTGCGAGGCGGAGATGATGCGTTACCGTCACTTGGATTACGAACACTTGCGGAGCCTGTTGTTGCAACATCGGGAAGAATATGGGAACGTGTTTATCGTGACTGAATCCATCTTCAGTATGGATGGGGATATAGCTGACTTGCAGCAATTATGTGAAATCAAGAAAGAGTTTGATGCTTTCCTTTATGTCGATGAGGCTCATGCCGTGGGAGTGCGTGGCACAAACGGGCTGGGGTGCTGTGAAGAGCAGGGATGCATGGAGGATATAGACTTCATCGTGGGGACCTTTGGCAAGGCATTTGCTTCCATGGGCGCGTTTGTTGTTTGTGAAGATTTATTCCGGGATTA
The DNA here is from genome assembly GCA_019114285.1 of Candidatus Odoribacter faecigallinarum. Lineage (GTDB taxonomy): Bacteria > Bacteroidota > Bacteroidia > Bacteroidales > Marinifilaceae > Odoribacter > Odoribacter faecigallinarum. The sequence goes on from DXFT01000021.1 coordinate 35,107, forward strand.
CCTGGTGAATACGCAGCGTAGCCTGATATTTACGACAGCCCTCCCTCCGGTGAATGTGGCGTGGACGCGGTTTATATTAAACCGGATGCCGGATTTCTATGACTTGCGGATAAAACTTGCCGGCATTTCCCGAAAGTTGAGGGAAATATTGGTAGCTAAGGGGTTTGAGACGCGAGGGGATTCCCATATCGTGCCCATGATTTGCGGTTCCAATGAGAATAGTGTGGAAATGGCAGGTCTTTTGCAAGATAACGGGTTCTTTGCTTTGCCGGTACGTTATCCGACAGTCCCGAAAAACGAGGCACGTATCCGCTTTTCACTGAATGCTTCCATTGGTATGGAGGATTATGAATGCTTGTTTGAATTTCTGGAGTGTCTTGAATAATGCGGTAGGATATGCAGGCTGAATGGTTGAAAAAGAAAGGGAATGGGACTTTGGTTCTTTTCTTTAACGGTTGGGGGATGGAGCCGTGGGTTGTGGGGCATTTGAAAGGGGAGGAAGATATACTTGCCTTTTCGGATTACCGTACCTTGGAGATAGAGGAAGAGGCATTGCGCGGGGTGGATAACTATGCCCGGGTTTATGTCGTTGCCTGGTCTATGGGAGTTTGGGCAGCTGCCAATGTCCTCCGGAACTGGGCGTTGCCTTTGCGGGGGACTGTGGCATTGAACGGGACGGAACGTCCTGTTGACGATACAGTTGGAATCCCTGAAAAAGTCTATCTGTTGACGGAACGCGGCATGAATCCCCGGGGACGGGAGCGGTTTGTTGCCCGCATGTTGGGTGATGCGGAGGAAAAAGAACGTTTTAAGGCGCATCCTTTGTGCCGGGAATTGCCTGAATTGTGCGAAGAATTGGTTAAGATACGGGAACAGTGTGCTGTCGCGCGGCAGGTGTGGACCTGGGACAAGGTATATATATCCCGGCAGGATGTCATCTTTCCTCCGGACAACCAGCAGCATTGGTGGGACGGCAGGGCGAAAGAAATACGCTTCCTGCCGGGTGCGCATTATCCGTTTTATCATTTTCAGTCCTGGGAGGAAATATTGTCATGACCGCGATAGACAAAGCCAAGGTGGCATGCTGTTTTGGGAAAAGCGTGGAAAGCTATGAACAGCATGCGCATGTGCAAAAAGAGATAGCCGCCCATTTGGCTGGGCTTGCCGGGGACTATGTCAAGCCTTTGCCGGCAAAAGTGTTGGAAGTAGGGTGTGGGACAGGTTTGCTGACCGGTTCAATCAAGCGTTTGTGGATAGGTTGTGATTTGTGGATAAATGATTTGGTGGAAGGCATGTGCATGAAGTCGGCAGCGCGTTTCTGCATTCCTGCTTCGCATTGCCTGGTTGGGGATATAGAGGAAATTCCCTTGCCCGGCAACATGGATTGCCTTTTGTCTGCTTCCGTATTTCAATGGTTGTCACACCCGCAGGCGACTTATGCACGTTTGGCGGAGAGCCTTTCTGCCGGCGGTTGGCTGGTGTTCAGTACGTTTGGGGAGGATAATTGCCTTGAATTGCGGGAAGTCTCGGGGACAGGTTTGCCCTATCTTCAAAAAGAAGAGACCATTGCCATGCTTTCCGGACATTTCCAGGTTATCCATGTCGAGGAAGAACACCGCCGGCTTTATTTCCCGGATGCAGTGCAGGTGTTGAAACATATCAAGCAGACCGGGGTAAACGGTCTTGCCGGTTCCCAAATTTGGACACGTGGGAAATTGCAGGATTTCTCGGCGCGTTATGCCCGCCTTTTTGCTTGTGACGGCATGTTGCCCCTTACGTATCATCCCCGCTACTTTGTTTGCCGGAAACGTCAATAGCCTTGAAATTTACCATTGGCAGGAGAAAAAGCAGACGTGTTTATAGATAATCAAATCAATATTCCATCTGTTTAGGGGACACACCGGTTTCCCTGCTAAAAATTCCCCCTCCCTCCCCCAATGCCAATGAGAGGAAGAAGGGGGATAAATCGGAGTTGAAACGGCTTTGATACGGGAACAGACCGTGAACACAACGGGAATAGATTCTGAATATATTGGAAGACAATGATATGGAAATAAATGAAAACAGCCGTGCCCCTATTGCAAGCACGGCTGTTGTTATTGGGGTCGTTTTTTTATTTTACCCAGACGTTGATGATTTCACCGATGAACATTTTGTGCGGTTCTGCGCCCCACTTTTCTCTGGCTGCCGGGTCGAGGATGGCTTCCGGGGTGAATTGTTGTTCCACCATCTTTTTGCATTCAATAATCAGCCATGCTTCGGAAAATGCCTTGCTGCCGTTGGGCGTGGTGATGGGGGTCAGTCCGGAGCCTTGCACTTTGTTGCCGTCCTTTCCGCTGTGCGTGCCGCAATAATTCAGGGCATCGCGGTAGGCTTCCGTGTAGAAGCTCAAAGTATAGGTGTCTTTGCTTTCCATGAAGTTGATGGTGTAGCGGGTGGGATTGATAAAGCAGAATGCCACGGGTTTGTTGTAGAGGTGTCCCAGACCGCCCCAGCTGGCAGTCATCATGTTGAATCCATTGTCATTGCCTGCTGTGATGAGCATCCAGTTTTCGGAGAGCATTTTGTAGATGTTGCCGGGTATTTTGTCCGGGCTGATTTGCCTGTACCCTTCGAGGTTGCTGGCAGTCGCGGTGGATTGGACCGGTTCTGTTGCAGTGGGGACAGAGACTGCCGGTTGGGCGGAAGTGGTTACGGGAGTTCCTGAATGGGCGGCAGCTGCCAAAGTTTCGCTGGCACTGTCGAATATTTCATTGACCATGTCAATGGTATGGGTACGGAATTTTCCGGTCGCCTTGATGAGTTTGTCTTTTTTCTTGTTGAAGCAGTATTCATCCGTGATTTGTTCTTCTGCCGGAATAATGTCTTGTTTGTCCCCAACGTTATAGAGGTAACGTATGGTGGATATTTTCAGGTTGCATTGTCCCGGCTGGCAGGTGATGATTAACTGGTAATTGACTGTAGCCCGGTCAAGCGCCAGCGCCTTGTCGGTGAAAACAAGGTATTGTTGCCCGAGGCAAGCAATTTGCCCTTCTGCCTTGTCGGAAAAGAGCACCCGGCTTTGGAGGTCGTCTTTGGCGATAAAGCGTTCGTTTGCCCATTGCAGGATGCGGTTGAAAATGTCATCCTGGCTGGCTCCGGTGACCTGGATGTTTTTTGTAAATACGACTTTCCCGTTTTCTACAGGTACTTTCCCTGCGTCATATCTAGGGTCTATTTGAGCGTGCAATAGCCCTGGAATGAATAATAAAATAAAAAATAATCGTTTCATACTATTTGAATTTTAGTTGTTTGAACAAAGTTAGGGGTTGTATTTGGATTTTCATAGAATTTTCATGGAAAAAATTCTTTATCTTTGCAAATATTTTTGCGATAGGCAAAAGAATAGAGATATGACAGAAAATGACCATTTTAAGCAAATGACGACGGCTCCGGTTCCCGGTTTGGTTGCTTCGCTGGCAATACCGACTATCATCAGTATGTTGGTCTCTTCTTTTTATAATATGGCTGATACCTATTTTGTCGGGAAGATTAATACGCAATCAACTGCGGCGGTAGGCATTACTTTCTCTGTCATGTCTGTCATCCAGGCAGTGGGTTTCTTCTTTGGCCATGGTTCCGGTAATTTTATTTCACGAAAACTTGGGGCGCGGGAGTTCGGGCAGGCAGAACGGATGGCTTCCATCGGATTTTTCAGTGCTTTGTTCGTTGGAGTAGTTCTGGCGATTGCGGGGTGGTTGTTTCTGACCCCTTTGTCTAAAATGTTGGGCTCGACGCCGACTATTTTGCCTTATACGGAGAAGTATTTAGGAATTATTTTGTTGGGGGCTCCTTTTATGACGGCTTCGTTGGTTTTAAATAATCAAATCCGTTTTCAAGGCAATGCGGTTTATGCCATGGTCGGGATTGTGGCTGGGGCGGTGACTAATGTGGCATTGGACCCTTTGTTTATTTTTACTTTGGGGATGGGCATTTCGGGTGCAGCCTTGGCAACTGTCATTAGCCAGGTTTGCAGCTTTTTCCTGCTGCTTTATATGACGCACAAAGGGGGGAATATCCGGATTCATTATCGGAATTTTAAACCTACGTTGGCTTATTTGAGGGAAATTGTGAATGGAGGAAGCCCTTCGCTTTGCCGCCAGGGACTTGCCTGTACGGCATCAATATTTTTGAATGTGGCGGCGGGCAGGTTTGGAGATGCTGCCATTGCAGGCATGTCGATTGTGACACGTATCAGCATGTTTATAAATGCTTTCTTGATTGGTTTCGGTCAAGGTTTCCAGCCGGTGTGTGGTTTTAATTACGGAGCGGGGTTGTTCCGGCGGGTGAGGGAGGGGTTTTGGTTTTGCGTGAAGGTCGGCTTTGTCTTTTTGCTTGTGGCGGCGGCGTTGGGGATGTTGTTCGCTCCAGAGGTGGTGGCGGTATTTCGGAAGGGTGACCCTGAGGTTATTGCGGTGGGTTCTGCCGCATTGAGGTGGCAGGTCATAACTTTGCCTTTAGGGGCATGGATTATCATGAGCAACATGATGTTGCAGACCATCCGGAAAACAGGCAGGGCAACCTTGCTGGCTTCTGCCAGGCAAGGTTTGTTTTTTATCCCGTTGATTTTCATTTTGCCTTGTTTTTTGGGCTTGAAAGGGGTGGAAATGTGCCAGGCTATGGCAGATTTGCTGTCTTTTTTGTTGGCAGTTCCTTTGACATATAGTGTTTTGAAGGAATTGAAAACGGACCGTGTGTCCGTGTCGTTAGTGAGTGATAGTATTAGAAACAAAATGTAGTATATGGAAACAGTTTATTTAGGAATCATCGTTTTTCTTTTTTTGTTGGCGATTTTTGATTTGGTCGTAGGAGTCAGCAATGATGCGGTTAATTTTTTAAATTCGGCTATTGGCGCCAAGGCGGCATCTTTCCGGACAATTATTATTGTTGCAGCGATAGGGATTTTTTGCGGGGCGACAATGAGTAATGGAATGATGGATATCGCACGGCATGGTATTTTCCAGCCTGAGGCTTTTTATTTCAATGAGTTGATGTGCATTTTCCTTGCCGTCATGGTGACGGATGTTGTTTTGTTGGATATATTCAATACGTTGGGCATGCCGACTTCGACGACGGTTTCCATGGTATTTGAATTGTTAGGCGGAACTTTTGCCTTGGCATTGGTTAAGATTGCCACGGGACCGGATGGCCTGACTTTTGCAGAATTATTGAATACGGAAAAGGCATTGACAGTGATATTGGCTATTTTCCTTTCTGTGGCGGTGGCTTTTACGTTTGGCGTGTTGGTGCAATACATTTCGCGTGTCGTGTTTACTTTCGGGTATAAGTCAAAATTGAAATGGACGATTGGCATTTTTGGGGGGATTGCAGTGACCTCCATCATTTATTTTATGTTGATACAAGGCTTGAAGGATGCTTCTTTTGTCACGGCGGAAAACAAAGCCTGGGTGAATGAGCATACGGGACAATTGGTGTTGGGATGTTTTATCTTTTTTACGGTTTTGATGCAAGTGCTCCATTGGTTGAAGGTGAATGTTTTCCGGGTGATTGTTTTGTTGGGCACGTTTGCCTTGGCGATGGCATTTGCGGGAAATGATTTGGTCAATTTTGTCGGTGTTCCTTTGGCAGGTTTTTCCAGTTATACGGATTACATTGCCAATGGGAATGGTGACCCGAACGGTTTTCTGATGGGGTCATTGAATGAATCGGCAAAGACACCGTTTATCTTTTTGTTGTTGTCTGGGGTGGTGATGGTGATTGCCTTGATGACTTCCAAGAAGGCGCAAAACGTTATTAAGACCTCTGTTGATTTGTCCCGTCAGGACGAGGGGGAGGAAATGTTCGGGTCTTCGGCTATAGCGCGGAGCCTGGTGCGTTTCTTTACCAATGTCAATAACGGCATGTCTAAAATCATGCCGGAACGTTTAAAGGTATGGCTGAATTCCCGTTTTAATAAGGATGAGATGATTATTGAGCGTGGAGCGGCTTTTGATTTGGTGCGTGCCTCGGTGAATTTGGTTTTGGGGGGATTATTGATAGCTTTAGGAACTTCGTTGAAATTGCCGTTATCTACGACGTATGTGGCTTTCATGGTAGCGATGGGGTCTTCGCTTGCCGACCGTGCGTGGGGGAGGGAAAGCGCTGTTTTCCGCGTGACCGGTGTTTTGTCGGTGATTGGAGGATGGTTTATCACGGCGGGTGCCGCTTTCATTATTTGTTTCTTCGTTACCTTGATAATGTATTATGGCGGGATTATTGCCATGATGGCCATGATTGTCGTGGCGGCAGTGATTTTGGTAAGGAGCAACAAGCACTACCGCAAGAAAATCAGTTTGGAGCGTAAGGACGATTTGTTCCAGCGTTTGATTGCTTCCCGTGATAAGGCTGAAATATGGCAATTGTTGCGTTTGCATGTGCGGGAGAATTTGGCTAAAGTGCTTGACTTTGCCGACCGGACTTACCTGCAGATGACGGACGGCTTTATTCAGGAAGATTTGAAAAGTTTGCGGAAAGCTGTGTCTGCTGTGAATGACGAGAAGGATATTTTGAAGAAAATACGCCGTAAGGAAACACTTGGCATGCGCCGGATTAACCGCGATCTGGCTATCGAGAAGAATACGTGGTTCCATTTGGGGAGCAATAGCAGCGAGCAGATGATGTATTGCCTGAAGCGGATATGTGAACCTTGCAAGGAACATGTGGATAATAACTTCAATCCTCTTTCCAAGGCGTCAGCACAAGAGTTCCTGCCCATGCGCGATGTATTGCTTGCGCTCTTGGAGCAGACAAAAGGCATCATCGCTTCCGGTGATTACACGGAAGCAGACACGGTGTTGAGCAAAGGCGAGGCATTGAAAAATCAGTTCTCCCATTTGCATAAAGTTCAATTGGAGAAAATGCAGGATGGGAATGAGAGTATCAAACTGTCGCTTGTTTATTTGAATCTCTTGCAGGAATCACAGGAATTGGTCAGCATTATGCGCCACATGCTCCGTGCAAGCAAGAAGTTCCAGAATTAGTAGGTTGGCGGGGTGGTTCTTTTTATGGAGTCGGGTTTTATTTGAAAGTAAAAAATTATGGAATGGTTTCATGAATTGCTGTTTGGGTCAGGTATCGGACATTCGATTTTATTGCTGGCAGTGGTTATTTTTGCCGGCATTCTTTTGGGAAAAATAAAGATTGCCGGTATCTCTTTGGGGATAACTTGGATTTTGTTTGTGGGGATTATCCTGAGTCATTTCAATATGCGAATGGATCCCCAGGCATTGCATTTCTTGAAAGAATTTGGCTTGATACTTTTTGTTTATTCGGTGGGTTTGCAAGTCGGGCCCGGTTTCTTTTCTTCCTTCAAAAAAGGCGGGATGACGTTGAACATGCTGGCGGTGCTGATCGTGTTGTTAGGGGTGGTGACGACGTATGTCATTTTTGTCATTACGGATTTGCCCATTACGACAATGGTCGGTATCCTTTCGGGGGCGGTTACGAATACGCCGGGTTTGGGAGCTGCCCAGCAGGCTTATTATGATATGACAGGCAACGAAGGCTCTGCCATTGCCATGGGATATGCCGTCGCTTATCCTTTGGGGGTTATAGGGATTATTCTTGCCATGTTGGTGATTCGTTATTTATTCAGGATTAAGTTGGACAAGGAAACCGAAGCAGCCCGGAATCGTGCCGAGGAGAAAATGAATCGTGCCACCCATGTGTCCCTGCTCCTTAAAAATCCGGCTTTGTTCGGCAAGGAGGTGGCTGATATTGTGAGGCTGATCGATAAGAGGTTGGTTATTTCCCGGGTATGGCATGAGAAGGAAGGGTTGGAAATCGCCTATACTTATACCCGCTTGCAACCGGGGGACAAGCTTTTTGTTATCGCTGCGGAGCAAGATATTGATTCCATTGTTGCTTTCATTGGGGAAAGAATCGACATGGAGCGTTCGGAATGGGAGCATTTGGATGCGAATCTGGTATCCAGGCGCATTCTGATTACCCGTTCGGAAATAAATGGGAAATCTTTGGGACAATTGCACATCCGGGAAGGCTATGGGGTTAATATTACGCGGGTGAACCGTGCCGGTGTGGATTTGGTGGCAACCCCGGGGTTGGAATTGCAGATGGGGGACCGGGTGACGGTTGTCGGTGCAGAGAAGAACATTGCGAATGTGGAAAAACTTTTGGGAAATTCACTGCGCCGTTTGCGGGAGCCGAACCTTGTGCCGATATTCCTTGGCATAGCTTTGGGTATATTATTGGGCAGCATCCCGTTTGTCTTTCCGGGCATTCCCCAGCCTGTCAAATTAGGATTGGCGGGAGGTCCTTTGATTGTTGCCATATTAATCAGTCGCTTTGGTCCCCATCTTAAATTGGTTACCTATACGACTATGAGCGCCAATCTGATGTTGCGTGAGGTGGGTATATCGCTTTTCCTGGCTTGTGTGGGCTTGGATGCCGGTGCTGGTTTTGTCGATACCGTGATGAACGGCGGTCTGGCATGGGTGGGTTACGGATTTATCATCACGTTTTTGCCTTTGATGATTGTCGGGATATTCGCCCGTTGGTTCTATAAGATGAATTATTTCACTTTGATGGGACTGATTGCCGGCAGTACGACTGATCCGCCTGCCTTGGCTTATTCCAACGGGGTGGCAGGGAATGATTTGCCTTCCGTGAGTTATGCGACTGTTTATCCCCTTGTGATGTTTTTACGGGTATTAACAGCCCAATTGCTTGTTTTGATGTTGTTATAGTGTATATTTGCAGGAAGGTAAATTGAGAATTATGTCTTTTGGTATAGCAGATTTGAGCATTATTCCGATGCGCCGGGAACAGTCGGAGCGGAGCGAAATGGTATCGCAGATTCTTTTTGGGGAATTGTATGAAGTTTTGGAGATAGGAGAAAAATGGGTATATGTACGCCTTTTGCATGACGGTTACGAAGGGTGGATTGACCGCAAGATGCTCCTTCCTGTGACGGAAGAATATGCCGTCCGTTATCAGATGGAAAGGCAGCAACTTGCCACGGGGACTTTTCATATTGTCCAGAAAAAGGGGGATTGGGGAAACCAATTGATTGTGCCGGGCAGTGTTTTCCCTTTCTGGGATGCTGAGACAAAAACCATGCAGGTAGGCGACCGGCATTATCTGTTGGTTTCCAAGCAAAGGGAATTGGCGGGAGGGAATGTGCGTGACCTGTTGATATCCGCAGCTTTGATGTATTATAACGCCCCTTATCTTTGGGGAGGACGTTCCCTGTACGGGATAGATTGTTCCGGGCTGGCGCAAATGGCATATCGCCTTGCCGGCATAGATATGCCCCGGGATGCTTCCCAGCAGGCTGTTTTGGGGGAGTTGCTTTCCTTTTTGGAGGAAGCGTTGCCGGGCGACCTGGCTTTTTTTGGTGATGATGCGGGCGCCATAACCCACGTCGGCATCCTGTGGGGGCATGGGAGGATTATTCATGCTTCCGGGAGGGTCCGGGTGGATAGAATCGACCATCAGGGAATCTTTAATGAAGAATTGAAACGTTACACGCATAATTTGAAATTGATAAAGCGGATAATACAAGGCAATTCATAATAATTTTTCAGGAAATGTCAGAAATTGCGCCTTTAATATCAGATTTGGCAACTATCTTAATTGTTGCCGGTTGTGTGACCATCCTTTTCAGATGGTTGAAGCAACCCGTCATATTGGGCTATATCGTTGCCGGCTTGTTTACCGGCCCGGCACTGAGTTTTTTCCCGACGGTTTCAGACACCGCCAATATCAAGATTTGGGCGGATATAGGTGTCATTTTCCTTTTGTTTGCCATGGGGCTGGACTTTTCCTTCAAAAAATTGCTGAACGTGGGATTGAGTGCCGTGATGGCGACTTTGACCATTGTGTGCGGGATGATGTTTCTGGGATATACGGCAGGGAATCTGATGGGATTTTCACATATCAGTTGCATATTTTTGGGAGGGATGCTGTCCATGTCTTCAACGGCTATAGTCTTCAAGGCTTTCAATGACATGAACCTCCTCCAGCAAAAATTCACGGGAATAGTCTTGGGCATTCTGGTGGTGGAGGATCTTGTCGCCGTCGTGATGCTGGTCATTTTGTCCACATTGGCGGTCAGCCAGCATTTTGAAGGAGGGGCATTGGCTGGGAGCATATTGAAGTTGGGGGCATTCCTCATCTTCTGGTCGGTCCTGGGCATTTACCTGCTGCCGACATTGCTGAACAAGATTCGCCGTTTCGTCACGAATGAAATCCTGTTAATAGCCTCCTTGGGCTTGTGCCTCTTGATGGTGATGATTGCAGTCAGGGCGGGTTTTTCCTCAGCCTTGGGGGCATTTGTCATGGGGTCCCTGCTGGCGGAAACTGTTGAGGGCGAAAAAATCAGCCAGGTGGTGCAGCCTGTCAAAGACTTTTTTGCAGCCATATTTTTTGTTTCAGTGGGTATGATGATAGACCCCGGCGTCATCTGGGAATACATCGTGCCCATCCTTGTCCTGACCCTCCTTGTCCTGGTCGGGCAAATCTTTTTCGCGACTTGCGGCGTATTGCTTTCCGGCCAGCCCCTGAAGATTGCCATGCAATCCGGTTTCTCGCTCACCCAGGTCGGGGAATTTTCCTTCATCATCGCTTCCCTTGGAGTATCCCTGAAGGTGACGGACGACTTCCTTTATCCGGTCATCGTTGCGGTGTCCGTTATAACGACTTTCCTTACCCCTTACATGATACGCTTCTCCGCTCCTGCTTACGATTGGACGGAAAAACACCTGCCGGCAGGAATTAAAGGCATTTTGGCGCGTTACGCTGCGGGTTCCTTGTCCGTCCGCCACCAGACCGATTGGAACCGTTTGATTCGCTCCATGTTTGGCAGCGTGGTGGTTTATCTGGTGATTTGCATTGCGTTCATCGCCTTGTTCTTTTCCCAGGCCTATCCTTTCATCGAAGCCCATTTGCCGGGAATGAAAGGCAAAGTGCTGGGCGCCTTGCTTTTGCTTGGCGTGCTTTCCCCTTTGTTGTGGGCAATGATTATGAAGAAAAACCATTCTCCCGAGTTCCAGAAACTTTGGACGGACAGCCGCGTGAACCGGGGGGCTTTGGTCTCCCTGGTCCTGATTAAAATCATGCTTTGCGTGGTCATAGTGATGAGCGTGGTCGTGAAACTGTTTAATGTGGCATTGGGGTTGGGACTCTTGATTTCCCTGCTCCTGGTGGCGGTCATTTACTTCTCCAAATGGATTCGCAGGCGCTCCCGCCTTATCGAGGAGCGATTTGTGGAAAACTTCCAGGGCACGGGCAGCCAGTCCGGCGGAAACTTGTCCGCCCAGTTAAGGGAAGAAAGTCCGTTGGCAAACTTGCATACTGCCGACTTTGTCGTGAGCCCAGCCTCCGTATATGTGGGCAAAACATTGAAGGAATCCGCTTTCCGGACCCTCTTCCGGATTAACATTATCTCAATTGAGCGCGGGGAAGATAAAATAAACATCCCCGAAGGGATTGAAATGCTTTATCCGTATGACAAAATCACGGTCGTCGGAACGGATGACGATTTAGGGGCATTCAGGCAGGCATTGGAAGAAAAGCAAGCATGCGCGGAGCCCCGTGGAAAGGCTTCCACAACGGGCATGAAGATTAAAAACGTCTGCTTGGACGCAGCCTCTTCCGTGATAGGCAAGACCATACGCGAAATAAAGTCGGAAAACCTCATCATCCTGGGCATTGAACGCAATGGCGCCGTAATGATGAATCCCTCTCCTGCGCTCTCCTTCCGGGAAGGCGATGTGGTTTGGATGGTGGGCAAAGAGGGGGTTGAGGACCAATTCCTGGCTCGCTGCCAATAACTTTCGGGGTTATAGCATTTCCTTTGTGGCAGGACCGCAGCAAAAGAGCATGTCCAATATGCTGAGGTCGGGGACAAAGGGAGTCCGGTCGCAAAATACCTGGCGGTAAGGACGTACGGGAAATCCCATGTTTTCTGCTCCCTGTCCCTTTTTAGGATGGATGGCGTCCCGTAAGTCCGTATATCCCGGCGTTCCTGCCGGGACGTAATCCGTGGTGAGCAAAATTTCCTTCCCGATGCCCAGCATCTTTAGCAGGGCATTGAGAATGCCTTGGTTCAAATCCAGAAGGAAAGCCTCCCGTTTCCGGAAAAAAGGTTCGATGTCATCAATATAATACTCGTAATAGGGTGAATTTTTATATGCCGATTCAATGCCTTTGAAATGCAGTTTCTGCCAAGGCGTGGCGTACGTGATTTTCAAGTCTTTCGTCAGCGTCTTGCTGTTGGCTTTCACTACAGGCACTGTCAGTGCCAGCACTCCGTTGGCAGCCATGATGTTGCACCGGTTCCTGTAACTCTGTTTCCCAAAGTTTTCATATTGTTCGATGGTGACCTGCGTTGCCTGCGTGATGGCGGAAAAATAAGAAATGGGGGGGAAATAAGCTGTTGTCAATAAAAGGTTATTCATTTCTTCTGGTTTTCTTATGGGTAAATTCCTTGCAAATGTATGTATTTTATTTTTTATTTCCAAATGAATTGCTTGTTATTTCCATCTATAGAAGGAGATGATAAGGAGATGACAAGGAAATAAGAAGGGAATAAGATGGAGATAACCAGAAAAAAGGCATAAGAAAATCACAAGGAATCCATAAGGAACAAGGAAGGAAAGCATGGGCTTCATAAAAATTTAATTGTTAAAATTGCTTGGAGGTGTTGGCGGTTAAAAAAAAATGTGTTATCTTTCGATTGCTAAAGGAAGGTGGAAGTGCGAAGGGGATGAGGGGGAGGGAGACGGGATGGTTTGGCGAAGGGTTAACAAAATAGAGATATTATGGTGAAGTATGATGTCACATTATCCGACCCGCTGTTAGAGCCATTTAAGCCGGTGATACGTCGCCGGCAGGAAAAGAGTTTGCTGAAGGAATTGGAGTTTACCGGCAGGGAAAGGCGTTTGTCCGATGTTTTCAATAATCATTTGTATTTCGGGTTGCATGAGACGGCAGAGGGGTGGGTGTTCAGGGAATGGGCGCCTAATGCCACTGCCATTTACCTTGTCGGGGAGTCGAGCGACTGGCAAAGGCGCGAGGATTTCCGGTTGAGGTTGTTGGGCAATGGGGTGTGGGAATTGAAATTGCCGAAGGAGAGGATGTGGCATGGGATGTTGTATAAGTTGTGGGTGGTCTGGACTGGCGGCGGAGGTGAGCGTATCCCGGCGTATGCGAGGCGTGTGGTGCAGGACGATGAGACGAAGGTGTTTACTGTGCAGGCGTGGCAGCCGGAACGCCCGTATGAGTGGAAGTATCCGAAGGTGGGGCGCATTAACCATCCGCTGATTTATGAAGCTCACGTGGGGATGTGCATGGAGAACCGGCGCGTTTCGACGTTCAATGAGTTCCGGGCTTACGTGTTGCCGAGGATTGTGGAGTTGGGGTACAATGCCATTCAGTTGATGGGGATACAGGAGCATCCGTATTATGGTTCATTCGGTTATCAGGTGTCGAGTTTTTATGCCGTCAGTTCGCGTTTCGGGACGCCGGAGGATTTGAAGCGGCTGATTGACGAGGCGCACGGGTTTGGCATCGGGGTGGTGATGGATTTGGTGCATTCGCATTCCGTGAGGAACGAGGCGGAGGGGTTGGGTTGTTTCGCGGGGGACGAGAGCCAGTATTTTTATCCGGGGGAACGGGGGGAGCATAAGTTGTGGAATTCCCGCTGTTTTGATTACGGGAAGAATGAGGTTGTCAGTTTTTTGCTGTCGAACTGCAAGTATTGGCTGGAGGAGTTCCATTTTGACGGTTTCCGCTTTGACGGGGTGACGAGCATGTTGTATTGGGACCATGGCGTGGGACGGGATTTTACGGAGTATAAGTTTTATTACGACGGGAATGAGGACGAGGACGCCATAACGTACCTGACGTTGGCGAACAAGTTGTGCCACGAGGTGGACAGCGGTGTGATTACCATTGCCGAGGACATGAGCGGGATGCCCGGCTTGGCGGAGAAGGCGGAGGACGGGGGAATGGGGTTTGATTTCCGGATGAGCATGGGGGTGCCTGATTATTGGATTAAACTGGTGAAGGAAAAGCGGGACGAGGAATGGCATGTGGGGGATATGTTTTATGAGTTGACGAACAAGCGGAAGGAGGAGCATACGATTAGTTACGCAGAGAGCCACGACCAGGCGATGGTGGGGGACAAGACGTTGTTTTTCAGGTTGGTGGACAAGGAAGTTTATACCTCGATGAGCGTGTTTGACCATAGCCTGGTGATTGACCGGGGGATGGCGTTGCACAAGATGATTCGTTTGTTGACGATATCGACGGCTGGAGACGGGTATTTGAATTTTATGGGCAATGAATTTGGTCATCCGGAATGGATAGATTTTCCGAGGGAGGGGAACGGTTGGAGTTATGAGCATGCGAGGCGGCAGTGGAGCCTGGTGGATGACAAGGATTTGCGTTTCCGTTTTTTGAACGAGTTTGACAAGGCGATGATTGCTTTGGCAAGGGAGGAGTCTTTCTTTGAACCGGTGCCGCAGCCTGTGGTGAGGGACAATGGGAGGCAGGTGTTGGTGTTCGGACGTGGGGATTTCCTGTTTGTATTCAATTTTAACCCTTCTGCGTCGTTTCCCGATTATGCCTTTGAAGTGGCGGCAGGGAAGTATGTGACGGTGCTGGACACGGACAGCCTCCGTTTTGGCGGGTTTGGGAGAATTGATGATTGCCAGGAGCATTTTACCCTGTATGAGGGGGGCAGGCATGTGTTGAGTTTGTATGTGCCCGCGCGGGCGGGGTTTGTTTTGAAAAGGATTGTAGAATAGTTTTGAGATTAAATAGGATATTATGGCATATTTGAAGTTTAATAAAGACGAGTTGGTCAATCTGGAATATTCGCTGAAGCGCGAGGTGCTTGCCACGAATCGTGCGGGCGGGTATATGTCTTCTACGATTATTTGTTGCAATACGAGGAAGTATCATGGGCTTCTGATAGTCCCGATAAAGGAGTTTAATGACGAGAACCATGTGTTGTTGTCTTCGTTGGACGAGACGGTGGTGCAGCACGGTCAGGCGTTTAATTTGGGGATACACAAGTATCCGGGGAATTATGAGCCGCGTGGTCACAAGTATATTGTGGATTTTGAATATGAGCCTGTGTTTACGTTGACGTACCGGGTGGGGGGCGTGTTGTTGAAGAAGGAGATTGTGTTGGTGCATAACGAAGAACAGTTGCTTATCCGTTACACGTTGCTCGACGCCCATTCGGAGACGTGGTTGCGGTTAAAGCCGTTCTTGGCTTACCGGAATGTGCATGCGCTGTCGAAGGCGAATATGATGGCGAATACGAAGTACCAGCCCGTGGAGAACGGGATTTGCTCGAAGCTGTATAACGGTTTCCCGCCGTTGAACATGCAGGTGAGCAAGAAGAATGAGTTTGTGGCGACGCCGGATTGGTATTATAATGTGGAGTATATGGAGGAGGAGCGGAGGGGATATGATTTCCGGGAGGATTTGTTTGTTCCCGGTTATTTTGAGTTTCCCATCAAGAAGGGGGAGAGTGTTATCTTTTCGGCATCGGTGGAGTGTGTCGCACCTGGCCGTTTGAAGAAGAAGTTCGATAAATTGGTAGAGGAACGGGCGCCGCGTAACAGTTTTGAGAATTGCCTGAAGTATTCGGCTTCGCAGTTTGTCGTAAAGAGGGGGAAGGATACGGATATTATTGCGGGTTACCCGTGGTTCGGACGTTGGGGCAGGGATACGTTCATTGCCTTGCCGGGAGTGACGTTGTCTGCAGCCAGTGACACGAAAACCTGCAAGGAGGTGCTGGATACGATGTCCCGGCAATTGAACAACGGTTTGTTCCCTAATATCGGAAAGGAGAAGGCTGCCGCTTATAATTCGGTGGATGCGCCGATGTGGTATTTCAAGGCTTTGCAGGAGTATGGCGCTGCCGTGCATGATGACATGGTGGTATGGAAGAATTACGGCGCGAAGATGAAGGCTATCTTGAAGGCTTACCGGGAGGGGGTTAATGATTATGTGAAGATGACGGACAAATGCCTGATTTGGGCTGACGAACCGGGAAGGGCATTAACGTGGATGGATGCCGTGGTGGATGGCGTGCCGGTGACGCCGCGGGGAGGATACCAGGTGGAGGTGAATGCCTTGTGGTATAATGCGATTTGTTATACGTTGAAGTTAGCCAAAATGGCAGGCGATAATAAGTTTGTGCAAGAATGGCAGGATATGGCGGAGAAGGTGAAGGCGAATTTTGTGGAAACTTTTTGGTATGAGGAGATGTCTTATTTGGCAGATTTTGTCGATGGGGAGGGACAAAACCTGTTTGTCCGTCCGAATCAGGTGATAGCCTGCTCGTTGGAATATAGCCCGCTGACGGATGAGATGAAACGGGGAGTGCTGGATATTGTGGGTAATATGTTAGTGACTCCAAAAGGGTTGCGGACGTTATCCCCTCGCAATCCACTTTATGAGGGGAGGTATGAGGGTGACCAGGCAACGCGGGACAGGGAGTATCACCAAGGTACGGTGTGGCCTTGGTTGATTGGACCGTATATAGAGGCGAATTTCCGTTTGTATGGCAAGAAGTTTGTAAAGACGGCAAAGGAGCTGTTGGCAGGATTTGAAGAGGATATTGCTTATTACGGGGTATGTTCTATCGGGGAGGTGTATGACGGTAATCCTCCTTATATGCCGAACGGTTCGATTTCACAGGCTTGGAGTGTCGGGGAAGTGTTAAGGTGCATGGCTATGGTGAAGAGATATGAGAAAATGAAAGAGTAACAAATTGAAATTGGGAGATTATGGAAACAAAAGTATTGATGTTTGGCTGGGAGTTTCCGCCTCATATTGCGGGAGGACTTGGCACTGCTTGTTTGGGTTTGACCCGAGGGTTGGCGAAGCAGGGGGTGAAAGTCTTGTTTGTGATGCCCCATGCAAGCGGGGATGAGGACCAGAGTGCAGTGAAGATAATCAATGCGAGCGATGTGGAGACTTTGTATGATTATCGTGATATTGAGGATTACTGGAAGAATATCAGTTTTATGGAGGTGGGGTCGAATTTGATTCCCTATATGGAGCCGGAACGTTTTGAGCGGGAGGCAAGCAAGAGCATACATGAGAGGACGGAAGAGCATAAGATAGGTTTTAAGAACAAGTATCAGTTTTCCGGGAAATACGGGGTGAACTTGATGGAGGAGGTGGGGCGTTATGCTGTCGTGGCTGCCACCATTGCCGGTCAACAGCAGTTTGATGTCATTCATGCGCATGACTGGTTGACTTACCCTGCGGGGATTGCTGCCAAACGGGTTTCGGGGAAGCCTTTGGTGGTGCATGTACATGCGACAGAGTTTGACAGGAGCGGTGAGAATATCAATACTTTGGTGTACAATATCGAACGTCAGGGGATGGAAGAGGCAGACCGTGTGGTGACGGTGAGCAATTGGACAAGGGATATCGTCATCCGGCGTTATGGCATCCGTCCGGAGAAAGTGGTGACCATTCACAATGCGGTGGATTTCCAGTCTTATTCGGATATGAAGGTGGAGCGCGGGGTGAAAGAAAAGGTGGTGACTTTCTTGGGAAGGATTACTTACCAGAAAGGACCGGAGTATTTTATTGAAGCGGCTTATAAGGTGCTTCAGCGTTATTCCAATGTGCGTTTTGTCATGGCGGGGAGTGGGGATTTGATGGACCGTTCCATCCGCCGGATTGCGAAGTTGAAAATGGCGACTAAGTTTCATTTTACCGGTTTTCTGAGGGGGCAGGACGTGCAGAAGATGTTTGCTTACAGTGATGTTTACGTGATGCCTTCCGTGTCGGAGCCTTTTGGCATCTCTCCTTTGGAGGCGATGCGTTCGGGAGTCCCGACCATTATCTCCAAGCAGTCCGGTGTGGCTGAAGTGCTGAAACATGCAATCAAGGTAGATTTTTGGGATGTGGATGCATTGGCGGATGCGATTTATGCTTTGTTGTCTTATCCTGCTTTACCCCAATTTGCTTCTAAATATGGCCTGACGGAGGTAAATGCGTTGAAGTGGGAAAATGCGGCATTTAAATTAAAGCAGATTTATGAAGAATTGAGACGATAACAAATAAAACAAAATATTATGGAAAAGAGAACTTTATGCTTGTATTTCCAAGTGCATCAACCCATTCGTTTAAGGAAATATCACTTTTTCGATATAGGTAAATATAGTGATTATTATGATGATTTTGCCAACCGTTCTTTTACGAAAAAAATCGCAGAACGTTGCTATCTGCCTGCGAACCGTGTGTTGCTGGAGTTAATCAAAAAGTATGGCAAGAATTTCAAAGTCGCCTTTTCTATAACGGGATTGGCTATTGAGCAGTTCCGCAAGTATGCCCCGGAAGTAATAGATAGTTTCAAAGCATTGGCAGGGACAGGTTGTGTGGAGTTTTTGGCAGAGACTTATTCACATTCCCTGGCATGTTTGGTGGACGAGACGGAATTTAAGCACCAGGTGAAGCGGCATGCCGATTTAATGAAGGAATTGTTTGGAATGAAGCCTGTCACTTTCCGGAATACGGAGTTGGTGTATTCGGATGAAATCGGGGAAATGGTGGCGAAGATGGGTTACACAACCATGCTGACTGAAGGGGCACGGCATATATTGGGTTGGAAGAGCCCCAATTATTTGTACACGAATTCCATTAATCCCAAATTGAAGTTGTTGTTGAAGAATTTCCGCTTGAGCGATGACATTGCTTTCCGTTTTTCGGACAGGCAGTGGGATCAATGGCCATTGACAGCTGAGAAGTATGTATCCTGGTTGGATGCGGCAGACGGAGAGATAGTCAATCTTTTTATGGATTATGAGACTTTCGGCGAGCATCAGAATGCGGAAACCGGTATCTTTGATTTTCTGGCGGCTTTGCCGGGACAGGTATTCAGCGCATCGGATTTTGAGTTTCTGACTCCCAAGGAAGCTGCAGCAAAACACCAGCCTGTTGCGCCTTTGCATGTGCCTTACCCGATATCCTGGGCTGATGAGGAGCGGGATTTGACTGCTTGGTTAGGCAATGAGTTGCAGAATGAGGCTTTTGAGGAATTGTATAAGGTGAGGGATAAGGTGAATGCGTTAAAGGATGAATCGTTGACGCATGATTATAATTGCTTGCAGGCGAGTGACCATTTTTATTATATGTGCACGAAGTTGTTTGCCGACGGGGATATTCACCGTTATTTCACTCCTTATGACACGCCTTACGAAGCGTTTATCAATTATATGAATGTGTTGAGTGATTTTATTTTGCGGGTTGAGCGTGAATATAAAGAAAAGAAGTCAAAGACCAATAAGGAAACAAAGAAGATTGTTAAAGGATAAGGAAAATGGATAATAATAACTTGAAAAAGCCGGCTTATTTGTTTGAGGTAAGTTGGGAAGTTTGCAATAAAGTGGGGGGAATTCATACCGTGGTTTCCACCAAGGCGTTGAATATGGTGAAGGAATACAAGGACAGTCATATTCTGATAGGTCCTGATGTGTGGCGTTATACGGAGAAGAACCCTGAATTTATAGATGATACCCGTCTTTTTCGTTCGTGGCACCAACATGCTTCCCAGGAAGGGTTGCGCGTGAAAGTAGGACGTTGGAATGTGGCAGGGCAGCCGGTGGTGATATTGGTTGATTTCAGTACGTTTATTACTCAGAAGGACAAAATCTTTGCATCGTTCTGGGAAAAATATAAATTGGATTCCTTGAGCGGGCAATGGGATTATATTGAGCCGGCGTTGTTTGGTTATGCGGCAGGAAAAGTGATTGAAAGTTTTGTCCGTTTCCATGCAGCATTGAGGCAGCCTGTGGTTGCCCAGTTCCATGAATGGATGACGGGGGCGGGCTTGCTTTACTTGAAGGATGCTTTGCCGCAAATCGGTTGCGTATTTACGACGCACGCCACTGTCTTAGGACGATGTGTAGCAGGCAATAATTTGCCCTTGTACGGGGAAATGAAAAATTATGTGCCGGAAGAGTTGGCACGTCGTTTTAATGTTATCTCCAAACAGTCATTGGAGAAGGTGTCGGCTGCTAATGCGGATTGTTTCACAACGGTTAGTGACATTACTGCGGCTGAATGTGCCCATTTCCTGAACAAAGAGGTGGATATGGTGACCCCCAACGGTTTTGAGAATGTATTTACGCCCAAAGAGGAAGAATGGGAAGGAAAGCGGAAGGCCGGCAGAGAGAAACTTTTGCAGGTAGCCCAGGCATTATTGGGACGCCCGGTGGAGGAGGATGCCGTGCTGGTTGGTATCAGCGGACGTTATGAATTTAAAAATAAGGGGATTGATGTCTTTGTGGATGCCATGGGGCAATTGAACGGCGATTCTGCTTTGCAGAAAGAGATTTTAGCTTTTGTGTTGGTTCCGGCTGGACACGGCGAGGTAAACAAAGATTTGTTGCATAATTTGCAGCAACCCAATCAGGCGGTGCAGGTGGGAAATACTTATTTGACCCATTATTTGACGGATGAAGCGAACGACCCTGTCATGAATCGTATCAGGAGTTTGAACCTGCATAACTCTGTCAATGATAAAGTAAAGGTATTTTTTGTGCCCAGTTACCTGAACGGGGACGACGGGGTATTTAATATGCCGTATTACGATTTGTTGATAGGTATGGACTTGACAGCCTTCCCGTCTTATTATGAGCCGTGGGGATATACTCCTTTGGAGAGCCTTGCTTTTAAGGTGCCGACTTTGACAACCACGCTTGCCGGTTTTGGCCTGTGGGTTAAAGAACACTATAATATGGCACATCCGGGGATTGAGGTTGTCCGGAGGGGGGATAATGATAATGCGAAGGTCATAACGGCAATCGCAGAATGGGTAAGGAATTACACGGTTGCTGATGGGCAGACGAGGATGCTTTGGCGGCAAAATGCCAAGAGCGTTTCGCAAATAGCCTTGTGGGATAATCTGATAACTTATTACAGGCAGGCTTATAGTTTTGCCCTTGAGCAGGTAGATTGCCGTTTGAAGAACATGCAAGTCCCTGCTGAAGAAAGTGTGTCGTATATAGAAAAGCAATTGACAGTGAACAATCCGAGCTGGGTGAGCGTGATGATTCATCGTTCTATACCAGAGAAACTGGGGGCATTGGAAGAATTGTGCCAAAACTTATGGTGGTGTTGGCATGACGAAGCAAGGGAATTGTTCCGGATGGTGGATGCGGATGTATGGAGGAAATGCGGTCATAATCCCATCGCTTTGCTTGATTCTATTTCGCTTAACCGCTATCAGGAATTGGAAAATGATTCGGAATTTGTGAATAAGCTCAATGAGGTCTATGGGCAATTCCGGAATTACATGGCGTTGAAGGACCACATGTCAGGTGACGGGGTGGCTTATTTCAGTATGGAATACGGCTTGCATACTTCCTTGAAAATTTATTCCGGAGGTTTGGGAATCCTTGCCGGCGACTATTTGAAAGAAGCAAGCGACAAGGGCACCAAGGTGACGGCAGTGGGGTTATTGTACCGTTATGGTTATTTTACCCAAAAATTGTCAGCAAATGGGGAACAAGAGGCGGAATATGACGCCCAGGATTTTATGAAAATAGCCGTTACTCCCGTCCGGGATAAAAACAACAACTGGTTGTTGGTTACGCTGGCTTTTCCCGGAAGGAATGTCTATGCACGTATCTGGCGGGTGGATGTAGGACGCATTGAACTTTATCTGTTGGATACGGATTTTGAGGACAATTTGCCGGAAGACCGGAGCATTACCCACCATCTGTATGGAGGCGATTGGGAAAATCGCCTGAAACAGGAGCTGGTATTGGGATGCGGCGGTATCCAGGCATTGCGCAAATTGGGAATCCAGGCAGCTACTTATCATTGCAACGAAGGGCATGCCGCTTTTATCGGGCTTGAACGTTTGAAAGAATATATTACAGAGGAACATCTTTCTTTCCAGGAAGCATTGGAAGTTGTCCGGGCATCTTCTTTGTTTACCACCCATACGCCTGTGCCCGCCGGTCATGATGCATTTTCAGAAAACATGTTGCGGACCTATATTTCTCATTATGCTGACCGTTTGAAAATTTCATGGGAACAGTTGCTTGGGTTGGGAAAAATCAACGTGGCAGACCCTAACGAGAAATTCTCGATGAGTTTCCTGGCAGCCAATCTGTCCCAGGAAGTCAATGGCGTGAGTTGGTTGCATGGAGAAGTGAGCAAGGAAATATTCAAAGGCATGTGGCCAGGCTATATGCCTGAAGAATTGCATATCAGTTATGTGACCAACGGGGTACATTATCCGACTTGGGCAGCTCCGGAATGGAAACAATTGGAAGAAACGGCTTTTGGAGAAGAATTCCGCAACCATCATTATGACAAGAAATGTTTTGAAAAGATTTATACGGTGCCGGATTCTGTGATATATGCCATCCGTTCCGGATTGAGGAAGAAGTTGATAGACCACATAAAGCAGCATGTCCTGGCAGACACGACGGCGGTTTCTTATTTCACTCCGCGCCAAGTATTGAAAATACAGGAGACCTTGCGTGATGATGTATTGACTATCGGTTTTGCACGGCGTTTTGCTACTTATAAGCGGGCGCATTTGTTATTCCGCAATCTGGACCGTTTGAATGAGATTGTCAATAATGAGGAACATCCGGTGCAGTTTATTTTTGCCGGCAAAGCTCATCCGGCTGATAAAGCGGGACAGGATTTAATCAAACGGATAGTGGAAGTTTCCAAGATGCCCCAATTCCTGGGAAAAATCGTATTCCTGCCTAATTATGACATGGATTTGGCAAAGAAACTGGTGCAAGGCGTGGATGTATGGATGAATACTCCGACCCGTCCACAGGAAGCTTCCGGCACGAGTGGCGAAAAAGCAGCGATGAACGGTGTCATGCATTTCAGCGTATTGGATGGCTGGTGGGTGGAAGGCTACCGTCCTGATGCGGGGTGGTGCCTACCGATGAAGCGCACTTTCGAGAACCAGGCGATGCAGGATGAATTGGATTCAGAAATGATTTACAATATCATCGATGATGAAATAGCTCCCTTGTTCTATCAAAAAGATGCAGCAGGCTATTCAACGGAATGGATAAAATACATAAAGAACACCATAGCCAAGGTGGCGGCAAACTTTACAACCAACCGCATGCTGGAGGATTATGAACGGCAGTTCTATCTCCCCATGTCGGAACGCTACCATAAATTGATAGCCGATAATTATAAGCTTGCATCCGAGATTACGGCATGGAAGAGCAAAGTGACCCGTGAATGGGA
>DXFT01000153.1 GCA_019114285.1 Candidatus Odoribacter faecigallinarum
GGGCTGACAGGATTTCCTCGTCGATGGTGAAACCTCCGGGCGACATGTCGGGCAGCACGGCGCGTCCCGCATCCGTCATGCGCCCCAGCCGCTCCATGCGGCGGCATCGCTCCTTGTTCAGTTCCGACCACAGGCTGCCTTTCGCGCGTGGCGCAAACCGTTGGTATGCCTCGCCGTCCAGCCGTTTCAAAGTGCTATCAATCCAGCCGAAGCACATCGCTTCCTCTACTGCGTCGATGTACCAGAATGTTCCGTCGTCCACAGGACACCCGCGCTTGACTTTCACCCAACACTCCTTCTCGGTGGCATGATGCGTCATAAGCCATTGGCGAAATTCGTCGCGGCTTTGTATGGATAATATATTTTGCGGTTTAATGATACTCATACTTTTTACTGGTTGTTTCGTTGCGAAGATAAGGAAAATCGGGGAGCGGGGCAAGGATTATCCCCATGCACCTACGAAATTGGTTGTTCTATCAGTGGTTCAGGTACGGTCGCCAAAGGGAATGCCCGGTAACTTTGCTGCAGAGAATTAAAATTATCACATCATGAAGAAAGAAAGCGACAACCGTATGGAAATGTCCCGCCGTGGTTTCTTGAAAGCGGCGGCACTGACCGGAGCGGCAATCTGCGTGTCCCCGGCGTTGGAGAAAGTGCAGGCGGCAGAGAGAGCCGTCAGTGGTAAATCATCAGTCAAGGACATCCCGGCGGGCATGGCGGCAGTGCGCAAACAAAGGACTTTGGGCAGCGGGCAGGCAGCCTTCATCGTGTCGTCAGTGGGCGAAGATGCTCAACGACCTGGGCGGAGATATGACGGTCGTCCATCTGCCCAAAGCCGGACTGCACGGCAACACGCACTTTCCGATGTCGGACTTGAACAACGCGGAGGTGGCGGAACTGATGTATGATTGGTTGCGAGAAAAAGGGTTGGATTGATTTTTCAGTAAAATGGATACAAACATCGGGGGTATATGTATCTCATCGTATCTTGTTCCGCCATATCTTTGTAAAATCAGAGAATCAATAACTTTATAAAATAATATACTCGACACATGAAAAAGATACTGTTTTTATTATTCGTAACAACAATGACTAACATGCAAGGAATTATGGCACAAGAAAAGATTACTCAAACTGCGGAAGCGGACGGCAAGGCCGCTTTCCAACGGGAAATGATATTCCCCATCGGCGAGCCGAACACCGCTTACGCCAAGTATTTCATCGGCAACAGCTATCTGGCTCCCATATCCAAGGAGCAGATACCGTTCAACAATGTCACTTTCGAGCCAGGATGCCGCAACAACTGGCACATCCACCACGCCACGAAAGGCGGTGGGCAGATGCTGGTCTGCGTAGCCGGCAAGGGTTGGTATCAGGAAGAAGGCAAACCTGCCGTGCAGATGCTTCCAAGCGATGTCATCCATATCCCGGCGAATATAAAGCACTGGCATGGAGCGGCGGCGGACAGCTGGTTTGCACACCTTGCCTTTGAGGTTCCCGGAGAAAACACATCCAACGAATGGTTGGAGCCTGTTACAGATGAATATTACAACAAGTTAGAATAGGGACTAATAAAAAATGGACAGAAGAAAATTCATAAAGACAGCCGGACTTGCCGCCGGAGCAACATTGCTTTCCGGAATGGGCATAGCTGGAATGACGGCAGAAAAAGGTAAAGGTATGAAAATAGTCGTATTGACAGGAAGCCCGCGCCTGAACGGAAATACCAATCACATGGCTTCCCAATTCATTAAAGGCGCGGAAGAAGCCGGACATGAGGTGTACCGTTTCGACTGCACAAGGCATAAAGTTGCAGGCTGTATCGGTTGCAACGCCTGCGGCATGAACGGGGACTGCTTCATACGGGATGATTTTTCAGAGTTGCGTCCACATTTGCTGGAAGCGGACATGGTGGTGTTTGTCACCCCTATGTATTACTTCGGGTTCCCTTCACAGTTGAAAGCCGTGATTGACCGCTTCTATGCCGTCAATGGCCGCATCAAGGGTGCATCCAAGCAATCCGCCTTTCTCATGGCGTATGCCAATACAGACCACAAGGAAGCGGAGCCTATGATTTCGCACTACAAGACCTTGCTGAATTATCTCGGTTGGCAAGACCGTGGTATGGTCATAGCTCCCGGAATGTGGCCTGCCGGGGCCGTGCAAAATACAAAGTATAGCTGCCAGGCATACGAATTGGGCAAAAATTTGTAATACAATCGGTTAACCTTTTTAATATTGTATAATGATGTTTGGAATAGGAACGCAAGAGATAATCTTCATCGTACTGATAGTCCTGCTGTTTTTCAGCGGCAAGAAGATACCTGAACTGATGAAAGGTCTGGGCAAAGGGGTGCGCAGTTTCAAGGAAGGCGTGAAAGGCGTGGAAAACGACCTTGACATAAGGGATGAAAATCCGGTCAAATGACAATATGGAACAGACGGTAGATAATGCCCAAATCGGTGAGATGTCGTTTTGGGAGCATTTGGATGTATTGAGGGCTTCCCTGATAAAGATTGCCATTGCGACAGTGCTGTGCGCCATTGTGGCATTTCTGTTCAAGGAAAAAGTGTTCTCGGTCATCCTTGCGCCCAAAAGCGACACGTTCATCACCTACCGCCTGTTCAGCCATATTGCGGAATGGAC
>DXFT01000154.1 GCA_019114285.1 Candidatus Odoribacter faecigallinarum
TAGAAATAGTGCTAACTCCGTCTCTAATGACCGATTGGGGATTATTGGTCCAACTCTATTGTTTTTCGCAATTGTTGTTTTTGGGGTATTAGGTTACATGTTACTCTATAACCCTATGAATTTTATCTTTCATAAAAGTCTTTTGGGATTTATTTTTGTGGCTTACAATGTTGTTTTGATTTTCCGGCTTTTCCACAAGAACAGTGCCAATAGCCCGAAACCGACCAATAATCCGACCGGATAGCTGATTTCAGGAGCGATGGAAAAGCCGCCGTCCTTGTTTGGGGCTATCAAGTAGTAAGTCGCACAGACTACGGATAGGAAGGTTGCAGGAAGGGACATCATCCAATGGGGCTTGCCTTTGCCGACAAGGTATGCCGATGCTGCCCAGAGGGTTACGACTGCCAATGTCTGGTTGCCGATGCCGACGTATTTCCAGATGGTGGAGAAATCCATGCTGTTACAGAAGTACGCCAAGGCAAAAATGGGTACGGCGATGATGAGTCGGTTGCGGATGGGTTTTTGGTTGTAGTGCAGGGCATCGGCAATGACCAGGCGCAGGCTTCGGAATGCCGTGTCGCCGGAGGTGATGGGACAGACCACTACGCCGATGATGGCGATGATGGCACCGAAGCGTCCCAGCCAGGTGTTGCATATTTTGTCCACAATGATGGCAGGGGTGTTTCCTGCCGTTGCTGCTTCGTTCAGTCCTTCCGGACCGCCAAAGTAGGTCATTGCCGCCGTCGCCCAAATCATGGCGACGATGCCTTCGCAAATCATTGCCCCATAAAAGATGGGACGCCCGTATTTTTCATCAGTCATGCACCGTGCCATTAAGGGAGATTGTGTGGCATGGAAACCCGAAATAGCGCCACAGGAAATGACGACGAAGAGCATCGGGAAGAGGATGTTCTCTGTGGGGTTGTCATGCAGGTTGCGCATGTTGTCGAAGCGCAATTCCGGCAAAGAGAGGGTACCGGCAAATCCTCCATACAGTAAATAGCCGCCGACGGCTACTGCCATGAACAGTAAAGCGGCTCCCATGAAAGGATAAATTTTGCCGATAATTTTGTCGATGGGCAATAGGGTTGCCAGAATGTAATAGAGGAAAATGATGTAGAGCCAAGGCGTCATGCTCATGTGAGTGAGGTTTGCCAGCAATTCTGCCGGACCGTTGACAAAGGATACTCCTACGGCAAGCAGCAGGAAGCCTGTGAACAAAGTCATAAATTTGCGGACGCCGTTTCCCAGATACTTGCCTACGATGTCCGGGAGGCTCATCCCGTCATTCCGCACGGAGAGCATGCCGGAGAAATAGTCATGCGTCGCGCCCATGAAGATGCAGCCGATAACAATCCACAAATAAGCCATAGGACCGTAAGCAGCTCCCATAATGGCTCCGAAAATCGGTCCTAAGCCTGCGATGTTTAAGAACTGGATGACGAATATCCGCCAGGGTTTGAGTTCATGGTAGTCCACTCCGTCCGCAAGCCGTTTGACGGGAGTGGCAATTTTGGAAGAGGCGCCAAAGAAACGTTCTACGAATTTTCCATAGGTAAAATAGGCGACAATTAGCAATGCAATGCTCAGGATAAATGTAATCATGGTAATGTTGTTTTTTTGTTGTGACTTGGCAAAGTTATGGAAAACTTCTGATTTGTGTTATGATATTGCTATTTTTGCGATGTAAAATGAAGATTGTTTATGGCTGGAATATATGTGCATATCCCTTTTTGTCGGGCGAAGTGTTTCTATTGTGGTTTTTATTCGGTGGCTTCGTTGCAATGGAGGGAGGATTATGCCGAAGCGTTGTGTCGGGAAATGGATTTGCGGGCGGATTATTTGCCGGGCAAGGAGGTGGCGACTTTGTATTTTGGGGGAGGGACTCCTTCGTGCCTGGAGGAGGCAGCCTTAAAAAAGATAGTTTCCCATATTCATAAGAGGTGGAAGTTGGAGGAAGGGGCGGAATGTACGATAGAGGTGAACCCGGAGGACGTGGTCCCGGATAAGTTAGGGCTTTGGAAGGATTTGGGTTTTAACCGCCTGTCTATTGGTGTGCAGTCTTTTGAGGACCGAGTGCTGGAGCGTATTCACCGCAGGCATACGGGAGAACAGGCGATGCAGGCTGTGCTTCAAGCGAAGCGGGCGGGTTTCTCCAATATCAATATGGATTTGATTATCGGTTTGCCGGGTATGGATAGGGAGGCGTTGGATTTCAGCCTTCGCATGGCAGGGGAGCTTGGCGTGACACATGTTTCTGCTTATATGTTGAGTCTGGATGCGGGGTCCGTATTGGAAAAGTTGTATGAACAGGGGAAGTTCCAGCCTATGGATGATGATGCTTTGGCGGAACGTTATTTATATGTTTCTGATATTTTGGGAAAAGAAGGTTATGACCATTATGAGATATCCAATTTTGCCAAAGATGCAAAGTATGCGAGGCACAATACGGCTTATTGGACACAACAGCCTTATATCGGCTTGGGGGCTGCAGCACATTCTTTTGACGGTATTTCCAGGCAATGGAATGTGGCGCATGTGAAAAAATACATGAAAGCTTTGTCGGAAGGGAAGGTAGATTTTGAACGGGAAATTTTGACGGATAGGGACAAGTACAATGAATATTTGATGACGCGCTTCCGGACGAAATGGGGTATTGACACGGCATATATGACAATGGCTTTCCCTGCCTGGTGGGAGAAGGCAGAACAACGGCTTCGCGGCTATGAAAGGCAGGGGTGGATAGCCAGAGAAGAGGGGCGGGTTCGGATGACCAAGACGGGGTGGTTGGTTTCGGATATGATTTTTAGTGAATTGTTCGTTTAATATACGGGTATTTCATTATCTTTGCAAATCCGTGCTTGATAAGTACGTTTATAAGATGAATATTTGTAACAGTGTAAACAAAAAGAAATGAGCACAAAAAAATTGTCAGTCAAGGAGCTTTTGCAATCGTACGATTGTGGAAAAGAAGTTGAAATCTGTGGTTGGGTGAGGACCAAGCGGGGAAACAAACAGGTGAATTTTATTGCTTTAAATGACGGAAGTACGATAAATAATATACAGGTTGTCGTTGATATGGATAATTTCCCGGAGGAGGTGATGAAAAAAGTGACGACAGGGGCGGCAATCCGGGCAAAAGGCTTGTTGGTGGAAAGCACAGGGAGCGGGCAGGCTCGTGAAATCCAGGCTTCGGAAATAGAAGTGTTGGGAGAGGCAGACCCGGAAAAATACCCCATCCAGCCGAAAAAGCATTCCTTGGAGTTTTTACGTGAAGTGGCGCACTTGCGTTTCCGTACAAATACATTTGGGGCAGTATTCCGCATCAGGCACGCCATGGCGTTTGCCATACATCAGTATTTCAATTCCAAAGGTTTTTATTACCTGCATACGCCTTTGATTACGGCATCCGATTGCGAAGGGGCGGGAGAAATGTTCCGGGTAACCACTTTGGACCCGAAGAATCCGCCTTTAACAGAAGATGGTGAAGTGGATTTTAAGCAGGACTTTTTCGGGAAAGCCACCAATTTGACCGTAAGCGGACAGTTGGAAGGTGAGTTGGGAGCGATGGCATTGGGGAAAATTTATACTTTTGGTCCTACTTTCCGGGCAGAAAATTCCAATACGACCCGGCATTTATCGGAGTTCTGGATGATAGAACCCGAGGCTGCGTTCTATGATTTGGAAGACAATATGGATTTGGCGGAGGACTTCTTGAAATATTTAATCCGTTATGCATTGGATAATTGCATGGAGGATTTGAAGTTCCTGAGCGCTCGTTTACAAGAGGAGGAAAAGAATAAAAAGGCAGAGGAGCGTTCCATGGAATTGATAGAAAAGTTGAATTTCGTATTGACGCATGACTTTGAGCGGGTGGCTTATACGGATGCCATTGAAATCCTGAAAAACAGCAAACCCAACAAAACGGGCAAATTCCAATATCCGGTGACTGGTTGGGGAGTTGATTTGCAGAGTGAGCATGAGCGTTATTTGGTAGAGAAGCATTTTAAGAAGCCGGTGATATTGACGGGATATCCTAAAGAAATCAAGGCGTTCTACATGAAACAAAATCCGGATGGCAAAACTGTGGCTGCCATGGATGTGCTTTTCCCGCAAATTGGGGAAATCATCGGAGGCTCCCAGCGCGAAGAGAATCTGGATAAGTTGGTTGCACGTATGAAGGAAGTCGGAATTCCTTTGGACAGCATGCAGTATTACTTGGATACGCGCCGTTTTGGTTCTGCTGTACATAGTGGTTTCGGGCTTGGTTTTGAACGCTTGTTGCTTTTCGTGACGGGTATGACAAACATCCGTGATGTGATTCCATTCCCGCGCACGCCGAAAAATGCGGAATTTTAAAGATAAATATTTGAGACGTGTTAAAACAGAATTTACAGCAGAAATTAGGATTGAAAATCAATCCTCTCCAAATCCAGTTGATTAAGTTGCTGGAATTGCCTACTTATCAATTGGAGCAGCGCATTAAGGAAGAATTGGAGCAGAATCCGCTTTTGGAGGAAGTGGAAGGAAGACCGGATAGTGGGGAAGAGCGGGATGAAATGGCTTCAGAGGATGGGATGCAGGAGGATGGAAATGATGATTGGGATGCAGAGGAGGATTATTCATCGGATGACGATTTCTCGTTGGAAGATTATATGGGAGATGACGATGACATTCCTGATTATCGCCTTTCTGTTTCCAACGCTTCAAGAGACGACGACCGGCATGATTTTGTCATGTCTCAGGCATCATCTTTCCATGAGAATCTCTTGGCACAATTGGGAATGCGTCCTTTGTCGGATTTTGACCACAAGGTAGCGGAATACATTATCGGGAATATAGACGATGACGGTTATTTGCGCCGGGACGTGGAAAGTATCGTGGATGACCTGGCTTTCGGGGCGGGCGTGGAAGTTTCTGAAGAAAAAGTCTCCGGTTTGTTGAAGATGATTCAAGAATTTGAACCGGCAGGCGTAGGCGCCCGTGATTTGAAAGAGTGCCTGCTCCTGCAAATCATGCACCGTTTGGACGAGAATCCTGACAATGAGGTATTGAAAAATGCCCGCTTGATTTTGGAAGATTGTTTTGAAGAGTTCTCCCGCAAGCATTACGAGAAAATAGCCCGTAAGTTGCGTTTGGGAGAAAAGGAATTGAAGCAGGCGATAGATGAAATACTGAGGTTGAATCCGAAACCGGGCGGAGCGACAGCCGATTGTTCTTACGGGGCGGAGGCAGAGAAGATTATCCCTGATTTTATTTTGGATTTGGTGGATGGGGAATTGCAGTTGAGCCTGAACTCAGGAGATGTCCCTGAATTGCGGATAAACAAATCCTATTTGAATATGTTGGAGCAATATCAAAAAGGAGAGTCTGCCAAAAACAAGCGGGATGTCATTACTTTTGTAAAAGATAAACTTAATTCGGCGAAATCCTTTATTGACGCCGTACAGCAGCGGAACAATACATTGATGCTGACCATGACGGCGATTGTGCAGTTCCAAAAGGAGTTTTTTCTGACAGGCGACAAGAATTTGTTGAAGCCGATGATTTTGAAGGACATTTCGGACATTACCGGACTGGATGTATCCACCATCTCCCGGGTGTCCAATTCAAAATATGTCCAGACGTGGTTTGGCATCTATGCTTTGAAAGATTTCTTCTCGGGAAGTATGCAAACGACCAGTGGCGAGGAAGTCAGTACAGGGGAATTGAAGAACGCCCTGAAGGCGTTGATAGATGAGGAGGATAAGAAAAAGCCCTTGACGGATGATGAATTGGTAGCTTTGATGGAGAAAAAAGGATACCAGATTGCCCGCCGCACAGTGGCGAAATACAGGCAGATGCTTGATATTCCGGTAGCACGTTTAAGGAGGGAGATATGAGCAGGGTAGGGAATAATGTGGTGGCTGTCAAGTCAGCGAAAGTCGTGTCGGTGGTGTTGCACCCTTTTGTGATGCCGATATACGTCCTTTTATTTCTTTTTAGCGGTAATTCCATGTTCGCGGTATTGCCGTTAGCCACGAAGTTATATTGTCTGTTGGTTACAGGTTTTTCTCTGATGTTGGTACCTTTGTTGAGCCTGCCTTTGTTCAAGCGTTTCCGTTTGATTAAGAGTTACAGCCTGGATGAAAATCAGGAACGGGTATATCCGATATTGGTGACGGTGGTGTTCGCCTTCGTTGGCTTTTGGCTTTTGCGCCTGGCGGCTTATACGCACGTTGTGCAACAGTTGTACTTGGTGCTGGTGTTGCTGCTTTCTGTGTTTTCCGTCATTACTTTGCGATGGAAAATCAGCATGCATCTGACGGCAATTGGCGGGGCTTGTGGCTTCTTGATGGTGTTGGGCATGAAATATCCCGGCGACATGCGTGGCGCTTTTGTTGCCATGTTATTGCTGGCAGGCTTGCTGGCGACTTGCCGCCTTTATTTGGAAAAACATACTCCCGCCCAAGTATATGCGGGCTTCCTGCTGGGCTTCCTGGTCGTTTTTGGCATATTGATTTGAATCAGGGAACTTTGTAAACCCAAATGTCTTCCCTGCCGGTGATGGTGCGGTATTCCGGGAGAGCGGCGTTGGCAGCTTCTTCTGTAGGGAAACTTTTGATGCTGACCCGGAATCTTTCGGGTGAACTAAGCAGGCTTGCGGGTTGCTGCTTGGCTTTCCATTGGGCGACAGTCCTCTCTGCTTTCGATTTGTCTGCCGGTTTGAAGCTGGCGATGATAATATGGAATTTGTTCTGTGCTATTACCGGCTTTGCTTCCGGGGCTTGTGTTTTCTTTTCCGGGGCTGGCTGGGGGGCAATAGATGCCTTCTCCGGGTTTGCCTGTCGTATTACCCGGATGTCGCTCAGATACTTCCCCGGCAATTCCTTTTCCTTGCACCCGCTTAACAGGCATATACCGATAAATAAAATTCCTATTCCTCTCATGGTTCAAAATTTGGTGTAAAGGTACGGATTTTTTCAAAAAAGAAGTCTCCTATTGTGATATGGGTGACTGAAGTTGAAAATTAATGCTGATGGTAAAGCGGAAAGGGATGGGCTTTGCAGAATGTCGGGCTGGTTTCCAGCGAGGCATCAGAGAGAGTACGCGAAGCGTCTCCTTGTCCAATTCTTCGCTGACTGACTGGACAATACAGAGGTCGGTAACGTTCCCTTTTGTATCAATGAGGAACGTGGCAATCACTTCGCCTTCGATGCCGGCTCGAATAGCTGTCCGGGGATAGCGTAGTCTTTTCTTTATGAATTCATCTAAATAACCTTTGAATACAGGGAGATTATCTACAAAATAATATTCCGAAACATCCTTTGAATTCACTTTCTTTGCTTTAGAAATGGCTTGGACACTGAAACCTGACAGATGGGGAGCCTCTGGATACATTCTGATGTTGATAAAGGAATCGCTGGGTTGTACAACGATTCTTTGTTCTACATGTCCGGTGTGGATAAAGCTCAGTTGTTCATAAGCATAGACTTGGATAGAAAAATAACCGTTACTGTCTGTAGCAATCCCTTCCGTTTTTCCTACGTGGGTAACATAGGCTCTCCGAATAGGTTTGCCATGGATATCCGTAACCTGTCCTTTAAGAGTAAAAATCGGAAGCGTGGGTGCAGATGCTTTTTCATTTAATTCCATTGGTAAAGCGGAAGTGTCTGTTCCGATAAACTTCTGTTTGAGTACATCAATCCTTTTCAGGTACGTTTGTTTCAAGTTCTTAACCGAAGCGTGGAACGTGGTGTGTGTATCGAAACGGGCAGGGTCTTGCCCTTGCCACAGGCGTTCGTCTGCCAGGGCGGAGGCTTCAATCTCTTCCGCCCAGCGGTCAATTTCTCCGGCGATTGCCCGGAAGCGGGGCTCCAACTCCTGCCAGCGGACTTGGACTTGCCGGCGGAAAACGGGGTCTTCCAGCAATCGGTCGTACCACAATGCCTTGCGATTGTATAGGCTGTCCACGGTAAGCAGGGGAACCTCGGGCAGATGGAGACGTGCGGGGCGGATGTTGCCGTCCTTGTCCAGTCCTACCTCAATAAAAGCCAGGTCGAAGTCCCAGACAGGTCCTGCTTTCAGCAGGCTGTCTTTGTCCTTATACATATAGCAGCTCCGCGGACCGTTGGGTTCTGCATTCTGGGTCAGTTCATGGACAAGCCACCAGTCCACAAAGCTTTCCAAATCAATGTATTTTTCGTATAGTTTCGTCAAATCGTTCCCTCTGCCGTATAACAAGTCCTCGATTTCTTGGAAATACCTTTGGATGTAAGGCAGCTGTTGCGCATCCCCCGGTTCCTTCATGTTGACGGGCAGATGCCGGCGGGGCGTATAGAAATGATTCTTCTCATCCAAATAGGCATCTGCTTCCAGCAGATAACCTTCTTTCTCGTCGATATTGACCCGGTTTTCGTTCACCCGGATTTGTTCGCACAACAGGTAGCAGCCTTGAGGCTTGCCATTGACCACGACATCCACGAAGCGGCTGTCCGGAGTCCAGGCTAAGCTGGTCTGCCGGGCGATGCTGAAAGCGAGTTTGTTACGCAGTAGGCTGTGGTCCATGAAGTTGGCAAGCAGCACCCACCGTTTCCCCTTCTCCATGCCCAACAGCCCGCTTTTCTCGTCGAGTTTGATGGCGAAAGGCTTCTTGGGTTTCGTGAACGTGGAATGCCCTCTGCCTTTGAGGGCGGCTTTGTCCGAGTCGTAAGCGGTTGTCCCGTCCGGCAGCACAATGCGCAGGCGGCATCCCTCCCGCCATTCTTCCTTGGACGTGATGGCGCTGCCGTCCGGTGTGGTAATGTAGAGGACGGGGAGGTCGGCTGCAAATCCCCGGACAATGCCGGAGCACAGGATAAACAGGCAGATAACTATTTTATACATGATTCAGACAGTTTTTATGCGTATAACAGCAAACAAATATACGCATTTCTTTTTGAAAAAGACAACGCCCGGCGACAGCCGGGCGTCTGGTAGCCGAGCCGGGAATCGAACCCGAATTTAAAGTTTAGGAAACTTCCGTTCTATCCATTGAACTACTCAGCCGCATTTCAAGCCACAAAAGTACGAAATAGATTCCGGAAAACGGCAACTTTCCCCCTTATTTTTATCACAATTCTTTCATGGGGAGGGTTGCTTAGAAAATCCGGAACTTCAACCCGAACGAGAAACGCAGGAAATCCCGCGGTTGCAGGCTCCGGTTGCCGAAGGCGCTGATCAGGTACATGTCGCACGTGCTGATTTCATAGAACGCCCCTATCGCGCGGACAAAGAAACGCCGTTCGGGTGGAATCTCATAATCCAGCCGTTGCCCCAAGAATACATGCAGCCGTGCGCGGGTGGAGAACGTATAGTACCCCTTCGGGTAATACTCCGGCTGCCTCCCCCAATAATCGTTGCTGAAGATGGTGTTGAGGTACAAGCCGCAGGTCAGCGGCACGGCGGAGAAGTGCTCGTTCACCCTGAGCCGCCAGGGATTATAAGTTTCCTTGAGGGTCAGCGTGACCCGTACCCGGTCTGCCTCGTATTTCGGTACAAAGCCTATCAGCACGTCGGTCGCCCATTGGTCGCGCCTGCCGTAATCCCACCCCACGCCGAAGGACACCAGTCCCATGCCACCGTAAAGTTGCACCATCTGGTGGGTGGGTATCAGGGCGCTGTGTACCTTGATATACCGTTGCAACCGGCTGTCATACCTGTATTGGGGCTCTCGTTTCCATATCGTGTCTTGGCACGCTCCGCCTGTCGTGTCCCTTTGCGGCTGCGCTTCCCCCTCCTGCCGGGAAAACAGCAGGACAAACAGGCACAAGGCGATAGTCTTAAAATACAACGGCTTCATAACTATAACGGTTTTCTTCAAATGTAAATACCAGATAAGTCCGCTGGGCGATGTTCGGGCATTGGTAATACCGCACGCCGTCGTTGAACAGCTCGCTCTCCATCAGCGTATGCCCGTGCCCGTAAAGGCAGCATTGCAGCCCCGGGTACATCCTGATGAAGTACTCGAACACGTCCGCCACGTTGTTGTTGAACACCTCGCTGAACGGCGCGGCATGCATCGCCACCACCGTCCTCTCCACTCCTTCTGGCATGTTGTCATACTCCCCCCGCATGAAATCGAAATCGGGGATGGCTTCCGGGTAGTGGAATTCCAGCGCGTTCGTGTTCAGGCAGATAAAGCGGGTATCCCCTGCCGTGAAGGCAAAGTTCACTGGTCCATACACCTTTTCAAAGGTCTCCTTCCCCGACCCGAGGCAATCGTGGTTCCCCAGCAGGCACACGTAAGGCACTTCCAGCCCGTTGAAAATGTTCCGCATCAGCAGGAACTCGTCCGTCATCCCGAAATCCGCCTGGTCGCCGCCCATGACGACAAAGTCGATGTCCCCCCGCCGGTTGATGTCTGCCACCGCCTCCTTCGTCTCGTCATACCACCGCTGTGTGTCGCTGATGAAGGCGAAGCGGAAGCTCTTCCTCCCTGCCAGCTTTTCCTCAATCTCCCGGACGTGGCTGGCATTCACTCCCGTCTCCCCCGTCACGCGGGCATCGTAGGGATGCGGCTCCAGCATGTTGCACGACACCGCGAGCAATGGCAATACCGCCCAATGGCAAAGTCTCTTCTTCATATCCTTTCCTTTATGTTTCATTACGCCAAAAACCAAGACATAAAGTGTGCCAATCTCCCGGATTATTCCTAATTTTGCCCGGTTTAACGAAAAATCGGACATCAAATGAGAATTGTAATACAACGGGTAAAACATGCCTCCGTCACCATTGGCGGGCAGCTCCACTCCGCCATCGGCGGGGGGATGCTCGTGCTGGTCGGCATTGCGGCGGACGACACGGAGGAGGACATCGCCTGGCTCGCCGCCAAAATCTGCAACCTCCGCATCTTTGACGACGAGGACGGCGTGATGAACCGCTCCATCCTCGAAACCGGCGGGGACATCCTTGCCGTCAGCCAGTTTACCCTCATGGCGCGCACCCGCAAGGGCAACCGTCCCTCCTACAT
>DXFT01000022.1 GCA_019114285.1 Candidatus Odoribacter faecigallinarum
AATACTGACCATCGACGCCCTGACAATCTGCACATGTTGCTCCCCGGCACGAAGGCATTGTCCCCCTCCAGCCGTCCTGTCCCTATTAGCTGCCATATTCCATTTTTTTCATTTCCGCAAAGATAACAGAGGCAAGCCACATTTGCAACCCCAAGAGGAAAAAGGACTCTCTGCATTCTTTATCCCTTCTGATTTTAATTTATTGAAAATTTAATCGAAAAAGATTCCAAAAACGTTTTCAGATTCCATTTTAATACCTACCTTAGCATCGTTAAAAATGTATGTTTGTATAATGTTTTAAAATTGGTGAACATGAGAAAAAGTCATCTTTTTGTCGCCACGTTGCTATTGGCAGCGGGCGCAGTAAGTATTACCGGGTGTTTGGACAATGATGAACCCCTGGGTATTCAAGAATTGCGTTCAGCAAAAGCTGAATTGTACCGGGCACAGGCAGCCTTGAAAACCGCAGAAATCGGCTTAAAGGAAGCCAATATCAAATTAAAAGAAGCGGAAGTCGCCCACAAAACAGCCCTGACACGTACCATTGAACTGGAAAACCAAATGCGGGAAATCGACCTCTTACTAAAGCAGGATTCCTCCAGCGCAGAGTCGGCACGCCTGCAATTGCAAAAAAAACAGTATGAACTGCAAATGGATTCCGTGCAGGAAGCCTATAACGCTATCATGCTGCAACTGCAACAAAGCACGGCTATCGCGCAACACAATTACAACCAGGCATTAAAGGAACTGGATTTCCTGAAGACCCAAGTAAATGATGAATACGCCGATCGACTGAGTACAGTGAGCAGCAAACTGTCAACCACCATGAACAACATCACGAATTACCAGAACCGCGTCATGGCAAAACAACGGGAATTGTTGATTTTCTCTGCCAAAAACAGCGACGAATATGTGACCTCCCGCCTAAACAAAAACATCGCCGACAAAACCGCTGAACTGGAAAACGCCCAAGAAGCTTTGGCTAAATTGGAAACGATCTACGGGACTCCCACCACAGAATGGGAAACCCAAGGAGAAGAATTATTGGCAGCCATTGAAGCATTGCAAGTCCATGCCGACACCTTGAAAATGCAAATCGCAGAATTGCAAAACAAACAAACCCCTCTACGAAACCAAATCAACGACATCGTAGCCGGCAAAAAGACATTCACTTTGACCATTCCGACAGCCATTCAACCGACCGTATTGACAAATGTCATCAACTCGTTCTACCCTCCTTATTTCCCTGACTTTTACGAAAAATTCATGGAACAGGTTGAGTATAACAGCGAAGCAAACGGCTATATCCTGAAAAATAACGGGGAAAACCTAACCATTGATGAACTGGCAAACAGCGACATCAACAACTTGTATTCCTATTTCCAAATGACTGCCGGCAATTTGGTAATTCCAGACGAGGATTACGCCCAGGCACAAGAACACTTGAAAACCCTGCAAGGAGACATGGAACATGCTGCAGGCGTTTACAACGGACTGATTCCACAATGGGAAAATGCAAGAGACCAATTCATCGCAGACAAGGACGCCTACTTCATCAACCAGGAATACTCCTTGTGGGAGCTAACCGTAGTGGATGTACAGACTTATTATGACAGCAAGCGCGAAACCACGGACAAGAACACTCTGGTGACTTCCCTAAAGCACTATTACGAAATACGCACCGCATTGGATAACACGCAAACCACTTATTTTGACGGCACAGAAAACAAGGTCATTGCCGAGACCTTGACTGCAGAGAATCTGGACGAAATACTGGAAATCGCTTTGGGAGGCTTTGAAGCAAATGTGGAAAATCTATCTGCTTACCAGAATTTATTGGGCAATGATTTAGAAATCAACAGAGATAGCGATGGCAAAGACGTGGTATCTCCATACAATGAAATAGCTAATCCCGACAAGGGCAGCATGGGAGCCTTCTATGCAATCTGCCGTCAATTGTGGGGTGTCAATACCAACAATAATATCATCATCCGCTACACGCCAGTGGAAAATAACGAGATAGAAGACTACATGAACAGTGTTGACCCGTTCTATGTCTCCGACCATGAACCGGTTGCCTACCTGAGTTATGCGAACACGGAGGAATACGAAACCTTTAACAGCCGCTTTGAAAACCGGGATACATACACTCAATTCAACCAAGACGTGGAAGAAGATTATAACACCTACCTCACCACCGTCGAAGAGGAAAACGCCCAGTTGGACGAGCAAAAAGCCGCATTGCAAAAGCAAATCGACGAATTCCAAGAGCAAATCGACGAATTGCAACGTGAGCAAGAAAATATAGGAGAAAACCAAGCATTATACCGCAACATCTTGAATGTCATTGCAGGCTACTATGGCAACGCGACAGGAGAGACACAAACTTCGTATGAAGAAGCTCTAACGAGCCTAAAGACCATGATAGGAGAAAAGCAGGAAGACATTGTGGACAAACAACAGGCATTAACGGAAGCCAATGCCATGCTGGAAGCTTGGACGCAAGGGCTGGACGTTGAGAAAAACGAAGAACTGAAACTGGAAGCCGTCAAACAGTACACCGCTCAGCTGGAAAACGACATCGAACGTCTAAATGCCAAATTAGCAGACGAGCAAAAGAAATTCGACATCTATACAGCTGAAAAAGATGCCTTATT
This sequence comes from Candidatus Odoribacter faecigallinarum, assembly GCA_019114285.1. Taxonomy (GTDB): domain Bacteria; phylum Bacteroidota; class Bacteroidia; order Bacteroidales; family Marinifilaceae; genus Odoribacter; species Odoribacter faecigallinarum. Next base: position 2,658 of record DXFT01000022.1, read on the forward strand.
GGCTGTTATGATTGGAAACTCCTACCCAGAAGAATAAAAATCTTAAATTAATAGGAAACACGATGATAAAAAAACTATACACATTCATTCTTGCTTTTCTGCCGGTTGTGCCTCTCATGGCACAACCCGAAAAGACAGGTGGGAATAAAGATGTGTCGTTTGCTCCGGAAAAAGGCCAGTGGCAGATATCGTTGGTATTAGGCAACGGAACCTTCTTCAGCCAATGGGACGGGATGAACTACCTCTTGCCCTCACATGGGGCTACAAGCATAGGACTCCCGGAGGAAGGAGGTACTGAAAACCAAGGAGGAGACCCCGGCATGTACCTCAATCTGGGCAACATCGGTGAAAATAGCCTCATGAACGTGGCAGGCATCCAAGCGAAATACTTCTTGTCTGCACGTTGGAGCCTCACGGCAATGCTCGGCATGAACATCAATCTCACTCCCAAGAAAGATTACATTGAGGGGGATCTTGAGGTTGAAGACATGCCCGTACCTTCTTATAAGTACATAGAAGGACGTCTCGGCAGCAGCTGGATGGCAAATATAGGCAGCGACTATTATTTTCACACCAGAAACGCACGCATCTCCCCCTACTTAGGCATCCTTGGCGGTTTCCAAATGGCACGTTTGGAAACCAACCAGCCAGCAACTGGCGAGACCGTGATTGACCCCGCGACAGAAGAAGAAACGCCCGTGGAAATATTCAGAGCATCAAAACGCGCCGGACAGGTATGGGGCACATTGGGTGCCATCGTCGCAGGCGTGGACTTCAGTCTGACAAAAGGGTTGGTGTTGGGCATTGAAGTACGCCCGGCAGCCTACCGCTACAGCCGCATCCAAATCAAACCTGCAGGCATGGCTCCCTACGAAGCAGGGCATCACAACATACAAGCTTTTGCCATGCCGACTTTGAAACTCGGATTCAGGTTCTAAATACCCAAACATCCACATAAGCGTCTCCCGGCAAGGACATTCCTCCCGAGGGACGCTTCTTTTTTCCCTCCACTTTCATAAAAACATCCTTGATAAATTTCTTTCCTTCATCTTTATTTTGGAAGAAATATCTCTATCTTTGCGTCCTAAATTTAAAAAAGTTACATTTATGGAATTTATCGTTGATTTTATACTGCATATCGACCAACACATGGTAGAAATGGTACGGAACTACCACGAATGGACCTATGCC
>DXFT01000155.1 GCA_019114285.1 Candidatus Odoribacter faecigallinarum
TTTTTGTTGGTTATTTTGCCGGAACGGCATCAGTCATGTCTTTGATAACAGCTGATTTGTCAACTTTCAAATGGTTTTGACCTTCAACTTCCATGATGATATAGTAGTCTCCGATTTCCTGGACTTTGCCATAAATGCCGCCAGTTGTGACAATTTTATCGCCTTTTTTCAGAGAATCACGGAAATTCTTCAATTCCTTTTGCCTTTTCATTTGCGGGCGAATCATGAAAAACCAGAATACCACAATGATTAAAATCAATGGCACAAAGCTCATAAAGCCTCCGCCTGCTGTTGATTGTTGTTGTAACGCAATAAATAATGTGTTCATAGTTAATTTGTTATATAATTGTTATTTGTTTTTTTATTCCCTGACATTTGCCGTAAAACGGACGCTTGTCTGTTTCTCCGGAATGTTTGCAAAGATACGGATTTCTTTGTATTGTTTGCCATATCTGCTTTCAGAGTTGAAACTTATTTCTAATTTTCCTTCTTTTCCCGGGGCAACGGGGGCTTTGTCGTAAGAAACGGTAGTACATCCACAACCTGTTTCCACCTTTTTGATAATAAAGGGATAGTTCCCTATGTTTTTGAAGCGGAAAGTGTGGCACACTTCTTCACCCTCGCTGATTTCTCCGAAATCCCATGTTTTTTGAATCCACTCGATTTGTGTGTCTTTCCCTGTGCTTTGTTTTTTGGTGTCCCGGCAGGTCGCGAAAAGTAGGATAGAAATGAGTATGCTGGAATATAAATAAATGCGTTTCATTTGTTTATTAGAAAATTAGATGTTTTATTGAATAATCTTTGTTTTGAAGTTGGTGTAGTACTTCGACTCCTATTTCCAAGTGTTGCCGTACAAATTGTTGGGTGACATGTTTGTCTGATTCGGCTGTTTTTATGCCTTCGGAAATCATGGGGCGGTCGGAAACCAGGAGCAAGGCTCCTGTCGGAATACGGTTGGCGAACCCTACGGTGAAAATGGTGGCAGTTTCCATATCGACAGCCATAGCGCGTGTCGTGCGAAGATAGGTTTTAAAATGCTCGTCGTATTCCCAGACTCTACGGTTGGTTGTATAGACTGTCCCCGTGAAATATTGCCTGCCTCGGGCGACAATGGCTTTGGAACAGGCTTTCTGGATGCTGAAATTGGGGAGGGCAGGCACTTCGTGCGGCATATAATCGTCAGAAGTTCCTTCGCCTTTGATGGCGGCAATAGGCAAAATGTAGTCCCCTACTGCGTTTTTTTCTTTAATGCCGCCACATTTTCCGATAAAGAGTACGGCTTCTGGTTCTATGGCAGACAATAAGTCCAAGACTGTTGCGGCATTGGGACTGCCCATGCCGAAATTTATCAAGGTCACCCCGTTGTGTGACACGTTGGGCATGGTCTTGTCTTCTCCCGCGATAGGTTCCTGGTATATCTCCGCAAAAAGTTCCACGTAGTATTCAAAATTAGTCAGCAGAATATATTTGCTAAAGTCCTTTAATTCCCTCCCGGTATATCGGGGCAACCAATTTTCGACAATCTCTTTTTTTGTTTTCATGTTGATATTTTTCTCTGGCGCGCATCCCTTCCCGGTTTGCGCTTCTTGTCTTCATTTGTTACCTTTGTACGCTTTTTTGCGGCAATAAAGTTAGAACATAATTGGTAAACGGCAAAATGAAAATGACTTCGGAACTGGATAAATTAAAAGATATTCGCATAGAGGATTATATCTATGACTTGCCGGAAAACCGGATAGCCAAATACCCTTTGGCAAAGCGGGAGGACTCCAAACTATTGGTGTATGCTGACGGTCAGATTACGGAACGGCGTTTCGCTGATGTGCGCGGAATCCTTCGGCGGGGGCAGACTTTGGTTTTTAATAATACAAAGGTCATCCACGCCCGCATCTTATTCCGCAAGCCAACCGGCGCCGTGATAGAAGTATTCTGTTTGGAGCCTTATGCCCCTGGCGATTATGCATTGAATTTTGCAGCAAAGGGTGCTTGTGAATGGACTTGTTTGATAGGTAACTTGAAAAAGTGGAAAGAAGGAGCTATTTCTTGTGGCTTTGTGCTCGAAGGACGGGAACATACGCTCCAGGCTGAGAAATGCAGCGTGGAGGGAGGGGAAGCCGTTATCCGCTTTGCCTGGGACGGGGATTTTTCTTTTAGTGAGGTGCTTGAGGCTTGCGGGCGTATCCCGATACCTCCTTATTTGAACCGGGAGTCGGAAGCATCGGATGAAATCCGTTACCAGACGGTTTACTCCCGCGAGGAAGGTTCTGTGGCTGCGCCTACGGCTGGCTTGCATTTTACCCGCGGACTATTGGATGAGTTGGCAGGGGAAGGGGTGCGGATGGCGGAGCTGACCTTGCACGTGGGGGCTGGCACTTTCCGTCCTGTCAAATCCGAAACCATTGGCGGGCATGACATGCATACGGAACATATTGCGGTGGACAGGGCATTGCTTGAATTGCTCCGGGACAAGGAGGATGAGGTGATAGCTGTCGGCACGACTTCTGTCCGTACCTTGGAAAGCCTTTATTGGATGGGAGTGAAGCGTCTGATTGGGCGGGAAGATTTCGCCACTCTTTCGCAATGGGAGCCTTACACGCTGCCGGGCAATTATTCGTTGCATGAAGCGATGGAGGCTTTGGTGGCATGGTTCGACCATACCCAGGCGGAATGGCTGAAAGCTGCCACCACACTTATCATTCTTCCCGGATACCGATTCCGGGTGATTGATGCGATGTTTACCAATTTCCACCAACCGCAGAGCACCCTCCTTTTGCTTGTGGCTGCTGCTGTCGGGGAAGATTGGCGGAAAATATATGACTATGCCCTTGCCCATGGCTTCCGTTTCCTGAGTTATGGCGATAGCAGCCTGTTGAAAATAACTGCCAACTCTAAATAAAATTCTTTTTGTGATGGATGAACTTTGTTTGCCTCCTTTTGAATATAAGGTGAAAAAGCAGGGCGGTGTCCTTTTTATTTTTGACATGATTCGTAAGAAGTATGTCGTGCTGACTCCCGAAGAGTGGGTGCGGCAGCATGTGGTGCACTACCTTGTCGGGCACAAGGGGTATTCCCCTGCTGTTGTGGCAGTGGAACGGGAAATAGACCTGTTCGGCATGTCCCGGAGGTTCGACGTGGTAGCCTTTGGCAATGACGGAAATCCCCGCCTTCTGGTGGAGTGCAAGGCGCCTTCTGTGGCGCTTAGCCGCCAGGTGTTTGACCAGGCGTTCCGTTACAATATCGTGTTGGCTGCCCCGTATGTGGCAGTGACCAACGGCATCTGCCATTATTGCGGCAGGGTTGATAAGGCGCGGGGCTTTGTTTTTCTGGATGATTTCCCGTCTGCCGCACCGGCAGATTTGTAAATGGGGAAGGCTGGCTCAAAATACTGCTTTCCCGGTTCTTTGTTGCAAATGAATCGTTTGTCGTTGTATTTCAAGTATATTCACGGTCTGTTCCCGTTCTAATCCCGTATCAACTCCGGTTCACCTCCGGTTTATCTCCGGTCTTCCTTTGGTTGGGACTGGTGGAGGAAGGGGGGTGTTTGGGCGGGGAAACTGAAGTGTTGCCTGATTTGACCCTTTTTGCGCCGCAAATTGTTCCTCGGGCATTTTGGGCAGGGATGGAAAAACAGTTCCCGTCCCGGCGGTCTCACCGCAGGACGGGAACTGTCCTGTATTTTGAGAAGACTTTTCCGTAATAAACCGTTGCGGTTTATTTCTCCGTGCCTTTGAAATACTTGTCTAATAATTCAAAGGCAGCTGCAAATGAACTTGCCCGGTTTTCCGTGACTTCCGCTTCTGCTTTCTTCAGGTTTTCTTTCTGGCTTTGGTAGAAATGGTTGCGCAATTGTTCATTGATGGTTTCGTACATCCAATACTTGGCTTGTTCTGCCCGCCGTGATTCAAAGTAACCGTTCTGTTGCGTCTCGCTGCAATAATGCAGGATGTTCTTCCAAATCTCGTCGATGCCCGTCCGTTCGTATGCGGAGCAAGTCATGACTTTAGGTTCCACGCCCGATTCATGAGGCGGGAAGTAATGCAGTGCCATTTGCAACTGGGCTTTGGCCAACTCCGCCCGTTGGATGTTGTTGCCGTCTGCCTTGTTGATGATGATGCAATCCGCCATTTCCATGATGCCCCGTTTGATGCCTTGCAATTCGTCGCCCGCTCCGGCAATCTGCATTAACAGGAAAAAGTCAACCATGGAATGTACGGCAGTCTCGCTTTGTCCGACGCCTACCGTCTCGATGAGGATGATGTCGTAGCCGGCAGTCTCGCAAAGTATCATGGCTTCGCGGGTTTTCCGTGCCACGCCGCCCAACGAACCTGCCGAAGGGGAAGGACGGATATAGGCATGCGGGTCGCGCGAAAGTTCTTCCATGCGGGTCTTGTCCCCCAGGATGCTCCCTTTGGACCTTTCGCTGCTGGGGTCAATGGCAAGCACGGCAATTTTGTGCCCCTCGCCGGTGAGGTATTTCCCGAAACTTTCAATGAAGGTGCTTTTCCCTGCTCCGGGTACTCCGGTAATGCCGATGCGTACGCTCTGTCCCGATGAGGGCAGGCACTGCCGGATGACCTCCTGGGCAATGGCTTGGTGTTCGGGTTTGGCACTTTCGACAAGCGTAATGGCTTGGCTCAATATATTAATGTCCCCTTTCAGGATACCTTCCACATAATCGTTTACGCTTAATGTCCTTTTCTTTATCATCTTCAAGCGTGCTGCGATGTTCGGGTTCATTGCCTCCGGTTGGGGGATGCCCTTGTTGACTTTCAGACCTTCGTATTCCGGTGAATTTTCCGGATGTTCAATGCATTCTGACATATCTTGTTTGCTATTGGTTGGCTTGCAAATATAATGTTTTTTTATCTGATTTTGCCGTATCCTGCACTTCTTTGCTTGGGTTTATGACTGTTTCCGGTTATAAGCCTGTGCCTGTGCATTGATAAGTTGTTCATCGGCAAAATAATCGATGCGCATGGCATGGCGTACCCGGTCGAGGGTGGCGGCTGCGGCTTCGCGGGCAGTTTCACTTCCTCGTTTCAGCATATCGTAAACAGCAGGAATGTCTTTCTCGTACTCATGCCGGCGGGCACGGATGGGGGCAAGTTCCTCCTGGAGGATGGCATCAAGGAACCGCTTGACTTTCATATCTCCCAAGCCTCCCCGGCGGTAGTGTGTCTTGAGTTCCTCGAGGTTGGCATAGTCCGGCAGGAATGCAGCAAAATGTTCGGGGCGGCAGAATGCGTCGAGGTAAGTGAATACAGTATTCCCTTCCACTTTCCCGGGGTCGCTGACGCGCAAATGGTCCGGGTCGGTAAACATGCCCTTGACCCGTTGGCTGACTTCCTCCGCGCTGTCAGAAAGGTAGATGCAATTGCCTAACGATTTGCTCATCTTGGCTTTGCCGTCCGTTCCCGGCAAGCGGAGGCAGGCGGCGTTGTCAGGGAGCAGGATTTCCGGCTCCACGAGCGTCTCTCCGTAGATGTTGTTGAAGCGGCGCACGATTTCGCGCGTCTGCTCAATCATGGGCTCCTGGTCTTCCCCTGCCGGGACGGTCGTCGCGTTGAAGGCGGTGATGTCGGCAGCCTGGCTGACGGGGTAGGTGAAGAAGCCGACGGGGATGCTGCCTTCAAAGCCGCGCATCTTGATTTCGGTTTTGACTGTGGGGTTGCGTTGCAGGCGGGAGACCGTGACGAGGTTCATGTAATAGAACGACAGCTCGCACAGCTCCGGAATCTGTGACTGGATGAGGATGACGCTCTGTGCAGGGTCAATGCCGCAAGAGAGGTAATCCAGTGCAACTTCCAGGATATGCTGGCGCACCTTTTCCGGGTTGTCCGCGTTGTCCGTCAGCGCTTGTGCATCGGCAATCATGATGTATATCTTGTCAAATGCCCCGGAATTTTGGAGTTCAACACGCCGTTTGAGGGAGCCGACGTAATGTCCTAAATGCAAGCGTCCCGTGGGACGGTCGCCGGTGAGTATGATTTTTCCCATAATGTCCATTTTTAGAATTGCATGGCAAAATTAGTGATTCCCGTTGAATAATGGGGAATCCCTCCCGGAAAAAATATGCCCCCTGCCCCTTCCGCGATGCCCGGCAAGGGCTGTCCGGGATATTTATCTTTCACAAGATAGAAATATATCTTTAAGAAGATACAAATGTATCTTTAGGAAGATATAAAAATATCTTGATAAAGATATAAATGAATCTTGGCAAAGATAAACATCGCGGAAGGGCATGGTGGAGGAACCCGCCCGGGGGCGGGGGGCTGTGTCAAAATGGGTTTTTCATACCCCTCCCCCCGGTTTCGCCGGGCTTGGGCTCAGGCAATGGGTTGGAGACGGGCGATAAGTTCGTTGCCGAGGGCGGTCTTGTCCTCGATATGCCGCTTGACCGTTTCCACGAAAGGATTGTTCTCAAAGGCACCCCGCACTTGTTCAAAGTCAATCTCCTTTTGTTCCCGGTCACCGTCGGCACCGAAACTGGTGCGGGCGGTCATGGAGAATTCTTTTTTGGCATCTTCATAAAGCAGCCGGTCAAGGGAGACAACGGCATCTTTCCAAGTATCGACAATGCGGATGATGTCGGCGGCGGTGACCGTGTCCAGGCTGATGCCGTACCAACGTTGCATGACTTCCCATGCCCAGGTCCATTCCAGATGGTAGTAGTCTGTATGGAGATGGCAGAACGTGTCGTTTATCTGGCTGACGGAGGTGATTTCACCGGATTCGATACGGGCGATGAGTTTGGCGATTTCACATTGGGGGGCGATAAGTCCGGAGAGGTCCACCCATTCGCCTTTGCCTTGGTCTGTGTCGGGGCGTAGCCGGCGGCGGATGTCTTCATTGGAGTGGAAGGTCAGGTTTTCCAGCCGCTTGATGATGGAGTTCCCCAGGAACTTGTTAATGGCCATGCTGTAATACTGTATCCCTTTTTTCAGGGAACCGCTGCGGATGCGTGCGCTCTGGTAAGCGTATTCGGCAGATGTTTCGCCGGATACCCGTTGGAGGGTTTGCAGGATTTCTGTCCCAGCCAGCATTTTTTGGATGGTGTAGGGACTCAGAAGATTGAAGTTAATATAGTCCAGCCGCTTGGGGTCAGTCCGTTTGTCCCGCTTGGGCCATTTCTGGGCATCGCGGATGGTGCCTACGCTTCGCAGATTGACTGCCGGCACGAGGTAGGTTTGGTTTGTTTGCTCAATCAGGTAGGAGAAAGGCAAGTTGGACGTGTCGGGATGGCTGACGTGGCGCCCCATGATGAGGGAGAAAGCCCCGATTTTGGCTGGCCAGAGAATGTAGGAATCACTGGTGGTCTTGGAACCCCGTTCAACGATGCCCTGGTGGATGGGTCCTAATTTGTAGAGATGGTTGCTCTGGTTGGAGCCACTCCCCGCGTTGAGGAAGGAGAACATGCCCGCGATGAGCAAGCTGGACTTGTGCATGGTGACAGTATAAGGACCGGCGAATACGGCGCATGCCTCCCCGTTTTCCCCTTGGCAGTTGCTGAAGAACAGGGAGTCGTGGGCGGAGAAAAGGTGCCCGAGGTGGCACGCCTGCCCGATGAAGCAGCGGACGAGGGCGGCACCGTCGGTAAGGGTGGCGCCGGAAGCCATGATGAAGTCTTCTGCCATGACGTTGCAGCCGATGTAGGCAGGGGCGGCGGCATTGCTGTTGATGGAGCCGTTTTCCAGGCGTGAGGCGCCTTCAATGACGGCATGGTCACCGATAGCCACGTTGCAAATGCTGCCGGCGCTGGTGATGTGTACATGGTTGCCTATGCTGCCCCGGTCGGAAGAAACGTTTTCGACGTAACGGGCAATGAGGTCTTTCAACCTTTCCGTCAGGGCAGGGGAGTGGCGGTAGAGGGCGAGGATGTAGGCAAGGTGGGCGGAGAGTTCGTTGAAGATGGGGACTTCCCTGCCTCCTGTTTCGTTCAGGACGGAAACCAATGTCCCATTGCCGAAAGCACTGTGCCCGTTTGTGACAATCCTGTCCGTGTCCTGGATAAAACAGTGGTCGCCGATGTCGTAATTGGCAATGTAGCCGGGAATGTTTTCGATGAAAGTGTCGTTGCCGATGGTGCAATTATGCAAGGTGACACGGTTCAGCCCGGCATGTAGGGTGAGTCCGCCTTGGAGCTGGAAGGTGCCGTTGAAGGTGCCGAGTTGTACCTCGCCGGAAAAACGGACATTGTGAATGTGGTCGGTTTTGAAACCGGGGACGACGTTGATGTTTTGCCAGTTTGCAGCAACGCATCCTTGTTGTATAAGCCTGTTGATTTCTTCTGTGGTTAATTTTCTTGTCTCCATGTTTTTTGTTTGTTATTGACTGGGGGCAAATATAGTGAAAGTCGTGGGCAATCCAAAAGGAGCTTGCTCTTTTGTGGCTTGCCGGGATGTTGGATGTCCCTGTAACAAATTCTTAACGGTGTCATCATATTTGTGTAATAATTATCGGATTATTTTGCAGCGTCAATCAGTAAAAAGGATAATAATGAAAACTATTTGTATTTTATCAATTGTTTTGAGCGGGATGTTGTTTAGCTTCCCGGGTGTGGCACAAGACCTGGCTTCTGCAGGACCTGTTGAGAAGAATGTTTATGTGCCTGGAGCAGAAAATAAGGTGGCAGAAGAAAATGATTACAGATGGGAGTTCCTCTTGTCGGTAAAAGATGATTTTTCTGCAGAAGAATACCAACATGCGGAAAAAAGCAGTTTTGGTAAGGAATTGGGTTGTTTGTTGAATTTGTATGAGTCAAGTTCTGTAAAAAAGGAACAGGTGGTGGAAGGCGACCCGACAATACGGACGATGATTCGTAAGCCGGCAGTTTATAATTCGGTGAAGAACATCGAGAAGTATTACAAGAAACGTGTAAAGGACAATAGCTTCTCTGAAGCTGACCGTGCGCAGTTTGAACATGTAATCAAGGTGGCAATTTCTTCTTTGGATACGGAAGAAACAGAAGAATTTGAAGAAGCGCTTCAAAGTGCCAAAAAGGATGCTGTAAAACAGCTCGCAGTTTTTGATGCTGTGTTGTTAACAAGTGTTTATTAAGAATTGAAAGGGGTTGCCAAGGACCTTTCTCACTTTAACGATTTGCCGCAGGCGTGAACCAATCCACGCTTGCGGCAAATGTTTGTTATACGCTTTATCCCGCGCCAGACAAGCCTTTCCGGAGATTTTCTTATAATAATTTCTTAACCACGGCATCATATTCTTGTAATATTTGTGCCGTTCCTTTGCGCTTGAAAAAAACAATAAGTATGTTCTCTAATTTATGAAAAGTATTGCAATTGTATTATGGTGCCTTTTGGTGGCACAATGGACGTACGGGCAGCAGAAGTTGACCGGTACGGTAAAAGATGAAAACGGAGAAGTCCTTCCTGGCGTAAATGTCTTGATTAAAGGTACGGGATTGGGTACGGCTACTTTGGTGGACGGTACTTACAGTTTGACAGTGACGGGAAAAGAGACTTTGGTATTTAGCTATGTCGGCTATGAGACACGGGAGTTGAATGTGGATAACCGGACGGTGCTGGATGTGGTGCTGAAACAGGAGATTGAAGATATGGATGAGGTGGTGATTACGGCAATCGGTATTAAGCAGCAGAAGAAGAAAATCGGTTATTCTACGGAATTGGTGGATGGCGGTGTCCTGTCCCAGATACCGACAGTGAACGCGGCAATGTCTTTGGCAGGGCAGGTGGCTGGTTTACAGGTTTCTTCTCCGACGGGTATTTTCCAGACACCGGAGTTTGAATTGCGTGGCAAGACACCGTTGATTGTGGTGGATGGCGTGCCGGTGGAAACAGACTTTTTTGATATCTCAAGCGCTAACATTGAAAGTATTAATGTGCTGAAAGGTACGGCGGCTTCTGCTCTTTATGGGGCAAGGGGAAAGGATGGCGCTTTGTTGATTACAACAAAAAGTGCACAGCAGGATGGCGTGGAGATTAATTTCCAGACCAATAACATGTTTACTGCCGGTTTTTGTGTCTTTCCGGAAACACAGCACAGTTATGGTGCCGGATTGAACGGGCAGTATGAGTTCTGGGACGGTGCCGGTGGTGGTGTGCAGGACGGTGATATGCAGTGGGGACCGAAACTGGATGCCGGTTTGAAGATTGCCCAGTGGAACAGCCCTATCCGTGACAAGGTGACGGGAGAAATCATCCCTTGGTGGGGTAATGTTGAGGGCACGCAGTATGATGACCGTTCCCGTTATGAACGTGTGCCCATTGACTGGGTATCGCACGACAATTTGAGGAACTTCCTCGGCACGGGGATTGTCAGCAATTCGGATTTGACTTTTGCTTATAAAGGGGCTAGGGCACGTTATTATTTGACATTGCAGTATGCTTACCAAAAAGGACAGGTTCCCAATACGAAGCTGAATTCCGGAGGCTTGACTTTCAAGGCAAGTTATGACTTGGCGAATAATGTGCAACTGGATGCTTCACTCTCGTACAACAAGGTGCTGTCTCCCAATTACCCGCGTTATGGTTACCAGCCTTACAACCACATGTACAATATCCTCTTGTGGATGGGGGACGACGTGGACATAGAGGAGTTGGAGAAGCACCATTGGGTGCCGGGCATGGAGGGGTACCGTCAGGCAAGTTACAACTACGGTTGGTACAATAACCCTTATTTCGTGATTGAGAATTTCTCCCAGCGGCATGACCGCAACGTTCTTCACGGGCAATTGCGTCTGAACTACCAGATATTGCCGAACTTGAACGTGCAGGGACGTGCTTCGCTCCGCAATTATGCCTTGTATGAAGATATGAAGATTCCTAAGAGTTATATGAGCCGTTCGGAACCACGTGAAGGCGAGTACCGCATTTGGAATACCAACCGCATGAATGTCGATGCTGATATTCTGGCAAGTTACAGCCAGTCCTTGACGGATGAGATTGGCTTGACGGTTAATGTGGGTAGCTCTGTATTCTACCGTTCGTTCCGGGAGGAATACATGTCCACGGACGGCTTGATTGTGCCGGAGGTATATAACATGAGCAACAGCCAGAATCCGGTGACTGCTGAGAATACCTTGACCGAGAAGTCTATCCGGAGTGTTTACGGG
>DXFT01000156.1 GCA_019114285.1 Candidatus Odoribacter faecigallinarum
CGACAAGCCGTTGCTGGACGTGTTGGACACGGACGTGAAGTTGGATGCAAATGGTCAGGAATATTCGTTGGAGGATTGGAACCGGGATACTTTGCGGGCATTCTATTCGGTGTTCAAGGCGGCGGACGCGGATTTGCAATTTGTTTTGCTGACGGGAGTGACGAAGTTTTCCCAGATAAGCGTATTCAGCGGCTTCAACCAGCCGAAGGACATCAGCATGGATGCGCGTTACGATGCGTTGTGCGGCATCACGCAGGAGGAATTGGAGCATTATTTTGCGGAACCGATAGCCACGATGGCGGCAAAGTTCGGACAGACGGAGGAGGAGGTGTTGCAGGCTTTGAAGCGTCGTTATGACGGTTATCATTTCAGCGAGGGGATGACAGATATCTATAATCCTTTCAGTTTGTTGAATACCTTTGACAAAGGAGTTATGCGCGATTATTGGTTCAGTACGGGCACGCCGACCTATTTGTTGCGTTTGTTGTCGCACTCGGACGAGAACTTGAACGAGCTGGCAGGAAAATATTACAGGTCCGGCATGTTCATGGACTACAAGGCTACTGTAGAGCAGCCTTTGCCGATGATATATCAAAGCGGTTACCTGACCATCAAGGATTACAGTTGGGAGGATGACATGTTCCTTCTTGATTTCCCGAACAATGAGGTGAAGGAGGGCTTCCTGACAATGGCAGCCTCCAATTATCTGAAGACGAAAGAGAATGCTTCGACTTTTGTGCTTTACCTCTCGAAGACCCTGAAGTCCGGTGATTTGGAGGAGTTCCGCAAGATGTTGACCTCTTTCTTGTCAAGCATTCCCTATTCGATGCGTCGTAAGGAAAATGAGCGTGAGAAGGAACGCTATTTCCATTACACGTTCTATCTGCTCTTGCGTTTGATGAGCCTTTATACGGTCTATACGGAGAAGGAGCAGAGCGAGGGTCGTGTGGATTGCATTGTGGAGACGGACAAGTACGTTTATATCTTTGAGTTCAAGTTGGACGGCACGGCATCGGAAGCCTTGGCACAGATAGAGGCGAAGGGCTACGCCCGTCCTTATGAGGCGGACGCCCGCAAATTGTTCCGTATCGGTGCAGTTTTCTCCTCCCAGACGGGCACCATATCCGAATGGGCAGTGGAATAAAAACTCTCTGTTATTTGATGGTCACGAGGGTTGCTCCATAGCCGTATTGTTTGAAAGAGGCATCCTGGTGTTGGTGGCGTTTGTACTTGGTATCCAATTCCCATAGAATGCGTTGGCGGAGTACTCCTTCTCCTTTCCCGTGGATAAATACAATTTTCTGCCCACGCCTAAGTTTGTATTTTTCCATGGTTTTGCGGAACACGTCCAATTGATACTCTAAAATGTCATGCCGTTCCATGCCTGCCGTTGTTTCCAGCAGTGTCCCGGAATGGAGGTCTATTTCAATGACAGAGGGGACCGTTTCTTTGGGTGCCGGGGCTGGTGCCGGCTGGTCAATGTGTTTTTTTGTGGCAAGGGCTTCCTGCAATTGCTGTTCGTCAATTTCTTCCAGGTGAATGTCTTCTTTTTTATCCAGCGGACGAAGCAGGGCGACTTGGCTGAACCAACGTGTGCGGCTGTAAGCTCCAGCTTTGCACAGACTCACGCTGTTGATTTTGATTTCGGCTTCTACGGGTGTTTTAGGCACCGTATTGCCTTTTTGGAAAAAGATGGCTTGGATGCGTGCCGCATGGATGTGGTCCATTATGTCTTTCATGGTATATTGCCCAATGGATACCGTAGAGTCGGGAGGGCAGTTGCCGGCAGCAATGCCGGTATATTTTTCCCCGTTGCGGAAAGCGGCGGAGTAAAGGCAGGTTTGAAGAGTGTCGTTTACAAGGAAGAATTCATAGCGCGAAGCGGCGAGGTTGTTGAAGTTATCGGGCACGATGGCGAGAAATACATTGTCGGCAGGTTTAACACTGATGGGTGTCGTTGCTTGTATTTTGTCAGATGCCTGCGTACGGGCGATGTCAGAATGGATGACTACGAGGTCATTTAGGGAAGCCGGGATTTCAAACCCAAATTCCTGTACATATACCTGCACCGTGTTGCGGTCTATGATTTGCGTTACTTTGCCTTCCATTTTCTCAGAAAGGAAGCGGACCGTGTCGCCTATTTGTATGTTCATGGCTTGGCGACTTTGAAGGTGAGGGGTTTTGCCTCATGGCATTCGTGGTGGTCACAGGAGGTGCCGGAGTCATGGACATTGCCCTGTAGCCAGGCTTCTGTTATGCCGGCGGGCGAACCTGAGCATCCGCGCACGACTTCAATGCCGTGTGCCTGGAGAGTCTGCAAAGCCCCCTGCCCCATGTTCCCGGCTAACATCAAGGTAACGCCTTTTTCTTCCAAGACGGAGGCTATGTTGGATTTACACCCGCATCCCTCCGGGGAAGGAAGCGTCTCTATGCCGGTGATTTGTTTTTCCGGGCTTATGGTGAAGATGGTATAATATTCACAATGACCAAAATGGTCGTCTATCTGGTTGTCCCTTGTAGGTACTGCTATTTTCATGGCAATCAAGTTATGTTTGACTATATAAAGTGAACGCGAAGGTAACTATTTCTTGCCGATTCAACAAACTTTGTTATTTTTTCTTCCGGTATTTAGATGCCGTTTTGGATTATTTCACCTGTTTTGAGAGATGGAATCGTTTGATTTTAGTAAATTAGCGGGCTGAAAATATAGCAATGAATGATTAAAGGAATTAAGATATGACAGTTCAAGAATTTCAACAAGCTATCAGAGAAGGTATTCCGTCGGAATTGCCGGCTCCGAAACCTTATGACCCGACAATTAACCATGCGCCGAAGCGCAAGGATATTTTGACAAAAGAAGAGAAGAAACTTGCAGTGCGCAATGCCTTGCGCTATTTTGAACCCCGCCATCATGCCGTGCTGGCACCTGAATTTGCGGAGGAGTTGGAGAACTACGGGCGTATTTACATGTACCGTTTCCGCCCCGACTATGAAATGCATGCCCATCCGATTAGCGATTACCCGCACCGGAGTTTGCAGGCAGCAGCTATTATGTTGATGATAAACAACAATTTGGACAAGGCAGTAGCGCAGCATCCCCATGAGTTGATTACATACGGGGGCAATGGTGCCGTTTTCCAGAACTGGGCACAATACCGACTGACGATGAAATATTTGTCTGAGATGACGGATGAGCAGACTTTAGTCATGTATTCCGGTCACCCGATGGGGTTGTTCCCTTCCCACAAGGACGCGCCGCGTGTAGTGGTGACCAATGGCATGGTTATCCCGAATTATTCCAAACCGGACGACTGGGAGCGTTTCAATGCCCTCGGGGTTTCACAATACGGACAGATGACTGCCGGTTCCTATATGTACATCGGACCGCAGGGCATTGTGCATGGCACGACAATTACCGTATTGAATGCCGGTCGTAAAATTTCCAAGCATGGAGAAGGCTTGGCAGGCAAATTGTTTGTCACGGCCGGTTTGGGAGGCATGTCCGGGGCTCAGCCCAAGGCGGGCAACATTGCCGGTTGCGTGAGCGTGACGGCTGAAATCAATCCCAAGGCGACTCAGACGCGCTATACCCAAGGGTGGGTGGATGAAGTGATTGATGATTTGGACGCGCTGATGGCAAGGATTCGGAAAGCGAAGGCGGACAAGGAAGTCGTTTCTATTGCTTATCAAGGAAATGTTGTGGATTTGTGGGAGCGTTTGGCGAAAGAGGATATAGCTGTG
Organism: Candidatus Odoribacter faecigallinarum; assembly: GCA_019114285.1. Classification (GTDB taxonomy): domain Bacteria; phylum Bacteroidota; class Bacteroidia; order Bacteroidales; family Marinifilaceae; genus Odoribacter; species Odoribacter faecigallinarum. Next base: position 3,742 of record DXFT01000156.1, read on the forward strand.
GACCTGGGGTCTGACCAGACTTCTTTGCATAACCCGTGGGCAGGCGGTTATTATCCTGTTGGCATGACTTTCGAGGAAAGCAACCGGATGATGGCAGAAGAGCCTGAGGCATTCAAGGCGAAGGTGCAGGAGTCTTTGCGTCGCCATGTGGCTGCTATTAACAAGTGTGTGGAACGTTTCGGCACTTATTTCTTTGATTATGGCAATGCTTTCCTGTTGGAATCTTCACGTGCCGGCGCGGATGTCCTGAAGCCTAATGGGGACTTTAAATATCCTTCGTATGTGCAGGATATCATGGGACCGATGTGTTTTGATTACGGTTTTGGACCTTTCCGGTGGGTATGCACAAGCGGTGACCCGAAAGATTTGGCAAAGACGGATGAATTGGCGACACGTGTGCTTGAACAATTGGCTGCCGAGTCGCCTGCCGAAATACAGCAACAGATGCACGATAATATCCGTTGGATTAAGGCTGCCGGAGAAAATCATTTGGTGGTAGGTTCGCAGGCGCGAATCCTGTATGCCGATGCAGAGGGACGTATCCGTATTGCCGATGCCTTTAATAAAGCCATTGCGAGCGGGGAATTGTCTGCCCCTGTAGTGTTGGGGCGTGACCACCATGATGTATCGGGGACAGATTCTCCTTACCGGGAAACTTCAAATATTTATGACGGTTCGAAATATACGGCGGATATGGCAGTCCAGAATGTCATTGGCGATTCTTTCCGGGGGGCTACGTGGGTTTCTTTGCACAATGGCGGTGGTGTTGGCTGGGGGGAAGTCATCAATGGAGGCTTCGGCATGTTGCTTGACGGGTCTGCTGATGCAGAGAGACGCTTGAAATTAATGCTTTTCTGGGATGTGAATAATGGTATTTCCCGCCGTAGTTGGGCACGGAACGAGGGGGCGGTTTTTGCCATAAAACGCGCGATGGAGAACAATCCCGATTTGAAAGTCACCCTGCCTAATTTTGCGGATGATAGTTTGATAAATAGCCTGTTTTAAAACAGTGGACATATTGACTAGTCCTGTGATAACAATTATCAGGGACTAGTCAAAATTTTAATTTAACTTTGCTTCTGAATATTGAATGAGGTTATTCGTGGATTTTAGATGATATAGATTATGGATTTGAAAGAGAGGTTTATCCCGAATATGTATGATTTTTGCGATCGCTGGTGTGAAAAATGCAAGAGATGTGATCGTTGTATGAATTATTTTCTCATGGAGGAGATGAAGGCGAGGAGCGAGACTTTGCCTAAGGAAATCAGGGAAAGGAAAGAGGGGGAAGACGGTTGGGCGCATTTGAAGAAAATGCTCGGAGTGGCATATAAAATGCTGCGTGAGGTTGTGAAGGAAAACGGGTTGAACATGGAAGATGTCTGCGGCTTTGACCAATTGCACCGTGACATGATGAAAGTCGGGGACTTGGACAAACAGGAGGAGGAAGAAACCATGGAGCGCCGCATACAGGCTTCGGATGCCATACGCTTGAGTTCATTGTATGAGCATTTGGCAGACAAATGCTTGAAAAGGGTCATGGAACTGGAAGGTGATATTGACCCGGACACTTCGCCAATAGCAGATGCCGAGGATACAGTGGGTTGGTACATGGAACTTATCCAATTGAAAGTATGGAAGGCGCTTAATGTTTTGTATTCCGGAGAGCAAACCCCGGTGGCAAATCCCTACAATGGTTATGCCAAAGTGGGTTTGATTGCCATAAGGCGTTCCGAAGAGGGGTGGAAAGAAGTTGCCAAAGTATATAACGAGGTGCAAGAAGATGTGGATGAACTTCTTATTGTGTTGGAAGAAGTGGAGAAACAAGTGGTAAAAGAATTCCCGGACGCCTGGGCATTTAAACGTCCGGGATTGGATGATGATGAAGAAGAGGTCACAGCACTTCAGCCACAATAAATGTGCTTCCTCCGATATAAATCATGTCTTCTTCTGTGGCATTTTTCCGTGCGGCGGCGTATGCCTCGGCGACAGTGGGGTAGCATTTCCCCTCCAAACCGGCGGCGTGTGCCTTTTCTGCCAGCACATGTTCGTCCAATGCGCGCGGAATGGACGCTTTTGTAAAATAATATACGGCATCCTTTGGAAGGATACACAGGATATGGTCAATGTCCTTGTCATTTACCATCCCGAGTACAAAATGGAGGCGTTCATACCGGCATTTCCCCAACTGTTTGACGATTTCCGACAAGCCGTCTATGTTGTGGCCTGTGTCACAGACTGTCAGCGGGCGCGTGCATAACGTCTGCCAGCGTCCGAACAACCCTGTATTTTGAATGACGTGCGCTATACCCGTGCGGACTTGTTCGTCCGTAATATGCACTCCCTGTTCCCGAAGAGGCAGGATGGCTTCAAGTACGGTGGGTATGTTTTTCACTTGGTATCCTCCTTTCAGCTCGCATGACAGATGGGGAAATTCCCAGCCAGAAGTGCGTCTTGCGTTGTAAACGCCATCGCCTTCCGCCTCAATCTGCCATTTGTCGCTTGCGAATGACAAGGGTGCATGTATTTCGGCAGCTTTCTTTTCAAAGACAAAATCATACTCTTTGTCCCGGATGCCAGCCACGGCGGGGACGCCCTCCTTGATGATGCCTGCCTTCTCTCCGGCTATTTTTTCGAGAGTGTCGCCGAGCAATGCCATGTGGTCAAAAGAAATATTCGTAATGACCGACACCAAGGGACGGATGATATTGGTGGAATCCAGCCGTCCGCCAAGCCCCACCTCAATGACGGCAATATCGACTTGCCGGTCGGCAAAATACTTGAACGCCATGGCGACAGTCATTTCGAAGAACGACGGATGGAGTTCGGCGAACACTGCCTTATTGTCCTCAACGAAATCAATGACATACTGTTCGTCAATCATTTCACCGTTGATTTTGATTCTTTCCCGGAAATCCTTCAGGTGGGGCGATGTATATAGCCCTGTCTTGTAACCGGCTTCCTGAAGAATAGAGGCAAGCATGTGTGACACGGAGCCTTTCCCGTTCGTTCCGGCGACATGCACGGTGCGGAACTGCCGGTGGGGATGGTGGAAATAACGGTCCAGGTAGAGGGTATTGTCCAGATTCGCCTTATATGCGGCTTTCCCTTCGCGTTGGTACATCGGTAATTGCGAGAAAAGCCAGTCCAAAGTTTCTTGATAATTCATTTCCTGTTGTATTTTATGTAAAATCCGTGGCAAAGGTAAGAAAAATACATGCCCCGTGTGCTTCCCGACGAGGCAAATCCTTTTTTTCTTTCCGGCAGGCTGCTTGTTTTTCTCAGTATGGCCATGGGCAAGGGGCAGAGGGAAGCCTGCTGTTTTCAGGAAGCCTTCCGTGCTGTTCCGGCTACCCTTCCACGCTAATCTTTGCCTGTTTGGGTTCAAATCAAACATCAACCGGGTTTCACTTGCATTTCATCCCCGTTCCTCCGCCAGTCCCAACCAAAGGAAGACCGGAGATAAACCGGAGGTGAACCGGAGTTGATACGGGAACAGAACGGGAATAGATGCTGAATATGTTGATAATCAATTGTTCGTGTTGGGGTCTGAGTTTTATTTCCTGGTAAGGTATTTTTTCCTTGTTTTTTTATTATTTTTGCAGGTTACAGGAGGCGGGTATGTCCGGTGGGAGGTGCCGCCTTTATGGTCTGTTACTAATTAGTTGGTTTTATGCAGAAAAGTAAGAATGTACCTGTACCGGTTTTGAGGCGTATGCCCGCGTATTTGTCTTTTGTGCAGATGTTGCAGAAGCAGGGGGAGAAGTATGTTTCTTCGACGCGGATTGCGGATTATATGGAAATCGACTCGACGCAGGTGACCAAGGATTTGTCACATACGGGGTTGACGGGCAAGACGCGTGTGGGGTATGAGGTGGACAGTTTTGTGTCGGTACTGGAGGACTTTTTGGGGTTCAGCCGGGTGGACAGTGCCTTTTTGGTGGGGGCAGGTTCGTTGGGTTGCGCTTTGTTGCAGGACAAGGGGTTGGCGGCTTTCGGGCTGCGGATAGAGGCGGCTTTTGATGTGGACAAGGCTAAAATCGGGACAAAGGTGAACGATATCGAGGTTTTCCATATCGACCAGTTGCGGACGATGGCTGCGGAGCGCAATGTAGTCATTGGGATTATTACCGTGCCTGCGGAGCATGCCCAGAATGTGGCGGATTTGATGGTGGCGTGGGGTATTCGGGCGATATGGAATTTTACGCCTGCCCGTATCAAGGTGCCGTCGCATATTGTGGTGCAGAACACGACGATTTACATGAATCTCGCCATTCTATTTAATAAATTGTATAATCAGGAAAAATAAAATCCATAAATATCTTTTTTTAATCCGATATTATCTATCTTTGCAAACTATTAAGAACAAGCTGTGTACGTAGCGCAGTAATAAATGGTATAGATTATGGTAAAGATTAAATTTCCAGATGGAAATGTAAAAGAGTTTGAGTCCGGCATCACTGGACTTGACATAGCAAAGTCCATTAGCCCGAAGTTGGCTAAGGAAGTGTTGGCTGTTTCTGTGAATGGCGAGACGTGGGATTTGACCCGTCCGATTACGCATGATGCTGACATTAAGTTGTTTACTTGGGACGATGAGGAAGGAAAGCATGCTTTTTGGCATTCGTCCGCCCATTTGATGGCAGAGGCTTTGCAGGAGTTGTATCCGGGGACGAAGTTTGGCATTGGACCTGCGATAGAGAATGGTTTTTATTATGACATAGAGCCGGGCGGCGGGGTTGTTTTGACGGATAAGGATTTGGAGGCGATAGAGAAGAAGATGTTGGAGCTTGCCCGCCAGAAAGAGGAGTTCCGGCGCATTGATGTGGGCAAGAAGGAGGCGTTGGAGCATTTTGCCGGTCTGGGTGAAGTGTATAAGGTGGAGTTGATTAATGATTTGGAGGACGGGAAGATTACGTATTACCGGCAGGGGGCTTTTACGGATTTGTGCCGCGGGCCGCATTTGCCGGATACGTCTTATATCAAGGCTATCAAGTTGACCAGCCTGGCGGGTGCTTATTGGCGCGGGGACGAGCATAATAAGATGCTGACCCGTATTTACGGCATTACGTTCCCGAAGCAGAAGATGCTGGACGAGTGGCTGGTGTTGATGGAGGAGGCGAAGAAACGCGACCACCGGAAGATTGGGAAGGAGATGGAGCTTTTCACTTTTTCGCAAGCCGTGGGGGCTGGTCTGCCGTTGTGGCTGCCGAAGGGGGCGATGCTTCGCGACAGTTTGGAGGCTTTCCTTCGGAAGGTGCAGAAGAAGTATGGCTACCAGCAGGTGATTACCCCGCATATCGGGAATGTGAATTTGTACAAGACTTCCGGGCATTACCAGAAATATGGGAAGGACAGTTTCCAAGTCATCACGACTCCTCAGGAAGGGGAGGAGTTTATGCTAAAGCCGATGAACTGTCCTCACCATTGTGAGATTTATAAGTTCAAGCCGCGTTCCTATAAGGATTTGCCTTTGCGTTTTGCAGAGTTCGGTACGGTTTACCGTTATGAGCAGAGCGGAGAGTTGCACGGATTGACGCGTGTCCGCGGTTTTACGCAGGATGATGCCCATTTGTTTTGTACGCCCGACCAGTTGAAGGAGGAGTTCAAGAAAGTGATAGATATTATTTTTATCATATTCAAGGCTCTGGATTTCAAAGATTATACGGCGCAGATTTCTTTGCGCGACCCGAATAACCGGGATAAGTACATCGGTACCGATGAGAATTGGGAGAAAGCGGAGCGTGCCATCATTGAGGCTGCTGAGGAGAAGGGATTGAAGACTACCGTGGAGTTGGGTGAGGCTGCTTTTTATGGTCCGAAGTTGGATTTTATGGTAAAGGATGCTATCGGGCGGAAATGGCAGTTGGGAACTATCCAGGTGGATTATAATTTGCCGGAGCGTTTTGATTTGGAATATACGGGAGCTGATAATCTGAAACACCGTCCGGTAATGATTCACCGCGCTCCTTTTGGCAGTATGGAGCGTTTTGTTGCAGTATTGATAGAGCATACGGGAGGGAAATTCCCCTTATGGCTTACGCCTGACCAGGTGGTTGTGATGCCTATCAGTGAAAAATACAATGATTATGCTCAAAAGCTTTCAGATTTATTAAATAATTCCGATATTCGCACCGTTTTAGACGACCGTAATGAAAAGATTGGGCGGAAGATACGGGATAATGAGTTGAAGAAGATTCCTTATTTGCTGGTTGTCGGGGAGAATGAGCAGGAAAGCAATACGGTTTCTGTACGTCGTCAAGGACATGGAGATATGGGTGTAATGCCTGTAGATGAGTTTATTGGAAAGATAAAAAATGAAATAGAGAGTCAGTTGGAAGCTATTTATAATTATTAATACATAGAATTAAGGAGGATTTAATAAAGACAGAATGGAAATCAGAGCCCCAAGGAATCAGGTTAATAAGGAACCTCAGCACAGAATCAATGAAGCAATCCGTGCCTCCCAGGTGAGGGTGGTTGGTGAAAACATAACGACAGGGATTTATTCTTTGCGTGACGCTTTGGCAATGGCAGACGCAGCGGGGGCGGATTTGGTGGAGATATCACCTAATGCAGACCCGCCAGTATGCCGTATCATTGATTATAGTAAGTTTCTTTATCAATTGAAAAAGAAGCAGAAAGAAATCAAGGCACGGAGCGTTAAAGTAGTAATCAAAGAGATACGCTTTGGACCACAGACGGATGATCATGATTTTAATTTTAAATTGAAGCATGCGAAGGAATTTTTGCAGGAAGGAGCAAAGGTAAGGGCTTATGTGTTCTTTAAAGGGCGTTCCATTCTGTTTAAAGACCAAGGAAGTAATTTGTTGGAGCGTTTTATCAAGGAGCTTGAAGATTATGGGAAAGTGGAAGCTGCTCCCAAATTGGAAGGGAAAAAGATGATTGTGGTGCTTGCCCCTAAGAAGTGACGTTCCAAGGAATCATAAAAGACTCAGGATTGGCGGTTTATGCCGCACAAGTAATTATATTTGGAATACATTAAAATTTAGAGAAGATGCCTAAAATGAAGACAGTAAGTAGCGCGAAAAAGAGATTTGCATTAACCGCTACTGGGAAAGTAAAAAGAAAACACGCTTTCAAAAGTCATATTTTGACCAAGAAAACGACAAAACAAAAACGTAATCTTACACATGTAACAACTGTACACGGCGACAATATGGCTGCTGTGCGGAAAATGTTGGTGATGTAAGGAAAGAGAGAATTTTTAAAGATTTAGTTTATTAACCGGGATGCCATGCTTTAAGTTTTTCCATTGTGGGAACGCTGGCATTCAAAAAATTGAAAGATTATGCCAAGAGCTAAAAATGCCGTTGCTTCAAGAGCACGTAGAAAAAAGGTTTTAAAGCAAACCAAAGGTAACTTTGGTGCAAGGAAGAATGTCTGGACGATTGCTAAAAACACATACGAAAAAGGTTTGACGTATGCGTTTCGTGACAGACGTAAGAAGAAGTCTGAATTTAGAGCATTATGGATTCAGAGAATCAATGCTGCTGTTAGATTGGAGGGCTTGTCTTATTCTAAATTTATGGGTCTGATTCATAAAGCTGATGTGGACATTAACCGGAAAGTTTTGGCTGATTTAGCAATGAATCATCCGGAGGCTTTCAAGGCTGTGGTTGCAAAGGTGAAAGAATTTGCAAAGTAATTATTAAAACATTGTATCCTGAGAATAGAAGTTGGATGCCGGATTTTGAGGTCTGGCATCCAATTTTTTGTTGGATTTTCTCTCGAAAATGGAGTAATAATATTAACTTTGGACGTACAAAATGAACAATTGAATTTATTGAATTATGCGTATAGCTTTATTGGGGTATGGCAAGATGGGGAAAATGATTGAGCGGATTGCTGTTTCGCGGGGGCATCAGGTGGTATTGGTTGTGGATTTGGACAATCGGGCAGATTGTTCTGTCGAGCAATTGAGGCAGGCTGATGTGGCGATTGAGTTTACGACCCCTGCGGTCGCTGTGGATAATTATAAATGGTGTATGGATGCCGGTGTACCGGTGGTTTCTGGCACGACGGGGTGGTTGGACCGTTGGGAGGAAGTGGTTGGTTATTGCCGGGAAAAAGGCGGAGGTTTTTTCTATGCTTCCAATTTCAGCATAGGGGTGAATATTTTTTTCCGTTTGAATAAGTATCTGGCAAAGATGATGGATAATTTCAGGGATTATAAAATTTTCATCGAAGAGACCCATCATATCCATAAGTTGGACGCGCCAAGCGGGACAGCTATCACTTTGGCAGAAGGGATTATCAAAAACCATTCTGCTTACCGTTCTTGGAAATTGTATCAAGGGGAGGAATTAGGAGAGGATGTCTTGCCTGTGGCAGCGAAACGAATAGGTGAAGTCCCCGGTATCCATGGGGTAACGTATAAGTCTGCTGTGGACGAGATTGAAATTCGCCATTCTGCTTTTTCGCGGGAAGGCTTTGCCCAGGGGGCTGTGTTTGCGGCAGAGTTTCTATTTGGGAAAAAAGGTGTGTATGGTATGGATGATTTGTTGTCTGATAAATTGAAAGTTTGAAAATGAATGAATATGGGAGCTATTTTGAAAAATAAATGGGTGAAATTCGGAGTTGTTTTGGTAATTTATTTATTGTGGGCGTATTGGGTCGGAAGTTGGTGGTTATTGATTTTAGTGCCTGTCATTTTTGATGTTTACATTACCAAACGGGTGCATTGGGCGTTTTGGAAGAAGAAAGGGGTAGAAAAGCAAACCAAGACAGTGGAGTGGATAGATGCTTTGATATTTGCTGTCATTGCGGCGACTTTGATAAGAATGTTCCTTTTTGAAGCCTATACAATACCTACTTCTTCGATGGAAAAAAGCATGTTGGTGGGAGATTATTTATTTGTCAGCAAGTTGTCTTATGGACCGAAGTTGCCCAATACTCCTTTGGCAGTTCCTTTTACTCACCACACTTTGCCTTTTACTTCCCATACGAAGGCTTATTCCGAGGCAGTTAAATGGCCTTATAAGCGTATAGCGGGGACTTCCAAAATGAAGCGGAGCGATATTGTCGTGTTTAATTTCCCTGCGGGGGATACGGTTATTGTAGGTAGTGAAAATCCGGATTATTACAGCCAGGTGCGTGCTAATGCCCGTTCTTTTATGATAGAGGACCCCTCCCTTACGATGCCTGAAGCTGAACAACTTGTCCGCCAGAAAATCCGGGAACGTTATGAAATTATTTCCCGTCCGGTGGATAAACGTGAGAATTTTATTAAGCGCGTAGTGGGGATGCCTGGCGATGTATTGGAATTGCGTCATGGTCAAGTTTATGTAAATGGGGAAATGCTGGATAATCCGGAGAATCTACAATTCAATTACCGGGTACGCACGAACGGGACTTACCTAAATAAAGTGAAATTGCAGGATATCGGTATGGCATTGAATGACATTGGAGTGCCAGCTCCGGATTATGTGATGCCTTTGACTGGTGAAATGGTGGAGAAATTGAAAAAGTTCCCGAATGTGATGGAAGTTGAACGGTTGGAGGAGACGTTGCCGAATCCGGATGTATTTCCTTTTGATACGCTTCGTTACCCATGGAATGGAGATAATTTCGGTCCCTTATATATTCCGAAAAAAGGGGATAAGGTGGACTTGAATCTGTCAACTTTGCCACTTTATCAGCGCATTATAGATGTTTATGAAGGGAATGATTTGCAGGTAAAGGATTCTGTTGTTTATGTCAATGGTATTCCTACGGATACTTATACCTTTAAGATGGATTATTTTTGGATGATGGGAGATAACCGGCATTGTTCGGCTGATTCTCGTTATTGGGGTTTTGTGCCAGAGGACCATATTGTAGGCAAGGCTTATTTTATCTGGTTGTCTTTGGATAAAGATAAGGCGTTTTTGGATAAAATACGCTGGAACCGTATGTTTAGATTTATACATTAAAAATAGCAGGATATGGATAGAGTTTATCTTTTTTTAGCTGAAGGCTTTGAGGATATCGAAGCATTGGCAGTTGTTGACATCCTGCGCCGGGGGAATGTGCCGGTGCAGACAGTTTCTATCACTGACACTTTGAGTGTGAAAAGTGCGCATGGTGTGAGTGTGCAGGCAGATATTTTGCTGAAGGAAGTGGAGGCGGGTAACGCTGCTTGCCTGATATGTCCGGGCGGGCTTCCAGGAGCTTCAAACTTAGGTGACTGCAAGTCTCTGATTGGACTTTTACAGCAGCAGTATGACAAGGGGGGGCTTGTGGCTGCAATTTGTGCCGCGCCTGCTTTGGTATTGAGTCAGTTGTCTATTAGGAAGCGTCATAGCGTGACTTGTTATCCTGGGTTTGAGGCTCATCTTCCAGCTTATGATGTGACGGCAGAAGGAGTTGTGGTGGATGATAATGTGATTACAGGCAAAGGACCGGGTTTTGCAATACCTTTTGGTTTGAAAATATTGGAGGAACTCACCTCTCCGGAGGTTGCCCGGGAAGTGGCAGGAGGCATGCTCCTTTAATATTTGAAATTTGGGAGTAACAAGGCACTTGGTATATAATACCGGGTGCTTTTCTTTTTTCCGGACAATTACATGATGATGAAATTACCGGCGGGATATTTGCCAATCCAAGAACAAGCCCAACGCCCACTTCGGTTGAGTTGATAGACCAGAGTAAAAAAGCCTCTCTCTCCGAGTAAACGTTCAATGCATGCCCATGCAGTGTCGCGTTTGATAAAATCAAGGATTTCCTCTTCAATTCCGGACTGGTCTTCTCCGCTCTCCTCGCCGATACGTTCTTCCATATTGCAGATTGCATCATAAACTTCATTGCCGATGGCAAGGCTTACGGCTTCGAACACTGCGTTAATTTGTTCGTCACTGAGGGTGCGGAGGGCTTTGGCTTCAATGCTTTCTGTGTTTTTACCCCATACCTCTAGCATGGCTTTACCATAGGTATCGCATGCCTCCCATACGGTGTCAACTACCCAATATTTTTCAGAGGGCATGCCTGTGTTGCCTAACCAATTGATGTCTTTAAGTTCTTGTATAAAATGGTCAATGGTGTTTTTTTGTTCTGGCGTCCAAAGCATAGTATTTTCTAATCAGTTTCCGGGAGCAAAGATAGTAATTTTAACAGTTTTCTGCTACAATTTCAGCAATGTCTTTTACAGGTACCTGATGGTGATTTTTACTGAATGTCTTTTTGCATAGCGGGCAAGCGGTAACTAAGGTATCTGGTTTATAGGCAAGATAAGCATTGAAGGCATCCTCACTCAACTTAGTGCGTTGTGTGGGTGTAATGAATAGGTTTGCTAACGAACCGCCACAGCAAAGGGATTTTTTCCCGTCGTATGGGGTAGGTATTTTTTGACTTACGGCTTTCAGTACCTTGTCGGGGGCGGTGTAGATTCCGCTCCCTCGTCCTAATTCACATGGGTTGTGGAAAACAGTACGTAAATCGCTCTGGCGGGGATGCAGGAGACCTTGATTAAGCAAAAGTTCAAGGTATTCTGTATGGTGCATGATTTGCAAATTCAAGTGATAGTTCTCTTTAAATACTTTATAACAGATAGGACAAGAGGTAACCAATATTTCTGCGCCACTGTTGAGTATGGCGCTCCTGTTGCGTTCGACGATGATAGAGGCTGCATTATAGTTGCCGCTGAGCATCATGGGGCGCCCGCAACAAATGCCTTGTTGCTCATCAATAAAAGTATAGTCAATGCCTGCTTTTTCAAAGAGTTGCCGCATAGCGCGGATGACGGTGGGAGTAAGGTGTCCCATACAACCGGCAAAGTAGGCGATGCGTTTAGGAGTGAAGCGGGGAATAGATACGTATTTGTAGGTATCTTTATTGATGTGTGTGTAGTCCTTTCGTTGGCTGAGGCGGAGTGCGTTTAAGCGCAGGTCAACAGGGCATGCTTCTTCACAACGTCCGCACATCAGGCAGTTGTCCACCGACTGTGAATAGTCCTCGTGGTGGCGGAGTTGCTTGAGGAAATAGACCGGTTGTGTTGTTTTCATATTTAAGGAAGTGCCTAATTGGCATTGGTCGATGCAGATGCCGCAACGCGAACAGGCATAGAGTTGGAAACGGCTGATGGCAGTAAATTTCCTGCCTTGCTGTACACCCCAGTTCTTTAAGAAAATATAAACCATTTCTGTGGGAATATGCATGTAACGGGAGAAGGGGAGAAGCAGGAAAAACAGACCTAAGGCGGAAGAATATGCCCACCAGGCAGGATAGGACAGTGCTTCAAGGGGAAGGAAGTGACTGAAAAATTCGCCTGCCGTGTGGGTGAGGAAGCTGCCTCCTCCACGGATACCGCTGGTAAAACTTTCTGCAAGGAAGCGGAGGGGAAAAATAAGCCATAACACAGAGAGAATAAGTTTGTCAAAGGGACGATGCTTGGTGGTCTTTTTCATGCCTACAATCCTGGAGAAAAGTCGTTTTATCCAAGCTAATGCTAAACCTGAAAGAATCATTAGTAAGATAAGGTCCATTAAGAATGCAAACAATTCACTATGGGGGAAAGTTTCGTTTGCCGGATGGAAGAAACGGAAAAAAATGGCAAAATAAGGGGGATTAAAAAGGCTGGTGTGATATACCAAAGATTCTATTTTGCCAATGACAATCAAAAGAAACCAGCCCAGCCCAAAACACATGTGCATATACCCTAAGAAAGGACTTGTCCGGTATATTTTATGGTGTACCAAGCTTTCCAAAAATATTTCCTTGCATGCTTTCAAAGTCTTGAGGGAAACCATGTTTTTCAGAATAGTATGCCGGTCAGCGCGGGAGAATCCGCGTATCCAGCGGATATAGGTAACCGCCAAATAAATACACAAGACATTCAAGCCGATAGTGAAAGGTAGGACAAAAGGGTCGTAGTACATGATGGGTCTTTTACTGTTTTTGGTTGTCAATATATTTAAGCATGTTAAAAATCATGCGGCGTGTGTCCACCCCGCGGGGACAGACCAATAGGCATTTGCCACACAACATGCATTTATGCAGGTTGTCGTAAGCTTCTTGGTTTTCTCCCCTTTTTACTAACATCTGGAGTTTCCTGATGTTGAACTCTGTGAACATGCCTGCTGTGCAAGTTGCTGTACATCCTCCGCAACCGATGCATAATTGGATGCTGGGTACTTTTTCTATTATATATTGGGCAAAGGAATGGTCATTTTTGTCATAATTGATAGCCCTTGCGTTGGATATCGTAAATCCCCAGATGTTATTCATGGCATTGTCTTTTAATGGTTGTGGATAGGAATTGTAAGAAATTCTTGGATTGCCAGGGCTGCAGACCGGGCATCTGTGAGGGTATCTGTCAGATTCATGGGAGAAGAAACGCATCCGGCAATAAAGACGCCTTCCACATTGGTGAGGTTTGTTGCGTAATGCGGGTCGCTTGCTTGGATGAAACCATTGGGTGCCAGGTTCAATCCCAATTCTTTAGCTAACCATCGGCTTCCGTCGGATGACTCCATGCCAACCATTAACACCATCACGTCCAATGTCATGCGCAGGGGTTTGCCAATCAGCGTATCTTCACATTTGACAAAGACTTGCTTCTCTTGGTTTTCAGACGCTTCGGACAATCGTCCACGAATGAATTTGATGTTGTATTTTTCCTGTGCTTCGCGGTACATTTCTTCATACCCGGGTCCGAACATTCGCATATCCATATAGAAGCATAGAATTTCGGCGTCAGGGAACAATTCGCGCAATTCAATTGCTTGTTTGACAGCTGTGATACAGCATACCTTGGAGCAATGAAAGTTACACATCTTTTCGTCTCGTGAACCTACGCATTGAATAAATCCAATACGTTGGGGAAGTTTGCCGGTAGAAGTACTAAGGGAACCATTGGCAAGATAATTCTCCAATTCCACGGAGGTAATGACATTTTCATAAATGCCATAACCGTATTCTTCTTTGCGGGTAGCATCGAAAGTACGGAAACCTGTAGTGACGAGCAATGCCTTTCCTTCCAGGAGAGCGCCGTCATCGAGGTTTACGTTGAAGCTGCCTTGGGGGGTACGTTGGATTTTGACAGGGACAGTGCCTGTGTGCAAATGTACCAGCGGATGGGAAACACATTGCTGTAATCTTTGCCGGAGAAGGGATGCTGGTTTGCGGTCGGGAAAGAGCTGGTACCAGTTGTTCAGGTTGCCGCCCGGTTGGTTTTCTTTTTCCACCACTTCAACCTGTATGCCTGCTTCTGCCAGACGGAATGCAGCTTCGCATCCAGCCGCTCCTGCTCCTATAATGATAACGCTCATGTTGGTGTTCAATGTTTAAATGGTTATACTTTTAAATAAGTAGGACATGCCGGTCGTCCCATATCTTCCCCGCGGAGATTGCGGTATTTGGCGTCCGGGTCGTATGGGATGCCCATTTTTTCCAGTAGCGGTTCCACGCTGACTTGGTGCATTTGCAAGCCGATTTCCCACGGGTCATAACCTAATACCAAGGCAGCAGCTTCTTCGTAGGTCAGTACGGGTATGCCGTAGCCGTTTTTGCCGTAAGTCGTGCCTTCCATTTCGCTGATGGTATATTGCCATTTGTCGAGGAACATGGCACAACCGGGACAATTGGTGATAATGAAATCCGGTTCATAAGGCTGCATGGATTCAAACTTCTTTTTGGAATTGGCTACCGAATATCCTCGGTTAGCAAGCACCAGATAATTCCGGAAACCGAAACCACAGCAATGCCGGCGTTCAGGGTAGTCCACGGGTTCTCCCCCCCAGGCTGTCACCATGCCGGACAGGACAGCGGGAAATTCAGCTCCGCCGATACCTTGCGAAGGAAACATCTTGGCATAATGGCATCCAATGTGGTCCACCACCCGCAAGGGGCGTCCCGTGTGGACATCTGTGAGGCTGTGTTGTTTTAAGGCGGCTATTTCATTCCGGAATTTATATATTACATCTGAGGTATGTGCCAAGTTCTTGGGCTTTTTGAACTCCCGGTGGGTAGCTTTCCATAAGAATTCCCGGGTTTGTTCTTCCGTTTCGGGATGTTCTTGCCAGGTATGCAGGATTTCCGTATAAATGCCGAACGAGGTAATGCACGACGGTGTGATGTTCTCAAACCCTGCTTCCGTCATCAAGGCGAAATGGCGGGCGACTACCGTCATGATGGTCTCCACGGGCACTACATCTGAATGATAGCCGATACCCGTACAAGTCGTGTGGCGTGGGTCGTCAAATACCGTTTTCCCTAACTTGTTGCCTAAAATGTCGAGGTATGCCCATTCCGAACCGGGGAAAAAAGTCTGCCGGATACAACTCCGGGCGTAATAATACCTGTCGTCCGCTATCTCTTTTTGATAGTCTTTCCATATTTGCTGTTTCGCTTCGAGCTTCATAATAAATGTCTTATTGGTGCTTCCCGTTATTGTCCATATAGGTATGCAGGAAATAATTCTCTGAATCCATGCCCATCTCTTGGGCTTTGTTCAGAGAACATTGCTCAATATTATCCAAAAATGCCTTTCCTCCGGTAACTTCAAAAATATTGCGTAACTCTCCTAAAGTGGAGTCATCCACCTTCCGGAGAGCTCCAGCACCTTCCTTATGATAATTGGAGTGTACCCGTTCATAAAATTCTTCACGGTGTTCATAAATCCATTCCCATACGGGACCTTGTTCCGGATGCATCTCCGGGCGGACAATATCCGGCGTGACACAATAGCCATATTCCAGAATATTGGTGCCTAACACCCGTTTCAAGGCAAACTGCTGGCGTCCCTTTTCCGATTCGGTGAAATAGCCTTCCTCCTGCGACAGCCGGCGCAATGCCATAATAACCCCTCCCGGCGTATTGCAGCGTGGGCAGCGGGTTTTGCACGACATACACTCCCCGCAGTACCAGATGGTTTCCGATTTCAGCAGCTCTTGTAATGCTTCTTCATTCTGCCTTTGTACAGTATCCACGATGACACGCGGGTCATAGCAATAAAATTCAGCCGCGGGGCAAATGGCAGTGCACACACCGCAATTCATGCAACTGTTTAAACTCTCTATATAATGGATGTCCTGTTTAAGTTTCTCCGTCAATTTCTGCATACCTACAACGCAATAAAACCTATGAATTATTGTTTACAAAAATATCTTAGCCTTGCGGCATGCCCAACCTCCCAAATGCGTATTGCCCGGTAGTGTTTATACTACTTGGACTTCCTCCGATTGTTTGTTTATTTATCGCTAATGAGGGCAATGTCGCCTTCAGGTAAAAATAAATCATTATGGTAGTAGCATATTTACGTGTTAGCACAGGCAGACAACATTTGGCAAACCAACGGGATGAAATTCGTCGTTTTGCTGAAAGTAAAAACTTTACAATTAATACTTGGGTTATGGAAGTTGTCAGTGGCAGCAAGCAGGAAAGCGCCCGCAAACTGGGTTCCCTGCTCCGTCGCATGAAACGGGGCGATACCTTGATTGTTACAGAAATCTCCCGTTTGAGCCGCACTTTGACGGAAGTCATGTCAATTATGGGGAAATGCCTTAGCCGCGAAATCAATCTTTACACCACCAAAGAGGGCTACTCTTTTGACAATTCCATTAATAGCAAGGTCCTTTGTTTTGCTTTCGGGTTGGTGGCTGAAATAGAACGGCAACTGATATCCCTGCGCACCAAAGAAGCATTGGCTGTGCGCAAATCAGAAGGCATGCAGCTGGGACGGCAGGAAGGCACCTATACCAAGCGCCAGGTCCTGTTGGAAAATAAATCAGAAATCATTAAAATGTTGAAAAATGATATTTCTGTAAATGAAATCTGCAAGCGTTACAGCGTTTCGCGTGATACCTTTACCCGTTTCCGGGATACCTGTCCGGAAGTATTCCGCGCTTTGAAGGCAAAAGAAAAAAGGCGGATAGCTTGCTTGCGCTCCAAACGGGGGCAAGTATAAAAAAGAAAGGCTCCGTCATGCATTAATTGATGTACGTGTATGTGTTATGTATGTGTATGTATGTGTATATGTAGGATGCATGCAGGGAAATAATCCAAAATTACTTCTGTCGCAGAAGTGGAGTTAGAAGGTGGATTATTTCACGGAGCCTTTTATCATTAATCTTTCATCGTTAATCGTTAATCATTAATCGTTCCTCTATTTCTTCTGCCGGCGCGTCTTTCAAGACAACCCTCTTCTCCTTGTCCAGCAGGTAAAGCGTCGGGATAGCCGGCAGGTAATAAATGTTCTCTTTGGTAATCTTCTGCCCGGCGTCATAACCCGTTATCCACCCTTGGGGCATCTCCGGCAAATGCGCGCGCCAGAGGGGGAGGTCTGCATCCGGGTAAACGGCAAGCACTGCCAACCGTTTCGAGCGGACAAGGGGGGCAAGCACCTTGGAGTGGGCGATGTATTGCTCCACCCGCCGGCAATCGTTGCAATCCGGATTATAAAACAGCAAAAGCGTGTAATCCCCCTCCACTTGCGACAGCCGCCCTGTCCTGCCGTCCGCGAGCGTATAAGTGAAGTCATTCGCCTTCATGCCCGGGCGGTTCTTCCGTGCCATCTCCAACTGGTAGGCGGGGCGCACCTTGTACTCCTCGCCCAACTGCCGCGAATCGAGCAGCCCCTCCAGCACGGGGATATACCAATCCTCGTTGCGGAAAGGGGAATTGGGATGGTAGAAATAAAACTCGGCGATGTCTGCCAGCCGCAATTGCAGTTCGGGGCATCCTTCCGCCTTCCGTATCCACTTGCCGGTGAATTGTGCCGCCTTGCCTTCCGGCAGGGCTTCCAGCAGCCCCGTCCAGTCCGCAAATGCCTGCTCCAGCGTTGCTGTGTCCGCAATCCACGTCTTGTCCCCGAAGTCAAAGTTCTCCCAGAAATGCTCGGCGACATATTCCAGCCGTGCCCCGTTGTCCGTTAATAGGGCAGGGGGCTGTGGCACCTCCAACCGGTGGGACGCCTGCACCTCCTCCCTTGCGGCGGTGGACTGCTTCGCAGCACTCCTTCCGCCACACGCTGCCACTACAACGGCAATTAGGATTATGATGGACGCATTACGCATGGGAATTT
>DXFT01000157.1 GCA_019114285.1 Candidatus Odoribacter faecigallinarum
ATGTCGCGTTATGAGTGGGAGCAGGAGATTGCGGTAAAGGATGCCTGGGAATTGTTGGAGTTGTGCGAACCGGGGCGGATTGACAAGACTCGTTATTGGGTGAAATGCGGAGAACATGTCTGGGAAGTGGATGAATTTCATGGGGATAATGAGGGATTGGTGGTGGCAGAAGTGGAATTGGGAAGCGAGGAGGAAGAGTTTGAACGCCCGGCGTGGTTAGGACAAGAAGTGACCGGGGAGGAGCGTTACTACAATGCGGCGTTGGCGGTATGTCCCTATCGGTCCTGGCAGCAATAGTCAAGGGTTATGTTGTAACAATGTCGTAACATTTCATAAACATATCCGTCATATTCCGGGGGTAGTTTTGCATCGGCAAAATGAAACATGTTGATGCAATGGGTATGAAGAAAAATAAACTACTCTCTGATATTCTTTTTATTTTGTGGGCGGGCGGTGCTGCCCTGCTTTCCTATTCGCTGGTGTATGCCTTGCGGAAGCCTTTTACTGCCGCGGAATTCAATGGTTTGACGGTGTGCGGGATGGATTATAAGATTGCCGTTACGGTGGTCCAGATTCTGGGGTATCTTTTGGCAAAATTCGCGGGTATAAAAGTCATTTCCGAGTTGCGGCGGGAAGCCCGTTTGGGGTTTATTTTGTTCTCTGTGGGGATTGCGGAGATGGCGTTGGTATTTTTTGCCGTGCTGCCGGTGCCTTGGAACGTGCTTGCCATGTTTTTCAACGGGCTTGCTTTGGGGTGCATGTGGGGCGTGATTTTCAGTTTTATAGAAGGGCGGCGGGTGACGGATTTGTTGGCAAGCCTGTTGGGGATTAGCATGGTGGTGAGTTCGGGGACGGCGAAGTCGGTGGGGCTGTATGTGATGAACCATTTCCATGTGGATGAGTTTTGGATGCCGGCGGTAATTGGCGCTTGTGCCTTGCCGGTGCTGTGCCTGTTGGGGTATTGCCTGCATTGCCTGCCTGCCCCGACGGAAGAGGATGTTCTCCAGAAGTCGGAACGTTGCACGCTGGATGGAAAGCAACGCTGGGCATTGTTCCGGAATTACATGCCTTTCTTGGTGATGCTGTTGGTGGCAAACCTGATGTTGGTCGTCGTGCGGGACATTAAGGAGGACTTTTTGGTCAAGATTTTTGACGTGAAAGGCAACGGTTATTCTTCCTGGATATTTGCCCAGTTGGACAGTGTGGTCACCTTGATTATTCTGACCATTTTCGGATTGATGATATTTGTGCGGGATAATTTCCGTGCCTTGCTGGTGTTGTTGGGCTTGGTGATGGCAGGCATGGTGACTATGGCTTATGTGTCTATCCGTTATGAGGAGTTGCAGTTAGACCCGTTGTTGTGGCTGTTTATCCAGAGCCTGTGCCTGTATATCGGTTTCCTGACGTTCCAGACGATATTCTTTGACCGCTTTATTGCCTGTTTCCGGATTCGAGGAAATGTGGGGTTCTTCATCGTGCTGATTGATTTTATCGGTTATTCGGGCACGGTGGTGGTCTTGACGGTAAAGGAGTTTTTCTCTCCGGAAATCGAGTGGTTGCCCTTCTATAACCGGTTGGCAGGCTTTGTGGGCATTGCCTGTTGCCTGCTGTTTTCGGGGGCTTTTGTTTACCTGTTGCGGAGGCACAGGCGGCAAGCGCCTGCTCCGGTGGTGGAAACAACGCCTGCCGGGCTTCCTGTTTCCATGTTATAATTCAAGCATCTTCTTTTCGCGTGCCAGGTCGGAAGCGTCTAAGTGGGGGGTAGGAACCGTACACATTTTGATATAGTCTCCGGGTTGGCAAGTGTATTGGTAGTAAACCTCCTGTTCCGGGGTGAGCTGGTCTTTGGCGATGATGCCGCTTTTCAGGTTGGCAAAGTCTTCTGCGGCAACTGCTTCCGATTGTTTGACCAGCACGATGCGCCGGGCGATGGGATTGCGGTTGTAGTCCAATGCCAGATAAAGTCCCCTCAGCATGCCGGGGTGTTCCCGGAAGGGCAATTGCAGGTAGAGGGTGACCAGATTGAGTTGGGGCGGGGCGGTTTCGCTGAACGTGACGTAAAAGTTCTGGTGGTTGTTGATGATGCCCGTCCCCCATTGCAGGGTGCGGTAGGCACTCAGGCGTCCTACCCGGACGGAATGCCCGTCTGGAGAAGGTATAATCAGGTAAGGTTCCATTTTCAAGGCATCGGAAGAGGAGGACAGGCTGTAACTCTGGTAAACACCTGTGTAATTGCCGATTTCCGCTACGGTGAGCCTGACACCTTCGGCAAGGGCTTTTTCAATGGGAAGGGTGATTTCCGAGACGGGAGAGCAATAGTTTTGCAATTGCCGGAGCATATCGGGCAGGCTGGAGAGCAACCTTTTTTTTGAAACATTATTGACGAGGGATAGCGCGTTTTCCAAGGCGGCGTCTTCTTCTTGGCGGGAAAGATTGTCCAAGTAGGCGGGTAGCACAGTGGAGTATATGGCTGACAGGACGCTGGGCGGCATGTCCAGGCGGTCGGCGATGTCTTTCATTTTGATGCCTTGGTCACGGAGTTGTCCAATGGACTCATAGACTGTCATTAAATCCTCTTTTCTCATCATGTTTTTATGAATTTGTCTGAATCTTAATCCGTGAAATGAATTTTATGAATTTCCCGGATTCATTTTTTTCAGTAGCCGGTCCTCTTTACTTTTGCGGTGCAAAACGGGAGCATCGGCTTCCTTTTGCAAAGTAAAGCATAAATGTAATGATTTGAAAGTCGAATGGTTTAAATTAATCGTGAAATGGCAAAGATTCAATGTATAATTATGGATTGGGCGGGCACGGCGGTGGATTTCGGTTGTTTTGCCCCCTTGAATGCCTTCTTGCGCGTGTTTGGCGAGCAAGGGGTGGACATTACCTATAAGCAGGCGCGGGAACCGATGGGTTTGTTGAAAATAGAGCACATCAAGGCGATTTTGCGGATGCCGGAAGTCAACCGGAAATTCCGGGAAGTGCATGGCAGGGACTGGACCTTGGAGGATGTGGACGTGATGTATGGAAGTTTTGAGCACCATTTGTTTGCTTCATTGGAAGATTTTACCACTCCTCTGCCGGGAGTGGTGGACACGATGGGGTATTTGCGGGGGGAAGGCATCAAGATTGGCTCGACTACCGGTTATACCTCGGCGATGATGGATGTGGTTCGTCCCGGGGCTGCTGCCAAGGGATATATGGTGGACAACCTGGTGACACCGGACCATTTGCCGGCAGGACGTCCTGCGCCTTATATGATTTACCGGAACATGATAGACTTGGCGGTGGATTCCGTGGATGCGGTGGTAAAGGTGGGCGATACGATTGCCGACATCCGGGAAGGAGTGAATGCGAAAGCCTGGTCTGTCGGAATCATTACCGGAAGTAATGAATTGGGACTGAATGAAGAGGAATACAATGCCATGTCTGCCGACCGGCTGGCAGAGATGAAACGGGAAGTGGCAGAACGGATGCGGGCTGCCGGTGCGAATGCCGTGTTGGACAATATCACGGAATTGCCGGATTATATTGCAAAAATCAATAAGGGAGAAATAACGAGATAAGAAGCCATGACGAAAAGAAATTATTTGCTGCTGACTCCGGGACCTTTAAGTACGTCGGAGAGCGTGAAAAGGGCAATGCTACAGGATTGGTGTACCTGGGACAAGGATTACAACGAAGGGGTGGTCACGGTGATTCGCCGGAAGTTGCTGGAAATTGCCGGTCTGGATGAGAAAGAATATACTACGGTCCTTCTTCAGGGAAGTGGCACGTATGGGGTGGAAGCCACCTTGGGCGCGACGGTTCGTCCGGAAGACAAGCTCCTGATTGTTGCCAACGGGGCGTATGGGAAACGCATGGCGACCATTGCCGATTACTATCACCTGAATTATGTGCTGGTATCGTTGAAAGAAACGGAGTTGGTCACGCCTGAAATTGTGGTGCGGGCATTGGACGAGCATCCGGGCATTACCCACTTTTCCGTGGTACACAGCGAGACGACCACGGGCTTGCTGAACCCCATTGAAGGCATTGCCGAAGTCTTGCGGGGACGGGGCATTACTTGGATTGTGGATGCCATGAGCAGCTTTGGAGGGATTCCCATCGACATCCGGGGCTTGGGCATTGATTTCCTGATTAGCAGCGCGAACAAGTGCATCCAAGGGGTACCCGGATTTACTTTCATCATTGCCCGGCGGGAGAAATTGGAGGCGTGCAAAGGAGTGGCACGTTCCCTGTCTTTGGACATTTACGCCCAATGGGAAGAGATGGAACGCGGGCACGGGAAATGGCGTTTTACTTCACCGACCCATGTGGTGCGTGCTTTCTTTCAGGCATTGAAGGAATTGGAGGAAGAAGGGGGGATAGAAGCCCGTTATATCCGTTATTGCCGCAACCACCGCGCGTTGGTGGAAGGCATGGCGGCTGCCGGTTTCCGGACATTGTTGTCACCGGAGAAGCAATCACCCATTATCACTTCTTTCCTTTATCCGGATGCCGCTTTCTCTTTTACGGAGTTTTACGATGCCTTGAAGCAGCGCGGGTTTGTCATTTATCCGGGCAAGGTTTCGGATGCCGATACATTCCGCATAGGAACCATAGGGGATGTCTATCCTGAAGATTTCCAACGCCTGACTAAGGAAATCCGGGACATGCGGGAGGGGTGATTACCACTCCCCGCTGGCACCCCCGCCTCCAAAGCCTCCTCCGCCGAAGCCCCCGAAAGTGCCGCTGCCGCTGCTGAAAGAACCGAAACTGCTCCCACCGCTTCCGAAACCGCCGAAGAAGATGGGCGGAAAGAAGTCGCCGTGGCTGCCACGGTTATCTGCCGTATAAGTGTTGCGATGCCTTCTGAACAGGGGGGCAAGGAAAATAATCAGGATGAAAGGCACGAAGAACCATCCGATGCCCCTGCCGCCTTGTTTGGCATATTGTTCGGCAGTGAACTCCCCGCTGGTGAGTTTCATCAGGATGTCCGTGGCGCGGTCGATGCCGGTAAAGTAAGCTCCCTGCTGGAAAGCCGGGATGATTTCGTTTCGGATGATGCGTGATGCGATAGCGTCCGGGACTACGCCTTCTAAGCCGTAGCCTACCGTGATGGCAATTTGTCCGGCTTCCTGCCGGGTTTTGGGCTTCAGGACAATCAGTATGCCGTTGTCCTTGCCCTTTTGCCCCACGCCCCATTGCTCCGCCAATCGTTGGGCATAATCGTTTGGCGCATAGCCGTGCAGGGAAGCCACCGTGGCAATGGCAATTTGGGTGGAGGTAGTATCGTTGAACCGGCGCAGCTTTTGCTCCAGCCGGTTGCCCTCCTGTGCCGAGAACATCCCGGCGAAGTCATTGACCAGCCGGCGCGGTTGCATCGGTTCCGGGAACTCCTGTGCCGGGGCGGTAAAGGTCATGCACAATAACAAAAGGGCAAGTATCCCTTTGAGGAACGGTATCTTCATTTTCATGGTCGTTTATTTGTCGCTGCCGAAAGAAATGTCGTCCGGCAATTCGTTGATGTCATTTTGCTGGTAGGGGAAATAAGCCTTCAGTTGTTCGCCGATGGCAAGGATGGCTTCGCACAGCCCCTGGCAGGCATGCCCTTCCTTGAAATGTCCTGCCAGGCGGGCGGTAATGTTGTCCCAGAAGCCGGCAGGGACCTTGGCGTTGATGCCGGCATCCCCGAGAATGGCGAGTTTGTGGTCCTCCAAAGCGACATAGACCAGCACCCCGTTTCGGAGCGCGGTCTTGTGCATCTTGAGGTCTGCAAACACTTGCGCGGCGCGGTCCAGTGTGGCTTTTTTAGCGTGGTTCTCGATATGCACGCGGATTTCCCCGGAGGTATTCTTCTCCGCTTCCCGGATGGCGTCCACGATAGCCTCCTTCTCCGCAGGCGTGAAATACTTGGCTGGTGTCATGCGTTGCAGTTTTGCCTGTGGCGGTTAAAATTCCACTTTGGGGGCTTGTGCAGCTCCGCTTTCTGCCTCAAAATAAGGTTTTGCGTCAAAACCGAACATGCCTGCCACCATGTTTTTGGGGAATTGCCGGATGTAGGTATTGTATCCGCGGGCAGTGTCATTGAACTTCCGTCTTTCCACGGCGATGCGGTTTTCCGTGCCTTCCAACTGTGCCTGCAAATCGCGGAAATTCTCGTTGGCTTTCAAGTCTGGATAATTCTCGGAAATAGCCATCAGGCGCGACAGGGCGGACGAGAGTTCTCCCTGCACGGCATTCAGTTTTTGCATGGTGGCTTCGTTGAGATCCTCCACGTTGATTTGCATCTGGGTCGCCTTTGCACGGGCTTCCGTTACCTCGTCGAGCGTGCTTTTCTCGTGCTCGGCATAGCCTTTGACGGTGTTTACTAAATTGGGTATCAGGTCTAAACGGCGTTGGTACTGGTTTTCCACGTTGGACCATTGCGCGCTTACTCCTTCCTGCAAGGTGACCATGCTGTTATACGTTCCCTTGAACCACATAAAGATGCCGACCACAATGACGGCAATGACAATCAGTACGATGTATCCTTTTTTCATTCGAATTGATTTTTATTGTTATTGACTATTTTTCTTTTCTGCCCCAAAAGTAATAATTCTGTCCGGGATTATGGTGATTGGGAGAATCTTTTCTATATTTGGACGGAAAATAATCGCTCCCTTGCTTTTTGGGGCAGGGGCTGCGGGTTTGTAAAAAGAGAATACATTGAATATCGGAGGATTTATAACAGCGGCAGTACTTTTGACCCTCATGCCGGGTCCGGACATCCTTTTCGTCCTCACGCAGGGCATTACCCGGGGATGGAAGGCGGGTGTTGTTTTTGCCGCGGGCTTATGTACCGGGTTGATTGCCCATGTGACGGCAGTCAGCCTGGGGGTGTCAGTCTTGCTCATGAGTTCGCCGACGGCATTCCTTGCCTTGAAATTTGCCGGTGCGGCTTACCTGCTTTACCTGGCAGTGAAAGCGTTCCGTGCCCGCCGGGAGAATCCTTTCCGTTTGGAGGAGGGGAAAGCCTTCTCCGGCAAACTTTACCGGAAAGGCATCCTGATGAACCTGCTCAACCCGAAAGTCATTCTCTTTTTCCTGGCGTTCTTCCCCCAATTTGTAGCGCCGGATGCAGCCCGTCCGGTGCTTCAGATGTTGCTGCTGGGCTTGATTTTCATGGTGCAGGCGTTTGTCATTTTCTCCCTTGTGGCGGTGCTTGCCGGGCGTCTTGCCCGTCCCCTCATGTCCCATCCCCGCATCGCCTTATGGGTGCATGTCGTGGAGGCGTTTATTTATGCCGCCATTGGGGTGAGCATCCTTTTTGTATGACCTGCTTCAGCTTGGCAGGAAGCAACCTGTAGGGGAAGGGGCAAAATCAAGGTTCCTGTTGCAGCATTTCGCGGGCACGGTCAAGGGCAGCGTGGATGTGCGGGCAGATGTTTTCTTCACCGATGACGCGGGCGAAGCCGGATTTGACCAGTACCTGCCGTACCTCCGGGTTCACGCCGGAGAGAATGACCTTGATTTTCTCCTTGCTGGAAAGGCGGTAAAGGCTTTCCAGGTTATGCAGCCCGGTGGTGTCCATGAACGGCACCTTGCGCATGCGGATGACCCGGATGAGGGGCTTGTCGCCGATGGTTTTCATGCACTCGTCGAATTTGTTGGCGATGCCGAAGAAGAAAGGGCCGTCAATCTCATATACTTCCACGCCGGTGGGCACGGAGAGCTTTTCGTCTTCGTGGGTGATTTCACTTTCGTGGGAAAGGTCCACGACATGCTTGGTGACGGAGATTTTGGTGGCTTCGCTCACGCGCTTCATGAAAAGCACCATGGCAAGGAGCAAGCCCACCTCGATGGCTATGGTGAGGTCAAAAATGACGGTGAGGAAAAAAGTGGCGAGCAAGACAGCTACGTCTGACCGTGAGTTCTTCATCAGGGAGCGGAAAGTGCGCCATTCGCTCATGTTGTAGGAAACAATGACCAGCACCCCGGCAAGGCATGCCATGGGAATATGCTTGGTGAGCGGTCCCAGGAAGAGCAGGATGAGCAGGAGCACGGCGGCGTGGATAAGCCCGGCGACCGGCGTTTTCCCCCCGTTGTTGATGTTCGTCATGGTGCGGGCGATGGCACCGGTGGCGGGAATACCTCCGAAGAAGGGCACGATGATGTTGGCAGTCCCTTGGGCGATGAGTTCGGTGTTGGAATTATGCTTGTGCCCGGTCACGCCGTCCGCCACCGTGGCGGAAAGCAGGGATTCGATGGCTCCGAGCACGGCGATGGTGAAAGCGGCGGGAAGGAGCTGGTTGATGGTCCCCATGTCAAACGGCAGGGGGGCAGGTACCGGCATGGCAGCATTGATTTCAAAGCGGTCGCCGATGGTCTCGATGCCCGTGACGCCGAAATGGTTGCGCAGAAAGTAGCTGACGAGCGTCATGGCCACGATGGCGACAAGTGAGCCGGGAATCTTTTTGCTGAACTTGGGAGTCAGGAGAATCAGCAGGATACTCCCGACGCCGATGGCGAGGGAAAGCCAGTTGGTGGTGTTGAAATGCCGGAAGTAAACCGCCCATTTGGAGAGGAAGTCTGCCGGGACTTCCGCGATGGACAGCCCGAAAAGGTCTTTGATTTGGGTCGTGAAAATGGTCAGGGCAATGCCGCTGGTAAACCCCACGATGATGGGATAGGGAATAAAGCGGATGACGGTGCCTAACTTGAAAGCCCCCATGAGCACGAGGATGATGCCTGCCATGACGGTGGCGATGGCAAGCCCTTCCAGCCCGAATTGCTGGATGATGCCATAGACGATGACAATGAAAGCGCCTGTGGGACCGCCGATTTGGACGGTGCTGCCGCCCAGGAAGGAGATGAGGAAACCCGCGATGATAGCGGTTACTAAGCCTTTTTCCGGACTGACGCCGGAAGCGATGCCGAAGGCGATGGCAAGCGGCAGGGCGACAATGCCCACGATGATGCCTGCCATGAGGTCGGATAAGAATTTCTCTTTACTGTAGTTTTTGAGCGTTTGGAACAAAGCCGGTTGGAAGTCTATATGCTTCATGTTGTTTGTGTTTTAGATAACAGGGCGCAAAATTATAAAAAATAGGCGAAATGTATGTGAGGATTTTTCCTTATATTTACGGCGTTTTATTGCAAAGTTATGAATGATACGTATTTTTTGAAAATAGAAGTGGATTTGCCTGTGCAAATGAAGTTGATTGATTCCATATTGGATGTGGAACACGATGGGGAAGAGAACGGTGCGTGGATATTGTCCATGGACTATGACGAGGTGTTTGGAGACCTGCCCATCTATTACATCAGTAATTTTGTAGGCCTTTTGAAAGGGAAGTATGGGGAATTGGAAAAGATTGGCATCAAGCGGGATAAGATTAGTGTGTGGCGTTGCGTGTATGGGGCAGGGGAAGTGTTTATGGAATATTGGCCAGAGGAAATGGAGATGTTGGCAAAGGAGGGGTTGCACTTCCGTATCATGGTGTGCCAGGAAGAGAATGAACCGTTGAATCCTTTTTTGCCGCACTTTGATTGTTGATGGAAAATTGTAATTTTGCGCAGTCAATTTAATTTACTACAATTATGAGCGGTTTTTTTGGTTGTGTTTCCCGTAAGGAGTGTGTCGCTGATGTATTTTACGGCACAGACTACCACTCCCATTTGGGGACGAAGAAAGCAGGTATGGCTTTTTATAACGGGGAGGATTTCGTGCGTTCCATCCATAGCATCGAGAGTGCGTATTTCCGGAACAAGTTTGAACCGGAACTGGAGCGTTTCCGGGGTTCTAACCTGGGTATCGGGGTGATTAGCGACATGGAGTCCCAGCCGATTACGGTGACTTCCCACTTGGGGCGTTTTGCCGTGGTGACGGTGGGGCGCATGGACAATTTGCAGGAAATTGCCGACGGGCTGTTGAAGAATAAGATTCATTTTGCGGAGATGTCCGGCTCGGCAATCAACCCGGCAGAAGTGGTGAGCATCCTGATAAACCAGGGCGAGACATTCAAGGAAGGGATAGAGAATGTATATCGGACGGTGAAAGGCTCGTGCTCCTTTTTAATCCTGACGGACAGTTGCATTTATGCTGCACGCGACAAATTCGGGCGGACGCCTATCATTATCGGGAAAAATGAGTTCGGCTATGTGGTGGCGAGCGAGAGTTCTTCATTCACCAATTTGGGTTACACCTTGGTGCGCGATTTGGGACCTCGTGAAGCGGTGCGGGTTTCCAAAGATGGCATTACGCAAATCATCGCTCCCGGCTGCCGCAAGCAGATTTGCTCTTTCCTGTGGGTGTATTACGGTTATCCCTCAGCTTATTATGAAGGTATCAATGTAGAGGATGCGCGTTACCGTTGCGGGGCGGCAATGGCTCGCCGGGATGCACTGACCCCGGATTTTGCCGCCGGTATTCCGGATTCAGGCGTGGGGCATGCCATCGGTTATGCCAACGAGAAAGGGATTCCCTATAAGCGCCCGTTTGTGAAATATACGCCGACCTGGCCCCGGAGCTTCATGCCGCAGAACCAGAACATGCGGGACTTGGTGGCAAAAATGAAATTGTTGCCCAACGAAGCCTTTACGCGGGATGCCAAGATTGTCTTTTTGGACGATTCCATCGTGCGGGGCACGCAGTTGAAGGACAATGTGGTGAAACTGAGGGAGTGCGGGGTGAAGGAGGTGCATATCCGGATTGCCTGTCCGCCATTGATATTTCCGTGCTGTTTCCTGAACTTCTCGACTTCGCGTTCAACCTTCGATTTGTTTGCCCGTCGCGTCATCCGCGATTTGGAGGGCACTTCGGACTTGACGGATGAAATCCTGAAGCCTTACACCGACCCGGATTCCGACAAGTACAAGGAGATGGTGAAAGTCATGTGCCAGCATTTGCAGCTGGATTCCTTGCAGTTCCAGCGGCTGGACGACCTGGTGGAAGCCATCGGCTTGCCCAAGGAAGACTTGTGTACCCATTGCTGGGACAACAGCAGCTATATGGAGTAAAAAGAGGATAAAAATCCATGGAAAATATTCCGAAATTGAAAAATAGGAGGATAGATAATTATGGGATTAGTTTATTTTCTTGCAGCGGTGGGAGTTGGAGTGGCGATTGTCGGCATCTATAACTTGATCAAGTATAAGGATGTATTGTTTAAAAATTGAGCGGGAATGAAATTTTTCCCGTTCAATACCCGTATCGCCATGCTGAACGAGGCATGACTTCCAAATACATTCATTAATCATTAATCGTTTATCTCTAATCCTAATCCCGTTCTGTTCCCGTAGCAACTTAGGTTCACCTTTAGTTCAACTTTGGTTCACCTTTGGTCCAGACCGGAAACAAACCTAAGTTGGACGGGGAGTGAATCCTTGTTGTTCCCTAAGCAAAACAGGTATAAAGGGAATGAACAACGAATGATGAACGTTGAATGAAATGTTTTGATGTTGCTTATTCCACTGCCCAGTCGGATATGGTGCCTGTCTGGGAGGAGAAAACCGCACCGATGCGGAACAGTTTGCGCGCGTCCGCCTCATAAGGACGGGCGTAGCCCTTCGCCTCGATTTGCGCCAACGCTTCCGACGCCGTGCCGTCCAACTTGAACTCAAAGATATAGACATACTTGTCCGTCTCCACGATGCAGTCCACACGACCCTCGCTCTGCTCCTTCTCCGTATAGACCGTATAGA